>NZ_CALW02000060.1 GCF_000312565.1 Bartonella rattaustraliani AUST/NH4
TCTCTTTTACCCCTATTTTTTAATTTATTTTAGATTACGATATAATCTCTTACAGGCAATGTAAAAAAATCTGATCTTATAGAGGAAGGGGTTTCTGAAAAGCCTTAAAGCAATCCAAAAAAGAGTGTTTAAAAGTGCAAATGATTTCTTTTTAGAATAACGCATATAAACTATCTCTTTAAAGATTGTATGTAAGCAATGTATAAAGGGGGGTATAAAACTTATAGTTATAAGACTCTATACCCCTTGTGAGGTTAGCATACCCATCATGTGAGCATGCTTTATAAGTTATTCGGTTTCTCTTATGTCTAATGTTGGTAGTTTTTTCACAATTTTCATTGTTTCTAAACTTACGGTAATAATCCTTTGAAATAACTCTAGTGGGTAAGCAGGGTTGCCAATGGTCTCAACGGCATAGAGATTGGCATCATTAACAATGCCACTTTTTTCATCAGTCTTTACACATTGACGTTCCATAATCCATTCAAGAGCAGGTTTCCCATTAACAATATATTCATAGGCTTCAAGAGGAATATCTGTCATGATGATATGACGATTATAAATGACAGTAGATTTATCTTTTTCCTTACACTTCTTAACTTTTGCGAATTCCATTTTTGTAACATAATAAAATTCTTCAGGATTAGAAATATCAGTCAGTTTTGGATCACCCTTTTTAAAGATTACTGGATAAGGTGCTACAGTTTCATAATTGACATGCAAGTGACCCAGTTTACGTCCTGCTTTAACAAAAGCCCAAAAATCTTCAGCGGTTTTCACACAAGGGATACGAGGCAATTCTTTAGAGAGGTTATCAGCATAACGAGCACGGTAATCTTCTGAATGCAAAATACCGTAAACATAATAGAATAGATCATCTTTTGTTATGGTTTCACCAAGATAAGCCGCTTTAAAATATTCTAATCCTTCATCAGTAAGTGCATCACGCCTTTGTAAACCAATAGCTTCATTATTCTTTATAGAGCTTTCAAATAAATGGGACTGCTTGGTATTTTTATCTTTTGAAACTGCAGATTCTTCGTAAATATAGCGTGGAAAGCATTGACATTTTTCTATTGCATCATAGTTAGGCACTGTATTCGTCATCAGTACAGAAAAACCTTTCATTGCCCCGATTCCTGCAAGTTGTATCACTCTATTTTCAACGGTTTGTCTCATCGAAAATATATGCGGCATTTGATAAACTCTCTCATTGAGAGTGCGATTGTAATAAAGCCACTGTTGTGTAAAAGGACGGTAAAGGCTTTGAACTAAGCAACCACTTTCAAATTCGGAAAAATTTCCTCTTACTAATTCCTGCTTGATATTATAACTCCAGCTAATTTTACTTGCATCTGAGTTTACGAAACTGTCTACAGCCTTTTTACGTGTCTCGCGATTAGCATGCTCATAAGCTTCATTAAAACGTTCTACTTCGCTATTATAAAAGCCAATCATATTGCTCATGTTTTTTGCTAAAGCCTCACAGCTTGAGTTATATACCCAAGCATCACGGCTGGTTGAAATACCAAGAGAATAAGTCTCAAAAAGCTTTTTATCATCCCCTTTTTTAATACCTAGTACTAAAAATGTTTTGAAACTGTTATCACGTTGATTTATCCAATCACCATGTTTATCTGGTGTAATTATTTGCCAACCTTGTTTTTGTGTAATACCATCAATACTTTTAAAAGACTCTATTATTGCAAGTTTTTCTTTTCTATTGAGATAATCACCAATATCACGAAAATATATTTTACCACGCTGTTGAGATTCTGGATTTTTGACAAGAATGGAAATCGCTATAGGGGCTCGAGACCCCTCACCAAAAATTCCACCACTCTCTTTTTTACGCTGTTCACCTGAAGTCCGTGCATTCCCCCGTAAGTGGAAAATATAAAGGCTACTAAACTCTTCAACAAGGCACTTGCGTAAACCAGCCATAGCATTTGCATCTACAAAACCTGCATTTGTGACAAAGCCAATAATACCACAGTCTTTTATACGATCGCTAGCCCAACGAAGTGCACGGATATAGCTGTCGTAAAGTGCTTGCCTATTCATTGCTTTCGATTGAGCGGAATAGGTTTCGCGAATACGGTTATCTAATATGGGATAAGAGGTATTCTTTGCATTATCGTTTTCACTCTTTTGTCCCACAGAATAAGGAGGATTACCAAAGATAACTTGAATGTTTAGATTTTTCTGAAGTTCCAAATAG
>NZ_CALW02000059.1 GCF_000312565.1 Bartonella rattaustraliani AUST/NH4
GTAGTGTTATTATGCGGCTTTATTTTCAATAATCTTTACAACGGTATCGTTTTCATAAATTTCACAATCCTCAGGAATCCCATATGCATAATAAACGTTTTGTTTGACATATGAATTACCATCTCTTTTTAACCTCGCATTGCCATGCACCAAACCTCTAATAGTGTGATAGCCAGTCACTTTTGCATTGCCATAAACAGAGCCGTAGACCTCAGTATACCCCCCCACATGAGCAGAGCCATAAACCTTGCCATAAATTTTAGCAGAGCCACTGATAATAGCATGATCATAAATATCAGCATCTCTATGAATACGAGCATTTCCTGATAATTTTGCATTGCCATAAACCCGCCCACAAACCCAAGCATTATAAGAAAGGTGTGCATTGTCATAAACATGAGCATTGGCATAAACGCGGGCACGGTTGCATACATGGGCATTGCCATAAACCAAGCCCATTATAATAGCATTATTAAAAACTTTAGCATTTTCATAAATATGGGCTGGATTTAAAACAAGAGCATTATCATAAACCCAGCAATTGCCATCATGAGAGAGGTTGCTTTCACTTTCAATAAAGCCGCCTAGATCGCCAGCCTTAACATCAGCAAAGTCTTTTAATGCTTTAATGCGATAAAGAGTTTGATTATTAAATACACGCGTTTCATTTGTGAGTGCAAACTTTTTTGCATAGCACAATTCCTTTATAAAGAGATTTAAATTTTAAAATGAGATGTTTAAAGGAGGGGCGCCCCCGCACGCCGTCATTCATTAGGTTGTTTTGCGATGAGGGCGGCACATAACAAAGCAAATTTCCCCATAAGGTGAAAGACGTTCTGTATAAACATTCTCTATTGTATCACCACAAATATTCTTAGTAACAATAGCCATGCCGCATGCATTGGCATTTTCATAAACATGCACTTTACTTACAATTTTTGCACTATCAAAAACATGTGCATTGCCATAGACATGGGCATTGGCAAAAACCTTTGCAAAACCGTAAACATGGGCATTGCCATATACAAAGCCCCCCACGCCAGCATTGCCATAAACGCGTGCATTTTCGGAAACGCGCCCAGGGGTTACAACAATGGCGTTATCGTAAACCCATGCATTGCCATCATGAGAGAGATTACTTTCATCTTCGATATAGCCCCCAAGTTGACCAGCCTTAACATCACTAAAGTCTCTTAAAGCTTTAATGCGATAAAGCTTTTTACCTTCACGAAGAATGGTTTGATCTGTGAGTTCATATTTTTTTTCAATCTGAGTAGACGCGGATTCGTTTGTAATGGAAGATATAACTGTATTGTTCATAATGAACTCCTAATGGTTTGAATGTTTGTTATCGACACCCATAAGGGCGCCGGGTGCTAACAAACACGGCCATTAGTCCGTCGTTACACTTTCCCCGTGAGGGTATTGTATGGTGTAACCACACCCGGCAAAATCACTTATATGCTAACAAGAGCATAAAAGAAAGCCAGTATATAAAACATAGGAAAGGTCGTTACGTAACCTAACCGCTAATGGTTTAGTGTTGTTAAGCACTTGAGTATCTATTTATCAAAATACTCATTTATTGTCAATTAATATTTTATCTTTTTTGATATTTTTTGTATTTTTTTAAATACGTTGTGTATAAATATTGTCATCTTCTTATAAACAGTTTCTATTTTATTGCGTGTTTTAGATTCTATATTAACGGCTTGCTTAAGCTTTTTCGTTATTTGCCTCTCTATATTGCATAAAATTTACAAACGCTCTTAGAAGTCATATTTTTAGCTTTAAAAGCATAGCTCTTTATTATTGAATGATTTTTGTGAATTGTCTTATAAGAGGTACCTAGCGAGCCTTCATAAGACACCGCGCTTCTGTCATATGAGAGCCTCTAAAGATAGCCAATCTATTTAAAAAAGCAGGAAGGTCGTTTTGTAAGCGGCTTGCTTATCATAAAGTGTTTTTAGGTTTTTGAGTATTGATTCAATAAAATGCCCATTCATTGTTA
>NZ_CALW02000058.1 GCF_000312565.1 Bartonella rattaustraliani AUST/NH4
GCATGAGGCATTGAGGCATGAGGCATGAGGCATGAGGCATGAGGCATGAGGCATGAGGCATGAGGCATGAGGCATGAGGCATGAGGCATGAGGCATGAGGCATGAGGCATGAGGCATGAGGCATGAGGCATGAGGCATTAATATATTGATTTATAACAATTATTTTCCGTTTTTTTTACCTTAAATCATACCCCCGAATATCCGTAATATTATCTCCTTTCAAACCTCTTTCTACTGAGGCAGTTTTGTTCACTTGGTTTTACACTATCAGCGGGATTAGCATGTGGATAAAATGAGTGAGGAAAGGAGAAAAAATGTTTCTTATGAACCGCTTTCATGCAAGGAGTGTCGCAATCTCATGAGCTCGTAAATATACTATAAGTCGGTTAATAGACCATGAGTTGGTAAAGGGAATAATGATACGGGTTTATCCTTTGAGAAGCGTGAAAATGGTAGTTCTCAATAGGTTTATTAGTATACAGACTTTATCGTTATACAATTCACTAAAACAGCGCCGCGAAATAGAGTTGGGAACTCTAAGAGAGGTTCCTTTAAAATAAGCCCGTGAATGTGTAACGTGGGTGGTGTTCTGTTTTACGTGAAGGATGTGATCCCATTAAAGAACCTGAGAAACAAAAGTGTGAGGCAATGCGGTATCTTCATTCTCTTAAAGAGATTGCAGTGGGTATTTTTGAAAGCCGTAAAGCTGAATTAAAATGAGATGATAAAGCTAGAGCTGATTTTCACCTTTACAACTTCATGTATTCCCCAAATGAGGCTGTCTTCCCATTTTTAGAAATCACGCAAACAGATATACGCAATATACTAGCCCCCATATGGCATACAAAAGCTGCAACAGTAGAGAGGGCACTCATGCGTCTTAATCTTTGTCTCAAACATGCTGCTGCATTGGGACTGGATGTTGATTTACAAGCAACAGTCAAAGCATGCGTTCTCTTAGGAAAATAACGCCATGAAACTATGAATAAATTTGCAATGGTTTGGAAAGATGTGCGGGCTTTTTATAAAACACTTTGTCAAACAACCCTCCCTCCCACAATTGGCTTTGCGTTTGCTTATCCTTACGGGTGTTCGTAGCAATCCTTTGCGTCGTATTTGTGAAGATCAGATTGAAGGGAATATATGGATTGTTCTTGGCTCGACAATAGGAAAATGACGCCATACAACTATGAATAAACTTGCAATGGCTTGGAAAGATGTGCCGGCTTTTTATAAAACACTTTGTCAAACAATCCCCCTCCCACAATTGGCTTTGCGTTTGCTTATCCTTACGGGTGTTCGTAGCAATCCTTTGCGTCGTATTTGTGAAGATCAGATTGAAGGGAATATATGGACTGTTCTTGGCTCGACAATAGGAAAATAACGCCATAAAACTATGAATAAACCTGCAATGGTTTGGAAAGATGTGCGGGCTTTTTATAAAACACTTTGTCAAACAACAACCCCTCACATAATTGACTTTGCGTTTGCTTATCCTTACGGGTGTTCGTAGCAATCCTGTGTGTCGTATTTGTGAAGATCAGATTGAAGGGAATATATAGACTATTCTTGGCTCAAGATTATGAAAGGAAGACGTGATACGACAACAGAATTTCGCGTCCTCTTATCAACAGAAGCATTAGAAATTTTGAAACAAGTGTGCTCTCTCACGCGTAACGAGTTTCTTTTTTTGCCTCCGGTTGCGGTCCTCTTGCAGAAGGCGGGCATTCACATTACATGAAAAAAACTGGGCTTGAGGCATGTCCCCATGATTTTTACTCTAGTTTACATGATTGGCTGGCACAAGGCATGGTATAAATGTGGTAAAAAAATAGAAATGTTCATCAGTCAATTTTATTTTTGAAAGTGTCTTAAAGGTTTTTTAAATTTCTGCAGGAAAAGTGTGTATTGTGAGCAAAATTCTTGTATCAGGTGCAACTACGTCATCGGAAAGAGGTTGATGAACGCATTTCATGGAGAAGAAAAATAGAGTTGGAATCATTATACAATATGATGAATGTGGGTGAGAAGAACCTCAATCCTTTGCGTTTTATTGATTTAACCGTTTGGGTGATAGATGAGTTGATTCCTTGAGAAATAATGGTGCGATTTATTTAAGAGGCAATGTGTTTTTGTATTGAGGTCGTGTTGTATTGACAAAAACGAACAAAATATAAAGCTTCAAGAGAAGCATAAAATTATGAAAGCAGAGGAGACTTTACTTTTATGTATCATAATGAATCTTTTATTTTTTATTTATAAAAATAGTCAAATATCGATATTTTTTCATGCACTGAGAAGTTTTTTAAAGTTTTTATCAATCATGTCATCTTATATACGAGATATAGTATTTCATTTTTGTCTTGTTATAGTTAAATAAAATAATATGATTTTTGTATATATATAATTATTTTGTGTTATATGTATTTACATTTACAACATAATGTATTATATTGCGCAATAGTTCTTTAGATGATGTATAAATAGTTTATACTATACATATAGAAATATTGGTTTTTATAACTGTAAATGTTCTTTTACTTTTTCAGTAAAGAAAAAGAGGAGCAAAGAAAGCTATGTTTAAAGTGTTTAAAATCGGTTATGTCCATATACCCTTACAGTATTTATTCTTTGTTTTACACAGACTATAGAGAGTCATGCGGGTATTGCGCAAACGCAATTTCAAGAAAGAGGAGATGTTGTTGCATTAGAGAAAATATAATGAGGGGAGCAGTCGATCTGGGAGTTATTCGTGATGTGGAGGAGCAAGATGGATTGGTTTTTGGAAAAAGCGATAAAGTTTCTTTACCTACAGCGATTTGGGATACTGTCGGTGTTGTCTCGTTGCTTGCTTCCTTAATAGCAGGGAGTATACTTGGTGTTGTTATTTCTCTTGTAGGATTATTGTTGTCATTTAGAGAAGAGTGTTTCTTGTTTTATCAGGGCGTTTTACTTTTCGTTTCATTCTTTGAAACAATCTGTATAAGGAGTGGTTCAACGATGTTGGATTGTGATCATTCCTGATGAGGTGGCGATAACTTTTAGGATAAGATAGAATAATTTTTTAAGGGAATCGTTGAAAATGAAAATTTTTCTAATGGGTGCTTTTCCTTTTTAAAGCGCGAGAGTCTGAGTTTTCTTTAATTGCTCATTGGCAAATTGTTTCTATCATTCTATGTTACGCCTTCCAATTTTGTCCTCGTTCTTGTATTAAGGTCGTTCGTAAAAAGGATATTGGGATTTTTTTAGTTTAAAAAGGAGATAAAATAAAAAGCCTTCCATATAAGAAGATTTTACACCCTATAAAAATGAAGTTTTCATTTACAAATGAAATTGTTGCTTTAAAAAATCTCTCGTTTCTCACTCCTCATTTTACAGAAGTGTGTGAGAGGTGTCATGTAAAATTTATTGGATGTTTCTTATCTTTTCTAACCGATGCAAGGTATAGGACTGATACAAGGTAACAGGTGGGGCGTGATATTCTCTTTACCGATTTTTTTATTTTTTACGTGCAAAATATTGATTCATAAGTATAATTTGTCGTTATACCGTTTGAAATATAATCCCGAATACCCATAAGATTTCTCATTTCAAACTTCTTTATGTTGAATCAATTTTGCTCATTTTTCTTGTACGTCGTAAGTGTGGTTGCACATGGGGTAAAACGAGAGAAAAGGGAAGAAAAATGCTCTTCATGAATTGCCTTTATACAAGGGATGTCGCATTTTATGCGTTGGTCAATATACTATAAGTTGGTAAAGAGAATGATGGTGCCAGCGTGTCCTTTTTATGCGCAGAGGGATATTATCATAAAAAACAAAATAAAGTCAATAGTTTGTATGCAATTATTTTATACGAATCCACTTAAGAATCCACACTTTTGTATATGATTCAATTGACCCTTTTTTATCAACAATTGCCATGTATAAATAAAGTATGAAAAGCAAATCATGACACAAATCTTATAACGCATGTGGGCATTCAAAAGCAGTAATCATTCATAACAATTTAATAATACGTTTTAATCATAAAATCGATAGTTACTATTAGGGAGGCAATCGTTTGAATTATCCAATCAACATAATTGCACGTGTTTAAATCACATCTTAACAATTGAATTGCTTATGGCAGTAAAATTTCTAAAAGAGGATTGGGCGTTAAAAATTGTTTATAACGTTAAAAATTGTTAGCTCTAAAATAACAACGCCTTTAAAATTGGGAGCGGTTAATTTTGCTAGCTAAAATATAAAGCGGCTTTTGATAGGTATCCCCAAAATTGGGATTATCTACTTTAGAAGTATAATTTTTCAAGCATTTTCTTAATATCACGCATAAGTGCCACTGAAATCACTAAGCCCAATTTTGGTCTCAGTAAATCAACGGCACCAAATTTGGATTCGTTAAGTTCTCAAATATTCTCTGGATATCACAATTAGGCATAGTTGAAACAAGCCGTTGTTTATTGTCTTATGAGGGATTGCTTTCAAAACCAACATTTACAAGCATAAAATCAAAAGAGCGGGTTTTATTGCTAATTTACACTTACCAACGCATTTATTCTTGATTGGATTGATAGAGACCTTACAAAACGTTTTAATCTACTCAATAGGTTTTATCGTAAATGCTGTATTCACAGTGTCTCTCTTCATATCAAATATAACAAGAACGTTTTATGCTTTTTTGGATAACGTTTCATAATGACAATAAAGAGCTTGCAATATGATACGTTTTGTATATATGCGTCCATGACTCCATTGTGGATGATTTAATTTTAATCATCAGAATCGTTATTTGAAAGCCGCGTCATATCATGGCACGGCTTTCTTTTTTGAATGTTCTCTTGTTAAGATGTTTAAAAAATAAAAGGCGCCCCCCATGCCTCGTTATTTGTTGTTTTTAATATCAACAATTTTACGTCCTCTATAAACCTCCTGATGATTTTTAATAGAGCTTATTTTGCTTTTTTTATCGAGAATGGCAGTACCATAGACTTTACCCCAAACCTTAATATTGTGGGAAATCTTTGCTCTATCATAAACAGAACCATAAATTTCAGCCGTGCCACTCACGCGAGCATGCCCATAGACCTCACCATAAATTTTCGCACGCTTAAAAACCATGGCATGACCATAAACTTTCCCA
>NZ_CALW02000057.1 GCF_000312565.1 Bartonella rattaustraliani AUST/NH4
ATTGCTCTTTCACAGCTTTCACGCCAAGTTGAAAACCGAACAGATAAACGTCCCCAGCTTGCCGATCTACGAGAATCAGGTTCCATTGAACAAGATGCCGATGTTGTGCCGTTTGTTTATCGTGGAGAATATTATCTCAAAAATGAAGCACCCAAAGAAGGCTCCCTTGAGTATAGTAAATGGCAAGAGGCAATGGAGAAAGCCAAGGGCAAAGCTGAGGTTATTATAGCCAAACAACGTCATGGCCCGACAGGCGTCGTTCCTCTTGCCTTTCAATCCGATTTTACACGCTTTAGCGATCTGGAAGAGAGAAGATAATCGTAATATCTTAGAAAAAATCCAAGAGGCTCTCACCAAAAATTATGCATCTTAAAACGCCCTTTGAAAGACCTTTGAAGACCCTTTGAAAACCCCTTTAATTTTTTAAAAAAGACGTGAATTTTAAAAATGAATTGCTGCAAAACCTGGTGTCAAATTCTGCAAAACCTGCTGACAAGCTACATCAATACTGGCTGGGGAACCTGGATTCGAACCAAGATTGACGGAGTCAGAGTCCGCTGTTCTACCATTAAACTATTCCCCAATATAGAAATTGGGTCACTTTTAGCAGATTTTATCATGCACGCAAGCATAAAACACATCAGCATAAAAAAGAGTCTTTCAATATTCATTTTAAGAAGAATTCATTGATAATAAAAAGCAATGGGGATATCTTCGATCATTTTGATTTGGATATCAACATCATAAATATCTTTCAGAATCTCTGGCTTCATGATTTCTTTTGGAGTTCCACAATAAGCGGCTTTACCATTTTTGAGTGCAACGATCATATCTGAATAGGATGAAGCAAAATTGATATCATGCATGATGATAAGAATGGTTTTTTTGAGCTCGTCAGCTGTGCGACGTAAGTGTTTCATCATGGATATAGAATGTTTCATGTCAAGATTATTCAAGGGTTCGTCTAAGAGAAGGTAATCTGTATCTTGGCAAATGATCATCGCGATAAAAGCACGTTGGCGTTGTCCGCCAGAGAGCTCATCTAAAAAGTGGTCTTTTAGATCTTGTAAGCCAAGATATCGGATGGCACTGTCAATAAACTGTTTGTCTTCCTTATTATATCGCCCTTTGGAGTAAGGATATCGCCCAAAACTTACTAAATCATATACGGTTAGGCGAATGGATAAAGGATTGTCTTGGCGCAGGAGTGAGAGTTTTTGAGCCAAAATATCGTGTGGTATTTTATCAATATCAAAGCCATCAATGTTAATCGACCCTTTATGGCTTGATAAAAGACGTCTTATCAGCATCAAAAGTGTTGATTTTCCAGAACCATTGGGGCCAATAAGAGAAATAATTCCCCCTTTTGGCAGATGAAGGCATAAATCATCGATAATCAATCTAGCTCCATAAGCTTTGGAAAGATGATTGATTTCAATCATTTTACTTTTCCCTTCATCAATAATGTTAAGAAGACAATGCCGCCACAAAATTCAATGATAAAACTTAAGCGTCCCGCCATATGGAAAATTTGCTCTAAAATAAATTGTCCACCAACCAGACAAATGATAGCCAATAATACTGCAACCGGCACAACAATAGCATGTTTTGTCTGGGGTGAAAGTTCATAAGAAAGATTGGCAACTAACAATCCAAAAAAGGTTACCGGTCCAACAAGTGCTGTGGAAATAGACACAAAAATAGAAACAAATATAAGAAGTGCTGTAACAGCTTTGTGATAATTAACCCCAAGATTGAGCGCTATTTCGCGCCCTAGAGCAAGAATATCAAGTAAGTGGCGGAAACGCCAACAAATCAGACTCACAATGATGACAATAAGCGTGCCAAAACTGACTAATGATGTATTGAATTTATTAAAATTAGCAAACATAATATCTGTTAAATTCATCATCTGGTCCGGGTTCAGCTGTAATTGCATAAACATGCGAAAGCTGAAAAAAAATCCCCCCAAAACAACACCAATCAAAAGCGTTAAATGAAGTCCTTTGAGACTTCCCGAAAAAAGCCAACGAAAAAGGCTTATTGAAAAGAGTATGAGAATGAGCGCTTCAAAAACTAATTGTCCTTCTTCATTAAAAAAAGGCAAAGAAAGAGAACCAAAAAAATAAATCGTGATGGTTTTGATGAGAATATAAAGCTGATCAAACCCCATAATAGAAGGAGTAAGAAGACGGTTGTTGACGACTGTTTGAAATAAAATAGTCGAAATGGCGATCGTATATGCAATTAAAACAAGAGAAATAAGCTTTGTAAGGCGGAAACTCCAAGTATAAATATTGACATTCCATGTCATGTAAAGACTAATAACGGTGCCGGCCATTACTATAAGTGTTGTTAAGAGAAGTGTTGTTGTTTTCTTTTTATCCAAGACGCTTTCTCCAGCGTAAAAGCAGTATTATAAAAATAAAACTACCAATAACCCCCATCAGAGTGCTGATAGGAATTTCAAGAGAAGGATGAATGATTCGTCCTAAGATATCACAGATCAAGACTATTCCTGCACCACTGATTGCTACCCAAGGAGCAGTATGGCGCATATTATCACCCATAAAATTGGAAACAAGATTTGGAATAATAAGTCCAACAAACGGAATTTTGCCGACTGTACAAACGATAACAGCGGTAATTGAGGACACAATCAAAAGACCAAACAGCATAACACTACGATAATTGAGTCCAAGATTATTGGTTAAATCTTCTCCAAGACCTGCTACAGTAAAGCGGTTTGCTGTGAAATAGGCAAGAATGCAAAGCGGAAAAGAAAACCATAAGAGTTCATATTTTCCTTCAAGAATCATCGAAAAGCTGCCGAATAAATAGGCTTGAAGAGAGGGAAGCAACATTTCATGATCCGCAATAGCATTGGTTAAAGAACCAATAATATAGCCTAGCATGATTCCTGTAAGTGGCACAATAAGAGCGGATTTGAGAGGAATCCGTCGCGATAAAAACATAAAAAAGAGTGCACCAGCCATGGCAAAAGCTGCAGCAATCATCATTTTTCCTAAAACAGGGATATCAGGAAGAAAAATCATTACAAAAACTATGCCAAGAGAAGCGGATTCAACGGTTCCAGTGGTCGATGGTTCAACAAAGCGATTGCGCGCAAGCAACTGCATAATCATGCCTGAAAGTGCAAGTGAGGCACCTACCAAAAAGATCGAAATTGTACGAGGAAGGCGTGTTTGCCAGAAAATAAGCCTCGCATGGGGATCACCTGATAAGAGATCAGAAGGTATTATATCAGAATAACCAACAAAAATACTAAGAATAGAGAGTAGGGTAAGAACTATTATAACTATCCAGTAATTTTTCACGTCGGGTTATTTCCAAAAAAGAGCAGAAATTTTTTATAAATCATTTCTGCTCTTAAATTTATTATCATTATTTTACTTAACTATTATAAGTGAGTACTTATTCGCTTTTTGTAAAGGCTTCACTGATTTGTTGTGCTGCTTCATTTAGCCCAGTAAGACCACCACTTACACGGTACCAGCTCCAAGAGTCTAGATAAATAATTTGTTTCTGTTTTCCAGCGGTTGTGCGGTGAACAAGCTCATTGTTGAGCAGTTGTGCTGCAGATTGTCCTTCTCGTCCGATTGCTGCATCTCGATCAACAACCAATAACCAGTCGGGATTGGTTTCGAGGATAAATTCAGGAGAAATGAGTTGTCCATGCTTTTGCACGGTTAATTTGTCGGTTGCAGGAGCAATTCCAAATGAGGAATGAATAATATCAAAACGTGACTTTGGTCCTAAAGCACTGATCTTTCCACCAGAGGTCATGAGTACAAGCGCTGTCCCCTTTCCTTGAGTGTTTTTACGGACTTCTGCTAATTTTTCATCGAGTTTTGCAATTTCTTGCGCTGCTTCTTTTTCCTTACCAAAAATTTTCCCAAGGATAGACACATTTCGTTTAATATCTTCAAGTGAATTTTCATTGCTTACAGTGAGATCAATTGTGGGAGCAATTTTGGATAAATCTTGATATTTGGGTTGTGTCCGTGAAGAAATAATAATGAGATCAGGTTGAAGAGTGGCAATCTTTTCATAGTCTGGTTCAAAAATGGTACCAATTTTTTCATATTTTGCATCATTAAATCGCTGAAGATAGGTTGGTTTTTTTCCTTCAGGAACACCAACAACGGCTTTGATACCAAGACGATTAATATTGTCAAGCGCTGCAAGATCAAAGACAACAACTTTTTGAGGAGAAGTTGCAACAGAGGTTGTTCCCGAAGCATGATCAATGGTTATGTTTGCACTAACATGCGTCTCTGCCCATGAAAATGTTGTAGAGATTACACTCACAACTAGAATGGAAGCTGCCCATTTCAGATATTTTATCATCGTTATTTTATCCTTTTATTTTATAAAATTACAAGGTTCTGTACACTTAAAAACGCAACTTAGATATTTTATGCACAGTATGATAACTAAATTAACTTCACTATGTTGTAAAGTTGACTGATATATGTTACAAAACGTCACTTATCTCATTTTCACTTAATTCTAGTGCCTTTGCAAGTTATATTTAGAAAGTTTGACATATGATCAATGTATTTAAGAATCGTACACGTATGTGTGCACTTACCACAAGCATCCTTTTTTTTATACAAGGGGCGGATGCCTCTATGGCGAGTGGTAGCGTTTCAGGTCCACTTGAACAACTTATATCAACTGTTATGAGTGAACATTCTGCAAAAGCAAGGGGGAGGCGATCCAACGTGGGTGGTTTTGGGTATAAAGCTCCTTTTAAAGTATCCTTCAAGCCTGTTTCTGTTTGTTCTGATAATCATAGCAATATTCCTCCTAGTTCTGACATGGTCCAGAGTGGTACGCGTACGTCAAGAGATGTATCACGGCGTGGGGCAGAGTCCGGTGTGGGTGTTAAGCGTATGATGTATATAAATGCTTTACAGAGTGGTGTACCATTGGATGATATCTTCAACAATAGTGCGCAGGAATATGATCATATTTACTGTAATAAAGCTGGAGCGTATGTCTTAGCTGGAGCGGATGTGGTAATGAACGATAGTGGTGTTGCTGTATCTGTGGAGAATGATAGTACTAGTGAAGATGAAGTAATTCTTAATTTGGGTGGTGTGAGCATTGAAAATACTGATATCGATTTTTCTGAGAATGTATCTGAAATAGGTTTAGAGAAAATTCTTAATTTATCTTTAAGTAGTGTAGATAATCCACAGTATGTTGCTGTATGGACAAAAGATGAAGGTCAAGAAGGAAGAGCACAAGTTTATTTGCAAAATTCAGATATTGAAGGTTTCTTTATTGGGCTTCAGGCTCAGAATACTGGAAAAATCGTTATGAATAAAGGGAGTATCGTATATACGATTTTAGGTGCTTTTGCTGACGATATGGGAGCGATTTTTTTAAATGATGTGGAGATTAGTGATAGTATAGTCGGTTTGTTTAGTGTTGATTCGTCTGTTATAGCGGTTAGGCAGGGGGAAGTTACTGTGGAAGAGGGAGGAGTAGGAGCTGTTGCAGTAGAAGGGGGAAGAGTTCAACTACTTGGAACTACTGTTAAAATTAATAATAGCTTAAAAAATAAAGATAGTAATCTCAGAAATGAGACAACGAGTATTGGTTTGTTATCGTTAGGAGGTACTATATCTTTTAAAAATGGGAAGTTTGAGGCTTCCGATAGCGTTGCGCTATGGATAAGTGATAACTATAATGGTAATCTCATGGAGAGTGACAAGGTAGAGAGGCGAGCTTTTGACGTTAGTCGTATTATCGGTGAGGTGTTTGTTGGGGCTGAAATGGGTGTTATCTATAATGGTCTTAAAACCAGTAATTCCCCGTATAGTGAGGTTTTATCCTCTGTGGAAAATAGTGCCTTTGGAGATGTTAATTTGCGTGATGGTGCTCAAAACCATCAAAATGGACAGGCAGCAGATTATAAGGTTATCAACTTAAGGGTTTCTGATATCCAGAATTCAAAGATTACAGTGACAGGTAATTCTTATGGTGTACTTTTTGAGAGTACTAGAGAGGATGAAATAAATGAAGAAAGTGCTCTAAATAGACATGCTCTAAATAGACATGAGGATTTAGACGAGAATGAAGAAGATGAGGGTTTAGACGAGGATGAAGGAAAAGGTCATAAAGATAGATGGCACGCAGTTCTTTTGAAAAAGACTGATTTGCAAGTTCCAGAAGGGAAGGCCATTTATGCTGATGCTTTGGATGGTTACGTTTTTATAAAAGGTGACTCAAAGCTTTCTGGTGATTTAGTGTTGGGTGCTGTAGATGGTTCCAATTTGTCAGTTTTTGTTGAGGGGTCGACAATCACCGGTGGAGCTCGCATTGATGAAGAGTCCCGTGCTAGACTTTTTTTATCTGAATCGGAATGGAATGTAACACCTATTTTACATGACAGTTCGAAAAAACCAAAAGGTTGTGTAGGTTCATGTGTTTCGTCTATACTACTTAAAAATTCTTCTATACAATATGAGGCTGATGGTGGGAATGGAAAGATTCACTATCAAACTCTGCGTGTAGGAGATGGGAAAGGAGTAGTTTACACTGCTTCTGGTAACTCTAGAATTTACTTGAATGCGAATTTGGTACCTAGCGATATCAAAGATGTTCAACTATCTGATAGATTGTTGATTCATGGTGATGTTGCTGGAAAAACCGTCGTGCATGTGCTAGATGCTTCCAGTGAGGAAGAACGTGCGGCACACAAAGATGCTAAAAAACCTTATAGTGTCTCACTTATTCAGGTGCATGGAAGAGCAGAGCGGGATTCTTTTAAGCTGGAAAATGGATATATGACACGAGAGGGTTTGCCTTATCAGTATGTTCTTCGTGCTTATGGTCCATTTTTACCTCCAAAAATGCAGCATTTTGATAGGGGATTATTTCTTGAGCGAGTAAAGCGATTAAATGGTAGGGGAGAAGATATTTGGGATTTTCGTTTAGAAAATGAGTATGTAGAACAACCGTTTTATGAGCTTTTTATGCTTGTAGGGACTGATGGAATTAGAGATCCTGCTCAGAAATCTGCAACTCATTTTTTAGTTACTTCTGATATTGAAACTGACATTGACTTTGATACTATAGAGCTTGATACTGTTGAAGACGAACTAAGCGAAGTAGACGAAGTGGACGGTGAATTCTTTCCTCCTTCAACTGATGGAATTATGCTTAAAGTTCCTATTCGGGGTGATTCCCTTGCGAGATCTGAACCGTCTGAAGATGATCTGCCTGTTTCTAGAGGGTCTGGACGTGTTTTACTACCTGGATCTTTGGAAACTAATTCAGTTGAGAGATTTGATACGAATGAAGGTGGAGTAAATGGTGAAACCGTGACTTCTCCTGTATCTAATGAGTCTAGTCCTGTATCTGCTACAATTTCTACTCGAGGGGGTTCACTTTTGAGATCTGAGCCGTCGTCTGAGGATGATCTGCTTGCATCTATTGCATCTCAACGTGTTTTACTATCTGCAAAGCCTTTAGGAACAGATTCAGTTGGAAGATCTGATACTATTAGTGAAGGTGACTTAAACGGTGAAACCGTGATTTCTCCTGTATCCAGTGATTCAGTATCTGAAGTGTTTACAAATGAGGTTTCTGGAAATCCTCCTGCATCTTCTGCTGGTCCTGTTGGACGTATTTTGGTATCTATTGCTAATTCTGCTGAGGAAGTTGTTTCTTCTACGTGTGATGTTACAGGGAATAATGGTCAGCGAGAATCGCAAACTCCTTACTCGTGCAGTGATGGTAAGGAATATACAATAAAGAGTCCTACATTGAAGGCAAGTGATGAGACTAAGCACTCTATGCATGCAGATAAGGGTACGATTATTAAGCTAGACGGTGCTACAATTATAGGAGCGGCTGATAATAAAAATAATGTTGGTCTTGCTGGCTCATCACTTGTTAGTGCTGTGCTTGCAGAAGGTGGTGCAGAGGTTGTTTTAGATAACAAATCATCAGTGAGATCTTCTGCAGTTGGGCTTGAAGCGAAAGGCGGTGGAAAGGTCAAAATGACTGACGGAACGGTTAGTGTTCATCATGTGGGTGCTTTGGCAAGTTCTGGATCGTCTGTTCATTTAAGCAATACACACATTAATGTGACAGGGAATTCAGCTATGGCTGGTCTATCTAGTAATGGTGGTGAGATTGCTATGAGTTCTGGAACGATTGTTATTACAGGGGGAGCTGCAGTCAAATCAGAAACAGGTGGTAGCATTAAATTAAACAAAGTTAATATTACTGCGAGGAAGCAGAATGAAACGAGTTCTGAAGAGAAGGCTGATCGTTCAGCTTTTCTGTTGAGTGGTAATGGTTCTGTTGAGTTTACTGCGGGAAATGTTGTTACTGACGCTAATGGTCTTTTGATTAAGAAGAATGGTAGTGTTGTTGAGACTGAATCTTCTAGAAAAAAGAGATCAACAGATGTTCGTTCTTCTATGAATCACGCTAAGATTGAATCTTCAACTGTTAAGGTGGAAGGTGATAAGTCCTATGGTATATATTTTGATGGCACGGTACAAAAACCAGCAGATGGAAAGAGCCAAGTTGTAAGTGAGAAGCCTGTTAGACAAACAAGGGATGCTAAGCAGAATGCAGCGTCTTTATTGGGGAAAACTTCTTCGGATATAACAGGAACGGTTTTATTGAAGAAAACGGATTTTGAGGTCTTAAAGAGTGTAGCTATTTATGGTAATAACTCCGGAGGCCGTGTTTCTTTAGACAGCAAAGCAACGCTTTCTGGTGATTTACTCTTGAAGGCTGAAAATCATTCTAAGATATTACTTTCTGTTGATGATTCTGTTGTTGTAGGTGGTACGCGCGTTGATAAAGGTTCTTATGCTCAATTAGATTTGACTAATGGATCAGAGTGGATTCTTAAGAAAAGCGCGCATAAGAATTTGGGAACATCCAGTTCAGAATGTATTGATTCGTGTGTTTCTTCCGTGAATCTTGTAAATAGCCGTATAGAGTTTACACCTTCGGAATCTGAAGGGGGGCAATATCAGACACTTCGAATCGGAGGAGGAAAAGGGACTGTCTACAGTGCCTCTGGTAATGCTTTGATTTCCTTCAATGCACGTTTGAATCCGAGTGATCCCAAAGATGAACAAGTAACTGATAGGCTCTTGATTCATGGTGATGTTTCTGGAAAAACTGTTGTGCATGTGCAGGCTGTTTCCGGAAATGTAGGAGAGAAAAACGGAAAAACGCCACATAGTGTTTCACTTATTCAGGTTTACGGAAAAGCAGAGAAAGACTCTTTCCGACTAGCTGGTGATTATGTTGCACTGGGGAATTCACCTTACAAATATACTCTTCGTTCTTACAGTCCGCAAATGACTTCGAAAGGGGAGCATGTTCGTCAGAAGTTTATGAAGGATGGCGGAGGATTTTGGAACTTCCGTTTAGAGAATCAGTATGTTAAGGCTGGTGGTTTTGAAGCAATTTCTCCTTCTAAACCGATTGTGCGGTCTGTTGTTCCACAAGTTCCCACTTATCTTCTCTTGCCAAATAGCCTCTTCCATGCCGGCTTGATGGATATCAACAATCAAAGCAAGCAGTTGGACGTTCTGCGGACCACTTCTGGTGGAGTGTCAGGGGTTCGTGAAAATCCTGCTCTATATTTGCGTGGTTATGGTGGAAGTTACCGTTATGCGTCAGATTTATCTGCACTTGAATATGGTTATGGAGGTGATGTCGACTATAATGGTGTAGAAGCAGGTATCTTGTTACACACAGTTGAAAATGTCGATAATGCGGTGTCTTTTGGAGTGATGGGATCTTATGGAAAGCTTTCTTTACAACCTCAAGACGTTACACAAAGTCAGAAGAGTGCGTTTGATAAATGGACAGCGACAATCTATGGAAACTTGCAACATGATATGGGCTTCTACGTTAATGGTCTTGTCTCCTACGGTTTGTTTAAAGGTGATGTTTTGACCCTTGCACGTGGCAAGACAGCAACATTGGAAGGTCATCCTTTAAGTGTCTCATTGACAGGTGGTCAGTCATTTGCCACAGACTATCAAGGTCTTGTTGTAGAGCCACAAGCACAGGTTGTTTATCAACATCTGCAGTTTAATAAGGCACGTGATATTGATAATTTTGACATTGAGATGGGCAAACTAGATCAATGGGTAGCACGTGTTGGTGGACGTTTGATCAAGTCTCCTACAGGATCTAAGGGTGCGAATGCGGTTGCCTTTTATGGGAAACTTTATCTTGCTCATGGCTTTGGAGAAAGACAGTCCGTACACTTCAAAGATGCTTTCCAGTTGGGATCTTTTGGTTCTTCGTTAGAGGCAGGGTTGGGCTTTAATGCAAAGATAGATACGAAGTTTTCTCTTCATGGTGATGTTCTCTACCAACATAAGCTCAATAAAGCCGGTTTCTCTGGAGCAAGCTTTTCTGGTGGCGTGCGGTATCAGTTCTAATATAAGATATAATAGAAAACGCTTTATGAAAGGCAGCACAGTGTGCTGCCTTTTTGCTTTTTAACAATCTGTGTTGATATAAAAAATAATTGTTTTTTTTGATATAAACGAAAAAGACTATGACATTTTTTATTTATTTTATACGTGAAGCTGTTTTTGCGTAATCTATGTTCAAGCGCATTTTAAAAAACTTGGTTGTGATCATACAATGTACTTACTGATCTTTAGAGCTTTTTGAGGTGGAAGCGCTCAGTGCTAATGTGCAATATTCTGCTTTATGGTGATTTAATTTCTTGGTTATAGCTATAACTCTTGAGGTTTTCTAAAGCTGGATTTTTAAAATTTGTTTTTTTATGCATTTTGATAACCTGTCTCACGCAGATCTTTGGTCAATCTTTTTAAATTCACAATGATAAGTTGTGTTTGTTAATTAATAACATCCTATAGTTTTATTTTTCCTTTACAGAAGATACAGAATGCATTATACACTTATTAGGTGTGTTGAATTGTTGTTCTCCTATAGGTGGCTTTTGTGTTGTGTTTAAGTCTTCTGCCAAATTTACTGAACGACGCATCGCACCAATCAAATGAGCAGTAGGTGCATTCTGTTGGTTATACCTTTTTTGTCTTTGAGGTGTTTATCGGATGGTGCACGGGTGCTTTTGTTTTCAATGAGAGGGGACAGAAGGTTTCGAGGGAACTATGATTAAAGTGTTTAGAAATCATGTATGTTTATGTACTTTCACGACGGCTATCCTTTCTCTTTTACAACATGGGGTAGGGTTTTGTGAAAATAGAGAACGATCTGCTCGTACGCATCGTGTTGTTGAGATTTTTTTTGATAACCCTTATACGTTTCCTGCGATTGATGTAATTTCATATCCTCTTGGGACTATGCCTCCACCCCTTGTCTCCCCCCCTGATATTGTTGTAGCACCATATCCTGAGGGGCTTGTGTCTCCATCTTCTGAGATTAGCGTGTATAAAACTCTTAGCGGAAGTACAAGTTATGGGGGGCTTCGTGGAATTGAGGGAGATAGTACTGGGAAGCAATGGAGTACGATGTCTGCTGAGGTAGATCCCCGTAAGCCTGCGTCTTCTTCTATTAGTGGTCTTGGTGGGAATAACAGTGATCGCTCTCTTAGCGGTATGGGGAGTGATAGAGAGGGGAATAGCTATATTTTCAAATATGGTCCGGATGGGAAAAAGCTTTCACTGTATGATGGCTTATATTATCTGTGTGATAATTGCGGAGAGGGTATAATTAATAGTAAATCTTATAATATTATGAAAGAAAAAGTTTCTAATTATCCCTCTAGGACTGCTATAACCGTAAGAGGGAAGAATGCGAAAGTTATTGGGAAAGATGTCATTGTTGGCAGTGGTAATTCTGATGAAACTTTTCAATATGGTGTTTCTGTATCACAAGGCGGAAAGATTGTTTTTCCAGAATTGATTCTCAAGAATGCGGATACAGCTCTTTATGCGCGTGATGGGTTTATTGGGGTATATGGTGGGAATATTGAAGGAAAAAATAAGGCAATTCAGGCAACAGGGGCTTCAGTTGTTGTTTTAGAGGATGTAAATGTTAAAGTACAGGATGGGGAGGTAGGTTTTTCGAGTTATGACAAATCGAAAATTAGCATGCGAGGTGGATCATTTCACTTTAAAGACAGTAATGGAGTTTCTGCGACATTAGGTGGGAAAGTCACTCTTGATGATGTTAGCATTACTGGAGAGGGAGAGAAAAACAAAAATTATGCAGCACTACGCATGGATTTAGATGGTTCTGTGAGTTTTAGTGGAACTCTTGATGTTACTCATGCTCATGGCGTGATGTTAGAAAATACAGTGAGTACTCCTAATTCGGTTCCGCTTTCTCCAGAATTATCAGATAAGGCTACTATAACGGAGGTGAATGTCAAATCTTCCACTATAACAGTGAGGGGTGAGGGGGCTGATGGTATCTATTTTCGAGGAGAGAAGCGGTCAACAGAAGAGGAGAATCCCTTAGGGCAGGAGGACGTTTCTCCTAGGTTAGGGGTTGTTAATTTGAGTGTAACGGAATTTTCAGTTTTTGATGGTGTGGCTATTCATGGTGAAGATGTTACAAATGGCGCTGTTAGTTTATTAAGCAGTACTCTTCGTTCAAGGGATTTTTTGTTGAAAGTTGAGGGGGGCGCTTCTGTGACAGTTTTAGCAGATAGCTCTACCCTTGAAGGAAGGGCTTATACTGATGGCTCTTCTTTTGCTGAGCTTTATTTGGGTGATAATTCCGTATGGAAAATACAACAAATGAAACAAAGCGGGCAGGATAAAACGGATTTGAAAAGTGATTCGTCTCTTTCACGTTTAAGCCTTATGGGGAATAGTGCTGTTGATTTTACAGCACCAAAAGATGCTTCGACTTATGAGTATCAAACACTCCGTATTGGAAACGGAAAGGAAACAGCGTACAAGGCACAGGATGGTGCACATATTTATTTCAATACATATTTGAATGAAGGTGGTTCTCTTGAAAATCAAAAGACAGATCGTCTTTTGATTCATGGTGATGTTACGGGAAAAACGACAGTCCATGTGCGCCGTATTTCAGGAAGTCCAGGGGGATACACGGGAAGTGGTGGGAATAACCAAGGTATTTCCCTTATTCAAGTTTCTGGAAGCGCAAATGCAAATTCTTTTCAGTTAGAGGGTGATTATGCAACGCTAGAGCATTCACCTTATCAGTATGGGCTCTATGCTTATGGTCCAAGTTCTGATTTAGGAGAAGCTGATCCTACTCAAAGATTGGTGGCAGGGACTGGAAAATTTTGGGATTTCCGCCTCGAAAATAAGTATATTGATCCCCGCCCTGAGCCTGGTCCTGCTCCCAGTCCTGAGCCCGGTCCTGCTCCTGGCCCTCGTCCTGAGCCTGCTCCAAAACCTCATCCTGATCCAGGCGTTAAGGCTGTTGTTCCGCAAGTTCCGACTTATCTTCTTTTGCCAAATGCCTTGTTTCAGGTAGGTTTGATGAATATTGGCAATCAGAGTAGACGGTTAGAAGCTTTGCGAATTGCTTCTGAGGGTGAGGGGGAAAGTGGTGAGAAACCTGCCTTTTTTATGCGTGGTTATGGCGGGAGCCATCGCTATTCTTCAAATCTTTCTAGGCTTGAATATGGTTATGGAGGTGAGCTGGATTATAGTGCAGTTGAGGCAGGTCTTTTGCTCAAAACAATTGAGAATGCTTATAGTACCACATCTTTGGGCGTGATAGGGACTTACGATAGATTTCTTTTGCAACCTTTAGACGTTAAGCAGAGTCAAAAAAGTGCATTTAATAAATGGTTAGTAACGGCGTATGGAAGTATGCAATATGATACGGGCTTGTATGTTGATGCTCTTCTCTCCTATGGTTTGTTTAATGGTGATGTTACCACTCTTGCTCGGGGGAAGACAGCAACATTAAAGGGTAAGTCTTTGAGTACTTCGTTCACTGTTGGTGAGACGTTGGCAGCAGGAAATCAAGGTCTTGTTTTTGACCCACACGTTCAGCTTATTTATCAACAGCTCTATTTTGATAAAGTACATGATATTGATAATTTTGATATCGAAATGGAAAAACTTGATCAATGGGTGATGCGTGTTGGTGGGCGTTTAACCAAGGATTTTGCGATGACTGAGGAAGCACATATTATTTCCTTTTATGGAAAACTTCATCTTGCTCATGGTTTTAAAAAGAAACAGTTAGTGCATTTTAAAGATGCTTTCCAGTTGGGTGCTTTGGGGTCTGCCATAGAAGCTGGATTAGGTTTCAATGCTCAGTTGTCTCAAAAAATTGCTTTATACGGTGATTTGATTTACCAGCATAAAATTACAAAAGCTGGTTTTTCTGGAACGAGTGTTTCTGGTGGATTGCGTTATCATTTCTAATTTATTGTGTTTGTAAGGACTCTAAAAAAAACCACGAGCTGTGCTTGTGGTTTTTCTTTTTCTATCGGCTTTATTTTGCTAACATTTTCGAAGATATGGCTCTTTTGCGCTGCTTAAATGTATTTCTCAGTTGAAGTTTTTCTATTCTTTTTGAAAGATTTTTTCGGTTTGTGTGCAAATAATTTCTCAATTTTCGTGTTTTATAATGAGCACAAATTGAGTTATGATTAAATCATTTATAATGTTCATTCATTAAATAAGAATTCCCAATAATCAAACCTCTCATACATTGGAGTCAAAACTCGTTTGCTTGTACATCATAAAAAAAAGACTGATGTATGAAGAGAAACCATTTGAAAAAACAGAGAGTATATCTTTTCATAAACTTTTTCAATGCAAGAATAATCATAATATTGTGTGTTCATAGAGAGAATAATGAAAGACCAATTGGTCTTTCGATAATGGTATTCAATGTGTTTTTTTCATTATACTCTTTCATGAGTGGAGCGTGAAAACAAGTTTGGGTAAAATAAGATGTCATTTGAGAGAGCCCGTGAATGTGCTGTGCCAAGGCAGTGTTGTATTTATGCTGTAATATAAAAAACATATCATTATGTGTAGCAGTTCATGGTGTTTTCCTGAATGCCCTTGCATGTAGAGGGTTCATAAGAAACACTTTAGCCTTTCTGAAAGTAATTTTATCCAGATATTTATTCTACCTATGATGTGCAAGGGAGCTGCTTTGATTGATTCATTATACAAGGATTGAAAGAGAGAGGTATTTTACTGCCTTAGGGGTAGCATATGATAACGAGAATGATCATTCTAAATCAATATATTGCTATATATAAAATACACTTCTCCTTACTAAAGCTGTTGTTCGAGGTTCTAATTTTTAGTAGTGAATATTCTATTGTGTTTTTACATTTATATAAAACACAAAATAAACTAATATATAATATATTACAAACAAAATGAATTTAAACGTGGTCTGCTCAAGGTCATTTGGCAGAGTGTGTTTTTTATAAGGCGTACGAAGAAAATGGTGTTAGAATTATGGTCAAAATATTAAAAAATCATCTCTCTTTATGTGCTCTCACAACAACGATGCTTTTTTTTGTGCACAATGTAAATGCTAAGGTAGAAGAGGTAAATTCTGGCGGAAGAGCAAATGCTGCTAATACTACGGTGCAGAGTAATGCTAATGATGCTCGTCTGAAAAATGGTGAAAAATCATGTGATGAAAGTTCTTCATTTTATAAATGTAGTGATGGTAAAAAGCATGTCATTTCTAATAAGACTTATGAAAAAACGAGCAGTGTTAGTGAGAATATCGCTATAGATGTTTCTAAAGAACATACGGATGTTAGAGGTGATAACATAACTATTAAGGGTTCAGATGTTGGTGCGGGTGGTGAAGAAAAAGAAAGGACTTGGGCGATTGGTGTAAAGGCATTGGAGAAAGGGGAGGTTTTTCTGGAAAATTCTACTTTGAAAGATGTAGCAACGGGGGTAGATGTTTCTCATGGTCGTGTTGACATAAGAAATGGGTCGATTGATGCCAGTAAAGTAGGGGTTTTAGCGCATGTAGAAAAGGACGTTGCGGAAAAGGGTATTAAGGGACAATCTCATATTTATTTATCTAATACAAATATAAAAACAGGTGACAAAGCGATAGGTCTTTTTAGTCATGGTGTTGATATAATTAAGGACAGTAAAGGAAATAGTCCTACAGTCAGTGATGTTAGCATTATAATGAATGGAGGGAGAATTGATTTTACAGGCGGTGTTGGGGTTAAAACAGAAGGAACAGGACGTGTTGTTTTAGTGGGGGTTTCTATGAGTGGAAAGGGTAGCAAGGAGAAAGGAACAGAAGAACTTGGTGAAAATTCAGCTTTTTACATGTTAAAAGATAAAGGTTCTATATATCTTAAAAAAAGTACAGTTGATGTTGTTGATCTGCACGGCATTGTATTACAGGCAAGATACAGTTCTGCTTGGCTTTCAGAATCTACTGTTGTTGTGAGGGGAGGGGAAGATGTTTACGGTATGCGCTTTTTGAAAAATTTAGAAATTGGCGAGAAAAAGGTAGCTATATCTGGAGGATATACTGTTGATTTGACAAAGACTTCTTTTACTGTTCCAAACAGTACAGCTGTTTATAATAGCAGATTTCGTGGTTTTGTTAATCTTTCGCAAGGTTCAAAACTTTCTGGCGATCTCTTGCTAAAAGTTGATAATAGTTCTTCTTTAATGATTATTGCTGATGACTCGACACTTGTAGGGGGAAGTCGTGTCGATACAAATTCTATTGCTGAGTTGAATTTAATAAATAATTCAAAGTGGATTTTATCTAAACCTCAATATCAAAAAGTGCAGGATTCTGACGCTATAGCTGTTTCATCTATTTCAACGGTATCTCTTTCTGAGAGTTCTCTTGTTTTTGAACAACCGAAATCTGGCATGGATGATGGCTATCAAACGCTTCGTGTTGGAGAGGGCGCGGAAATTGTTTCTCGCCCATATGGTGAGGAACATACTTATGTTAAAGTGAGAGAAACTGCTTATAGTGCAGAGGGCAATGCACACCTTTATCTTAATACATATTTGAATAAGGGAGGTGATCTTAAAGATCAAAAAACAGATCGGCTTCTCATCCATGGTGATGTTGCAGGAAAGACGACGGTTCATGTGCAAGCTGTTCCTGGGAGTCCAGGAGGGGGCACAGGGAGTGGTGGAAATAATCAAGGTATTTCTCTTATTCAAGTTTCTGGACAAGCACAGGAAGATTCTTTTACACTTGCTGGTGGTTATATTGCGTTAGAAAATTTGCCCTATCAATATAAACTTTATGCTTATGGTCCAACTGCTCATTTGGGAAAAGCGGATCCTGGCCAAAGATTGGTTAAAGGTGAAGGAGATTTTTGGGATTTTCGTTTAGAGAATCAATATGTTGACTCTGATCCTAAGCCCACGTCTGAATCCAAGCCTAGACCTGAAGTTAAGTTGCTTCCAAAGCCTTTGGAGGAGGCGGATTTGGATCTTCCTTCTAAACCGATTGTGCGGTCTGTTGTTCCACAAGTTCCCACTTATCTTCTCTTGCCAAACAGCCTCTTCCATGCCGGCTTGATAGATATCAACAACCAAAGCAAGCAGTTGGAAGCTCTGCGGACTACTTCCGGTGGAGTGTCAGGGGTTCGTGAAAATCCTGCTCTATATTTGCGTGGTTATGGTGGAAGTTACCGTTATGCGTCAGATTTATCTGCACTTGAATATGGTTATGGAGGTGATGTTGATTATGATGGTGTAGAAGCAGGTGTCTTGTTACACACAGTTGAAAATGTCGATAGTGCGGTGTCTTTTGGGGTGATGGGATCTTATGGAAAGCTTTCTTTACAACCTCAAGACGTTGCACAAAGTCAGAAGAGTGCGTTTGATAAATGGACAGTGGCAATCTATGGAAACTTGCAACATGATATGGGCTTCTACGTTAATGGTCTTGTCTCCTACGGTCTATTTAAAGGTGATGTTTTGACCCTTGCGCGTGGCAAGACAGCAACATTGGAAGGTCATCCTTTAAGTGTCTCATTGACAGGTGGGCAGTCATTTGCCACAGACTATAAAGGTCTTGTTGTTGAGCCACAAGCACAGGTTGTTTATCAACATCTGCAGTTTAATAAGGCGCGTGATATTGACAATTTTGACATTGAGATGGGCAAACTAGATCAATGGGTAGCACGTGTTGGTGGACGTTTGATCAAGTCTCCTACAGGATCTAAGAGTGCGAATGCGGTTGCTTTCTATGGGAAGCTTTATCTTGCTCATGGCTTTGGAGAAAGACAGTCCGTCCACTTCAAAGATGCTTTCCAGTTGGGATCTTTTGGCTCTTCGTTAGAGGCAGGATTGGGCTTTAATGCAAAGATAGATTCGAAGTTTTCTCTTCATGGTGATGTTCTCTATCAACATAAGCTCAATAAAGCCGGTTTCTCTGGAGCAAGCTTTTCTGGTGGAATACGTTATCAATTCTAGTGTAATTGCTTTTTAAATTCATTGTTAAGAAAACCATAAGTTATTCTTATGGTTTTTTATTTGTTGTTTTGTTGCTCATTTTCAAAACAAGTTTTTTAGTTTCTTTGTTACTGGTCTAAAAAATGAGATTTTGATGTTTCATAATTTTTGCTTTTGGAATGATTTTGAAGATCCATGCAGGTATTGATAAGTTGTTTTAGACCACTGCTTTTGAGGAGCCCTTTCTTTGTGTTTTTAGTCGTGTTTTCAGATCTTCATACTTTAAAAGTGAGGAAAAACAAGAGGATCAAGTTTTGCTCTAAAATCTGTAGTATAGAATATCACGTACGGGGTATTCTTTTCGAAATCCTCTTTCCAAGCGTTTGGTTGAAGAGTTTTAAACTTCCAAAAAATATATATAAAATACAAATATATATAAAATAATGAGTCATATTTTATAAAAGATAACATTTCTAACGGTGTGTTTTTTTGATTTTGGCTTTATATAAAACATGAGCTTTAGATAAAATACGAAATACAGTATATGCGTCGCATAGGGTAGACGCAATTAACGGAATGTGGATTTTTATTTTTCATGGGAAACGGGAAAAAATGTGGCATAATTATGATAAAAATGTTTAAAATCATCTTTCTTTATATCGTTTTATAAGTGTTGTTCTTTTCTTTGTGCATGATGTTGATATTGGTATGTCGCTTTCTTGTTGCAATGAATTGATTTATAATGATTTTTCGTCGTTTTCACCTTAAATCATAACCCCGAATATTGTATGATCTCTCATCTCATCTTATTTCAAATCACTTCATGTTGAATCAATTTTATTCACTTGGTTTTAGACCATAAGCGGGATTGGCATGTGGATAAAAACGAGTGAGGAAAGGAGGAAAAATGCCTCTCATGAATCGCTTTCACGCAAGGGCTGTTGCAACACCCATGCGCTGGTAATGCGAGTGATGATGCCGGTTTGTAGAGACATCTTTACGTAGTAAAGATGATATTTATTGATACGGGGATGAAGGGTAATGCACATAGCGCCTTCAATAAAATTCGTAAACGCATCGGTGAAAGCGTTGATCAAATTTATAGAGGTCTTTCTGATATGATTAAGGCGCTTGTGAGTGATTAAAGAAGCACAGGTCCTTTTTATCACGAATAAATACTTCATTATGGTTTTAGTTATAACCAATTTGTGTACTTTGTAAGATTTTCTCCTGAGTATTTTTATTTTAAAATGCTAGATTTGGTATTCATGTGCAATTGTCTCTAAAAGTCATATTTCATAGTGATTTAATTCACCAGTGTAAACTTAAAAAGGCTGTTTTTGTAAAAGATTTTTCTAGTGAATGAGGCTTGTTATCTTTAGTTATCTTTTTCTTTTAAGACATTTTCTGTGAAATAAGAAGCATAAATTATGACTTTATATTGTTATTTTTGAGACTATGGCTTTACATATAATCCAAAACGAATTATGCAATTAATACATAGTAGATTAATCGTGAGGTATGGCTCTTTCCAATAAGAGTGAGAAAGAAAGTTTATAGTAAATTATGATTAAAGTTTTAAAACACCATGTATGTTTATGTGCTCTTACAACATCTGTTTTCTCCTTTGTATTCAATATAGAAGCTCGTGCAGAAGGACTAAAAGCTTCCTGTGGTTCTCTTTTTAAATCATATGCGTGTGATGATTTTGAGAAAATAAAAGTTTCTTCTGCATCAAGAGATATTTCTGAACCACATGAAGATATTTTCGGTAAGAATTTTGTTGATGCTGTGATTACAGCCAAAACTGGTACAATGTCCATAAAACCAGGACAGATGAATTCAAGAATGGGCGGGACACTGCAATTGAAAGGGGGGAGTTCAGTTACATCAGAAGTGTTTGCAACTCAAAAAGCTGTGACTGTTTTAGATCGTGTTTCTGTTACTGAAAATGTTGAGAATACTAGAAGAAGAAAAGAAAATGGCCGTAATGGCATAAAACACGCAGTTTTTGGTATACAGCAGGATGGCTTTCTCGTTGTTGATTATAGTCAGGTTAATGTTGCCAATGTTCACGGTTTCGTAGCTGAAAGCGCACCAGCGGTTTTCTCTCGCAGTCATTCTTTGCAGTTGCAAAAGATGTCTAAGGTTATTGCTAGAAGTTTAGATATTA
This sequence comes from Bartonella rattaustraliani AUST/NH4, assembly GCF_000312565.1. Lineage (GTDB taxonomy): Bacteria > Pseudomonadota > Alphaproteobacteria > Rhizobiales > Rhizobiaceae > Bartonella > Bartonella rattaustraliani. The sequence goes on from NZ_CALW02000057.1 coordinate 20,557, forward strand.
CTGTTAAGGGGCGTGGAACTCATGGTTTGCATTTTCAGGGTGGTCCCTCAGATGATAATTATCAAGAAGGTGCTTTGCTCTCTAAGTTGGGGGAGTTTCAGTTTTATAAGTTGGATCTTCGTGTTCCAGATGGTACGGCTGTTTATGTTGATAATGCTAGAAGGGTTCCTCATATCACTGTAACAAAGGATTCACGTATTTTTGCTGATGTGTTATTAGATGTTAAGAATAATTCGTCTGTGGTGATGGAGGCTAATCATTCCTTTCTTGTAGGGGGGGCACGAATTGACAGCAATTCTTATGCTGAACTTGAATTATTTAATAAGGCACAGTGGACTGTGACACCAGGAAAGAAAGGTAGTCGAGGGAATACACAATCTACGGATTCTTCGATTTCATTTATAAGGCTTATTGACAGTTCCGTTTTCTTTAAGAAGCCACAAGATGGTCGTTATCAAACACTTCGTATCGGGAAATTAGGTGATGACTATCCAAATTATGCTTACGTTGCGCATGGTGATGCACGTCTTCATATCAATGCATCTCTTTTTACAAATGGTAAAAACAAGGGGGTAAAGGCCGATCAGCTTGTGATTTATGGTGATGTTTATGGAAAAACCAAAGTCTATATCGTAGAAGTTTCAGGTAATGAAAAGAAAAGAATAGCCCGTAACAAAATTGAAAAAAGAACAGTTCCAAGTATTTCGATTGTTCAGGTTTATGGGAAGGCGGAGCAAGATTCTTTTAAGTTGGCAACTGATTATGTAGCATTAAGAGGGGCGCCTTATAAATATAGTCTTCGTGTTTATGCTCCAGGAAAAGGAGAGAGTGAGCATAAAGGACAGGATAATGGTAATGGAGCGTTTTGGGATTTCCGTCTTGAGCCTGAATATATTCAGCGGGTTTCTCGTTCTCTTAAGGTGCAGAAAGTTGTTGCTTCTCGCCGTGTATCTCGTTCTGCTGAGGATAAAGTCGATCATAATGCTGTTGTGTCAGATTCCGCTTCTTCTCTTCTTGAGCATGAGGGAGACATTATGGCGGTTGTGCCACAAGTTCCGACCTATCTTTTCTTGCCAAATGCTTTGTTTCACTCCGGCTTGATGGATGTAAAAAATCAAAATAAGCAGTTGGAAGCTATGCGGATCAATTCCACTGGGATGTTAGAAATTTATGAAAATTCTGCTTCATTTTTGCGTGGATATGGGGGAAGCTACCGTTATGGTTCAGACTTGTCTGCATTTGAATATGGTTACGGGGGCAATCTTGATTATAATGGCGTAGAGGCGGGTATTTTATTACAAACAATTGAAGATGCTAATATTGCCATGTCTTTTGGGGTTATGGGTTCTTATGGAAAGCTTTCTTTACAACCTCAAGAAGTTGAACAAAGCCAGAAGAGTGCATTTGATAAGTGGACGGTTACAGCCTATGGTAGCCTGCAGCATGATGAGGGCTTTTATGTAGATGGTCTTTTCTCATATGGTTTCTTGAAAGGTGATGTCCTTACCCTTGCAAGGGGAAAGACAGTAACGTTGAAGGGAAGCCCTCTAAGTGCATCATTCACTTCTGGTAAGTCGATTATTACAGGACAGGAAGGTCTTGTGTTTGATCCCCAGATTCAAATTGTATATCAAAATTTGCAATTTGAGAAAGCCTCTGATGTAGATGGTTTTGACATTGATATGGAAAAACTTGACAAGTGGATCATGCGTGTTGGTGGGCGTTTAACCAAGACTTTGGTGACATCCCAAGCAGAGCGTGTTGTTTCTTTGACTGGAAAAATGCACTTTGTCCGTGGTTTTGGAGGCAAGCAGTCTGTGAATTTTGAGGATTCTTTCCAGTTGAGTGCTTTTGGTTCTTCGTTGGAAGTTGGATTGGGTCTTAATGCGCAATTATCTTCAAAATTTATGTTTCACGGAGATGTAACCTATCAGAATCAAATTGGCAAAGCTGGTTTTTCAGGAGCAAGTTTTTCAGGTGGTCTTCGCTACCGTTTTTAGATATTCGTGAAATATAAGGTCATTTTTGTATAAGTGTATGATTTTATCTAAAGTTGTAAAAATGTGAATTTTTATATTTCTTGCCTTGTAAGTGTTTCACTGAGTTTTGCGACGTGGATCGTTTATTCTTCAAATAGAAGGGGGGGAGATTACGAGAGGGATTATGGTTAATTTATTTAGAAAATGTAAATTATATTTTCTAATAATTGCTTCTTTATTTTTTTTTCCGATTTTTCCGATTATGGGTCTTGATGTAAAACTTTCTGATTCTAGGAAGGATTGTGATGCCGATATGCAACCTTATATATGTCGTGATGGTAAAAAACATACGATTGAAAATAAAAGCTATCACTTTTCCATGTTTCCTAAGTTTAATTCTTTTCCTGCTATGTATGTGGAAAAAAATGGTACAGTTGTTGATGCCTCTCAGATAAAGGTTACGGGTCCAACGCCCATAGTTGTTACAGATCCTGAACCAAATCAAGGTTTTCTATATGGTGCGTATGTAAAAGATGGTGCACGCCTTAATTTAAAGGAGACAAATTTTGAAAATTTATCAGTGGCTCTTCATGCACAGAATGCAAGGATTTATACACAAAGGGGGGCCATTAAAAATGGTGGTATTTACGCAGAGGGGGAAAATACAGCTATTATTTTACTTTCTATCAAGGTTTTTCTAGAAGATACAGAGGCAGAAAATATAAGTATTTTCAGTAATCAGGGTGCATTTATTAGTTTTATAGGTGGTCACTTCGATTTTAAGGGAAGCGGTTCATTTCAAACACAGCTTGGGGGGAAGTTGCGTATAGGGTCAGCTTATTTAAAAGGAGAAGGGAAAACGCAACCTCTTACAGAAGATGATGAAACGGTGCGTGAATTCCTAGAAATTTTTGATATATCTCAAGGGGGTGATGTCTCTTTGGATCAGATTAATATGCAGCTTAATAATAGGCACGGTTTTTTTATTAAAAATTTTTCAGGTTATGCGGATAGTGCTAATATGCTCATTCAAGGAGAGGATGATAAAGATAAATTGTTTAAAGGATACACTTTATCGAATGCGTTTAAGAAAACCAATATCAAGATTGAAAAATCCGATATTTCTATACAGGGGAAAGGAGTGCTTGGTTTGTATTTGGATGGGGTGGATCCAGGGATATGGGCCAATATGCTAAAGCTAGATCCTACAAAGCTTTCAAAAGTGGAAAACCTTATTGTAGGAGAGGCGTCTGTGCATTTGTTACAGACAACTTTGTCAGTTCCGGAGGGTATCGCCATTTATAGTACAGGATTTGATGATTATGGTGCTGAAGCTACAATTGAACTCACAGAAAGGGCAAGGATTTCTGGTGATCTTTTGCTATTAGCTGACAATAATTCTTCTCTTTTTGTGAAAGCAAATAATTCTACGCTTGCAGGAGATATTCGTGTTGAGGATGTATCTATTGTTAATTTAGAGTTAGAGAATGGTTCCTCTTGGTATATAAGAAAAAGTCAGTATGTAAATTTACAGAAATCGGATTCTACAGTTCCATCTGTTTCATATATAAGTCTTAGTGATAGTACACTTTTTTTTGAAAAATTTATAACAAGAGATTATCAAACGCTGAAAATTGGAAAAGAAACTAATGTAAATGAAGCAGTATATGGCGCAGAGGGCAATTCTCGGATTCAGATGAGTACGTTTATGGATAAGAACGGCTTATTTGATTCTCAAAAAACTGATCGCCTTTTAATCTATGGTGATGTTATGGGAACCACTCTGATCGATCTAGTAGGTTTTTCAAAAGATTCAGAGAATAAGGAGAGTAAAGGAAGCGATAACAGTGTTTCAATTATTCAGGTTTCTGGAGAAGCGACAGAAAATTCTTTTAAACTTCTTAATAATTATACTGCAATAAATGGTTCACCTTATCAATATCGTCTTTACGCTTATGGTCCAGGTTCTTCTTCTGGAAAAGCTGATCCAAAAAATAGATTGCTTGAAGGGAAAGGAGATTTTTGGGATTTTCGTCTCAAAAGCGTTTATGTTGAACCTAAACTAGCTTCTTCTGGATCTGTTCCCCCCTCCACTGAACCAGAACCTTCAGCACTTGGTTCGAGAGTTGAGCCACCTAAGAATTCTTTATCTTCTGATCCACTATCAGAGTCTCTTTCGCATGAATTGCTTGTATCAACTTCTCTTGAAGAATCTTCTTCTGTTGAGTCATTACTTGCTCCATCGACAGCTATTTTTCCTCAATCTTCTGAAGAGTCTGTACCATCTATTCCTACAGACTTGGTACCCCCTCCTTCCGCTGAATCAGGACCTTTAGTATCTGATTCATCTGTTTTGGTACCTCCTTTATCTGAGGACTCTACTTCCAACTCTGTTCCACCTGTTTTACCTAAACTTCCTTTGGTACCAACGGTTTCAGAGGGACTTGCTTCTTTACAACCTATATCTGTACCGTTGCCTCCTGCTGAAGAGCTACCATCTGAGTTATCTGATCTGGCCGATTCTTTGTCTACGGAGTCCACGGATTTCAGTTTATCTGTGTCTGTCGAACTAGAGTCTTCTGAACCGTATAATCAGGTAGATACTTCGTCTACAGATTCTGCTCTTACTCCTTCTACACCTGTTGCATCTGAACTTCCTTCTACTTCAGAGAAACCTTCTTCTGCACAACCTATACCCGCACCAACTATTCCAGCTGAAACTCCTACTGAGATGCCGCCATATCAGCCATCTGATATGGTAGATTCTTTGTCTAAGGATTCTGCTCCTTTTATATCAGAGGTTCCAGAGGAATCTTCTTTTGTGCAATCGGCACCGGTGCCTCCAGCTGAAACTCCTTCTGAAGTGCTGCTATCTAAGTCATCTGATCAGGTGCTTTCTTCATCTAGAGAGGCTATTCCTTCTGCACCAGAAGCTCCAGAAGAATCTTCTGCTGTGCAACCTATGCCTGCACCAACGGTTCTAAATGAAACTCCTGCTGAAATGCCGACATCTAATCCGGAAGATTCGTTGTCTAAGGATTCTGTTTCCGTATCCTCTGTGATTGTAGAACAAAAGTCTTCTGCGCCACCTTCTTCGGTAGTTTCTCCATTTCAGGATTCTGTGCCTTCTCCACCTGTCCCATCAGAGGTTCTAGAGGAACCTTCTTCTATACAACCTATATCTGTATCGGTGCCTTCAGCTAAAGCACCTGTTGAGGTACCGTCATCTAAGTTATCTGATATGGTAGTTTCTTCATCTACGGATTCTGTTTCCGTATCCTCTGCGATTGTAGAACAAAAGCCTTCTGAGCCATCTGCTTCGGTAGCTTCTTCATTTCAGGATTCTTTGCCTTCTGCACCTGTTCCATCAGAGGTTCTAGAGGAACCTTCTTCTGCGCAACTTATACCTGAATCACCAGTTCCTGTTGAAATTTCGGCTGAGGAGCCACCGTCTAAGTCATCTGATCTGGCAGATTCTTCGCCTATTCCTCCTGTTCAACTTGAGCCAAAAATGAGGGCTGTTGTTCCTCAATTACCAACGTATCTTCTTTTGTCAAATGCCTTATTTCATGCTGGTGTCATAGATCTGATCACGCAAAATAAGAAGTTAGAAAGGATGCGAAGAGCTTTTCATAGCTCTTGGAAAGTTGATGAAAATGCAGCCTTTTTTTTGCGCACTTATGAGAGAAGTCATCATTATACTTCCAATTTATCTGCTCTTGAATATGGTTATGGAGCTGAGCTCGATTACAGCGCTCTTGAGGCAGGTGTTTTGTTGAAAGAGGCTGAGTATCTAGACAATCGTACATTCTTTGGAGTGCTGGGAAGTTATGGCTCTCTCTCTTTGCATCCTTTAGATGTTGAATACAGCAAAAAGAGTCCATTTGAGAGATGGTCCATGGCTGCCTATGGCAGTATGCGGCATGATACGGGTTTTTATATGGATGGGGTGCTCTCATATGGTTTGTTTAGGGGAGATGTTTTGACGTTTGCACGGGGCAAGGTTGTAACGTTAAGGGGTAAGCAGCTTAGTGGTTCTTTGACAACTGGTATAGTGTTTACAATAGGGCATAAAGGTGTTGTTTTTGATCCGCAAATTCAAGTTATTTATCAGCATCTTCAGTTTAATCGGGTGCATGATGTTGATAACCTTGATGTTGATCTGGGAAAACGGTATCAATGGGGAGCGCGTGTTGGAGGGCATTTAAATAAAACTATTTCTTTCTCTGAAGAGGAATATGGCATTTCTTTCTATAGCAAGCTTTATTTTTTGCAGTTTCTTGAAAATAGGCAGTTTGTCTCGTTTCAAAAAGATTTCCAGTTAGGTGCTTTTGGTTCTTCTTTGGAAGCGGGAATTGGGTTTAATGCTCGGCTTTCTTCAAAACTTGGCTTTGATGGTGATGTAACTTATCAGCATAAACTTACGAAAGCGGGTTTTTCAGGAACGAAGTTCCGTGCTGTGTTACATTATGATTTTTAAATATACATCAAATATATTCACTATAAATAAAATATATAATATCTTATACGTTATTATATAGTATTGTATTGTTTATATAGCATTATATTAAGTATTAAATTGGATTTTTGTTCTTATATTTGTTATATATTAAAATTTTATTTTAAATAAATTTGTATTGTTCTTTGTCAATGAATAAGAGTTATGGTTAGTGTATTTCATAAATATGTGTTTTTATGTCTTTTGACAACTTCTGTTCTTTATTATTTCTTGAAAGTTTCCCATGTTCATGCTGTTGAAACTCCATGTGATCTAGAAGCCTCGTTTTTTAAATGCAGTGATGGTAAAAGGCATACAATCCAAAATAAAACTTATCATTTAAAAAGTTCTTGGGAAGTATTTTCTATGCCTGTTTCTCTATATGTAGAAGGAAATGGGGCACTGTCGTTGAGGTATCTCATGTTACTGTTTTGAGTGACAAGTCAAGTACAGCACTTGCATATGCTGTACGTGTCATAGATGGTGGGCAGCTTATTCTAACGAATTCAAATTTTAAAGATACCCTTGGTTTTCATGCTCAAAATGCAGCTATTAACATGGAAGGAGGATTAATTGAGTGGATTTTGAACGCTCTTCCTGCATTTGGGGAAAAAACAGATGTTTCTTTAGCTCATGTAAACATTGGAATTACAAAAGATAATTTGAATGTAAAAGAGCTTGGTATTGTGAGTGGTTGGGGTGCAATGGTTCAGATGTCAGAGAGCTTGGTTACTTTTAATGAGGTTGGATCATTTGTAACACGGTTTGAGGGAAGATATCGTCTTGATAAGATGGATATTAAGGCAAAAGGAGATAAGGGGCGGGCTACTGGTTATGTCAATGTGTGAGTGTACTACCAGAAGCTTTTTATGTTTCTCAAGCAGGTGATATTCGTTTAAGAAATAGTTCTATTCAGCTTAGTGATATGCATGGCTTTTTGATTAAAAATTTTTCGAGCTATGTCGGTGATAATGGCAAGTTTTTTTAAAGTCATGAAAATGTAGAGGATGCTGATAAGACAAATATTAAAGCAGATAATTTTAATAAGACAAATACTAGGGTTGAAAGCTCTCATATTTCTGTAGAGGGCAAAAATGCAATTGGTTTCTTTTTAATGTGTTAGGGCCATAAGATTCTGCCAAAAAACTGTCTCTATGCAATAAGGCGTATGATGATGACAAGGCATCTCACAATATATCTGATAAGCGTCTTTTAGAAGCAAACAAAGTTATGACAGAGGAAGTGTTTGTTTCTTTATCAAAGACGAGGCTTACAGTTCCAAATAGTATCGCTCTTTATGCTAGCGGGGTTGGCGATTATAGGGCTAAGGGTACTCTTGAATTATCGAATGAAAAAAGGTTTCTGGTGATTTGTTATGAAAAGTTGAAAATAACGCTTTTCTCTCTGTTATAGCACGTAACTCTACTCTTATAGGAGGGACGCGGGTGGATGATACCTCTCTTGCTGGTTTAGAGTTAACGCATGGTTCGACATGGTATCTCACAAAAAGCAAAGATGAACTTTTACAGAAATTGGGTTCTGAAAATTCATCACTTTCATTTGTCAGTTTTTCTGATAGTACACTTGTTTTTGATTCAGATCTCTCTCTTGGTGATCAGACGCTCTACATTGGAAAAAAATGGGTAAAAAATATAGAGATGATGACATAAATGAAGAAACATTGTCTGATGAAATAGAAAAGTTATACAAGTCTGTAAACAAGAAAGCATACAGTGCAGAAGGTCATGTTCAGATTAAGTTGAGTACGTTTTTAAATAATAATGGTTTGTTTGATCCTCAAAAAAACGGATCGCATTTTGATCCATGGTGATCTCTCTGGAACCTTTACAATCCATATGCAAAATTTTTCAAAAACTTCAGAAGAAAAGGGAGGTGATGGAGGAAGTCACAGCATCTCACTTAGTTTAAGTTTCTGGACAAGCAAAGGAAGATTCTTTTACGCTTGCTAGAGGTTACATCACTGTAGGTGGTTTTCCTTATCAATATCATTTGCGTGGCTATGGTCCACATTCTTCCTTTGGGGGATCTGACCCCAAGAATAGATTAGTTGCAGGAGAAGGAGAGTTCTGGGATTTTCGTCTCGAAGCTATCTATATTGAGCCCCAAAATAATCCTTCTGAAATTGTACCGGTCTCATCGGCATCTTCTTGATTTGATCTTTCGCCACGTTCACTTATATCTGTCAAGCTTGATCTTGCATCATATGAAAAGGTTAGGGTCGTTGTTCCGCAAGTGCCAACCTACTTCCTTTTACCAAATGCCTTATTCCAAGCTGATTTTGTGAACCTTACAACTCAAAATAAAAAATTGGAGATCATGCGGATCCGCTCTTATGGTTCTTTGAAACAAGATGAAAATGTAGCATTTTTTGCGCGCAGTTATGGTGGTCACCACCATTATACTTCAGATTTATCTGCTTTTGAATATGGGTATAGAGCTGCATTTGATTATGCTGCATTAGAAGAAGGTGGAGTACTGAAGGAGATAGAAAGTTTATATAAGAGTGCCTCTTTTGGGATCATGGGAACCTATGGAAGATTTTCTTTTCAGCTAAAGATGTTGATACAGAGCGAAAAGAGTACTTTTGATAAATGGACTGTTGCTGTTTATGGAAGCCTCAAGCATTATATGGGGTTTTATATGGATGGGGTGCTTTCTTATGGTCTTTTTAAGGGAGATGTTCTCATTCTTGCCTAGGGGAAGACAGCAGTGTTAAAGGGGAAAAAACTGAGCACGTCCATAACCAGTGGTAAAACATTTACAATGAGATATAAGGATGTTTTGTTTGATCCACAGGTTCAATTGATTTATCAGAATCTTCAGTTTAATCCAGTACGTGATGTTGATAATCTTAATGTTGATTTGGGAAAATTTGATCAATGAATTGGGCGTGTTGGTGGGCGTTTCTCTAAGGTTCTTTCCACTTTTGAAGAGGAGCGTGTTATTTCTTTTTATAATAAACTTTATTTTTCGCACCGTTTTGGAGAAAAACAATTCGTCTCTTTCAAAAAAGATTTTCAGCTCGGTGCTTTTGGATCTTCGTTAAAGTAGGGCTTGGGCTTAATGCGCAATTGTCTTCAGAGTTTTTATTTCATGGAGATGTGACCTATCAGCGTCGGCTTAATAAAGCAAGCTTTTCTGCTGGGTTGCGCCACTTTTTTTAACTAGGCATGATGTGTATTTCATGCAAAAGGCAGCAAAATCAAAATATTGCAGCCTTTTCATTGACTCGTTGTATTCTTTCAATGGTTTGTGTGTTTATTGCTGAAAAAGTGCATAGTCTATGCTTTATTTGGTCTATATTAAAATATTTTATGGTGTGGCGTATTCTACTTTATAAATATTTTTTTTATTTTATAGATACTCTCTATAGAGATTTTCTTTTGTAAGATTTTTACTTGAATATTATTTGAAAGTCGCATGTATTTTAAAAGTAAGATCTTTTAAGGTAAAATGTTAAGCGCTTTTAAAAATGTGCTTCTACACTTGTCATTTTTTGCAAATTGAGGAGTTTGCGCAGATTGATATTTTATCTTTCTTCGTAGCTGATGTGGCATAGGAATGAGGAGATGTGGAGCATTTGCGTGTGGCAATATTTGTTTTTCTTAATGATTATGTAAGAAAAAGAGAGTTTTATAACCGGGATGTTTGATAAGTTGAGTGCTGGGGCATTATGGCTGGGAGATCCTTTTATGTAAAAGACCTTCTCAAAAAGTTCTTTGAAATGTTTTTGACGAGATATTCTTTCAAGAATTATGAAATTTCTCTCAAACTATTCTAAAACGCTTGTTAAGCAAAATAGGTTTTTAACTTCGATATCTTTTGATATTGAGAGCGGATATGTTGATACTGTTCACGGGCTTGTTTGAAAGAGACATGTCTGAGAAGCCCCTAAGCCCGTTTTGCGGCGGTGTGAGTGAATTACATAACAATAAATCTATTGAACGCCACTATCTTCACGCTTATAAAGAGTCAAACCGGTACCATCACTCACTTTACCAGGACATGGGTGTTGTGACAGCCCTTGTATGAAGGCAGTTCATGAGAGGTATTTTTCTTCCTTTATTCTTTCATTTTTATCCACATGCCAATTCTGCTTATGGTGTAAAGCCAAGAGAATAAAATTGACTCAATAGAAAGAGGTTTGAAAGGAGATAATTTTATGGGTCTTCGGGGTTATGATTTAAGGTGAGAAAAAATAAAAATCAGTGTAAATCAATGTTTTATCTGTGTATGAGATGGTAAATCATTTATCTCAAAGTTTTGAGAGTTAAAGTTTTAAACGTCTTTAGTATGACATAGATTTCTATAGGAATGATGTGTGTTTTTATATTCTGTTTTAGAGAGATCTTTGCATTCCATTTTCTTGGTAAAATAGCACCTTGAAAAGTCAAAAGCTGGATATTTTAAAGGTGTTTTGGAGCTTGAGGCTTTGGATTTCATGAGAAAAGGAGACGGTTTTGGTGTTTGATGATTTTGAGAGAATGGTATGATTGTTTTTATCTGTGATGATTGCTCATATTTGTCTTAGGAAAACAATGCTGTAAAGTTACTAATATACCTGCAATGAATTGGAAAGAAATGTCAGCTCTCTATGAAATACTTTGCCAGACAACAACCATGGCACAATTGGTTTTGCGTTTGCTTATCTTTATGGGTGTTCGTACCAATCCCGTCATATTCGTGAAGATCAGATTGAAGGGAATGGGATATATGGACGATTTCCACTGAGAGTGTGAAAGGAAGACGTAAGGCGACAACAGAGTTTCATGTTCTTTTATCATTAGAAGCATTAAAAGCGATAGAACAAGTGCGCCCTCTCACGCGCAAGAGTTCCTTTTTCTGCATCAGCTCGTGGTTCTTTTGCACACAATGGCATACCACATTACATGAAATGTGTAGGGTTTGGGGCATGCCTCTACGGCTTTCGCTCTAGTTTATGTGATTGGCGGGCAGAAACAACCGATGCTCTCTATGAGATAGCAGAAATTATTCTAGGCGTATACGGTTAGGGGTAAAGGAGCACGTGCTTATCGTCGTACAGATTATTTAGAACAGTGTCGTGTTTTGATGGAAAAATGGATTTCTTATGTCACGGTTCAAGCTTAACAAGTGATGTCGATTATACCACATTCACCGTTTTCACTGCCAAAGGCTAAGTTATGTCCTGTTTGATCCCAGCTTAGCGCTGAGATGGCACTTTTCCCATAACCTTTGAGAAGGTCTTCTTTTCCATCACGAAAATGTGCGCATAAAATCATGCCATCATGAAAGCCTATTGCTACAATTTCTTCGTTTGGATGGCATGAAACAGTGCTCACAAGCGCATTTGCTCGTGTGCCGAGTTCTAGAGGTGCTTTTCCCATGGGGCCGTCTTTTGTATGAAAGGGCCAAACAATTGCCGCTGAGGCGCCTGATGTTGCGAGCCATTTTCCTTTTGCACTCCAAGACCAGCTTTTCACTTTGTTTGGATAGCCACTCATGCGTAAATGTTGATTATCCGCAAGACGCCAGCCATGAAGGGTGTTTTCCTGCATCGTTGAAATAACATAACGGTTGTCTGGTGAGAAAGTCACATCGCAATGTGCACCTTTCCATTCCAGTGTGGTTGGGGGTGTTTGTGTTGATAACCAATAAAGGGTAACCCCATTGTAATGGGCAACGGCAAGTCGTAGACCCTTTGGCGCGAAAGCAAGCCCTTCTACACTGCGTGCATGGGTAAGTTCTTGCAGTCCTTTTCCGACATTTGCCCATGTTAAACGTGAGGAGGAAAAAGCAAAAATATTTTGTGGTCCAAAAGCCACTTTGTTTATCCATTTGCGCTCTTGGTGACCTAAAATTTTTATATGACCATCTGCTGTTGTTTGACAGGCTTTTCCATCTTCCCCCCCTGTGATGATTGTGGTTTTATCATGAGAAAATTGGCTGGAAATGATTCCTTGGTGAACTTCAAGTGTTTGTGGAGTAGGGCTCAAAAAAACAACCAAACCCTCCACTGAAACGAAAGCTGGCTTGTTGTTCATAAAACCGCAGGAAAGACAGTAGCTTTGGAGATCGTAATGGGTAATGCTTGGCATTGTGACTCACTTATGCGCAATTTTCAAAACCAGTTTTAAGTTTTTCGGTCTCAAGATTGCGACCGATAAAAACAAGTCGACTTTCTCGCTTTTCATTATCACGCCATGGACGTTGATGCTGTCCTTCAAGAATCATGTGAATACCTTGGATGACATATCTATCATCATCTTCTTGAAAGGCAATAATGCCTTTTAGACGTAAAATATCAGGGCCTTGTTGTTGTGTTATTTGTTGGATCCATGGAAAAAACTTTTCTGGTTGGAGAGCGCCTGTTTTTAAACTTACAGAAGTGACTGTAATATCATGAAATGGGGAAGGGTGGGGATGTTGATGATCATGATGGCAATCGGGACCACAGATATGATCTGGATGTTGGTGCTCGAGAAAATGGGGTTCATTCTCTAAAATGCGTTGAAGATCAAAAGAACCAAGATTGAGGATTTTTTCAAGAGCGATATTTGCGCGTTCTGTTGTATAAAGTATTGCTCTGGGATTAATCGCAAAAATGAGCGATTCAGCATGTGCACGTTCTTGCGTGTTAACAAGATCAATTTTATTTAAAATGATGATATCAGAGAAAGCAATTTGGTCTTCCGCTTCACGGCTCTTTTTAAGTTGGGATGGCAAGTGTTTTGCATCAACAACTGCGATAACACTATCAAGCACTGTTTTTTCATGGACAGTATTATTCATGAAAAAAGTTTGTGCGACGGGAATAGGATCGGCAAGTCCTGTTGTCTCTATAATGATGGCATCAAATCGATGAGAGCGTTGCATCAAGCTTTCTAGAATGCGAATAAGATCGCCGCGGACAGTACAGCAAACACAGCCATTATTCATTTCATAAATTTCTTCATCGGATTCAACAATAAGATCATTATCAATGCCAATCTCACCAAATTCATTGACGATAACGGCATAACGTTTGCCATGATTTTCGCTGAGAATACGATTGAGAAGAGTAGTTTTTCCTGCACCAAGATAGCCTGTCAAAACTGTAACGGGAAATTTATTGAGAGTCTGATTTGTTTTTTCCATGAAGGGTGCCTTTTATTGTAATGCGTTTATTTTAAATCGATTGATATCATCAAGTAAATCACACAGACCACAAAGAACATGAGAAAAAATTGCTTTCCCTGCTTTTGCGGTTGCTTGGCTTGCATTGCCTGCTGCACCCTGCGTGTTAAGATCACGCATTTTCCAGCCAAAGGCATGAGGACCATAAGCGCGCAAATACCGGTAATTGGCAATCATATCGGCTTGCTTATTATGAAAATTTTGTGCTTTTTCCATATGCACTTTTTCGGGTGCCAAATAAAGCATTAAGGAAGTTTCGATAAACCCTCCATGGATATCAAGATGCTGTTGTGAGGGTTTCATTAAGCCTTGTGGGAGTCCAAAACGACTCCAGCTTGTTGCAACTGCAAGCATTGAAAAACGTCTGCGTAATTCGGTGATAACAATGCTCATCAAAGGCGAGTTGCCTCCATGAGCGTTGAGAAGAAGGAAACGCTTAATCCCTTTATGATAGCAGCTCTCGCCGATATTGATCCATCGTTCAATGGCTTCAGAAAAGGTGAGTGTTTTTGTGCCAAGAACATCCATATGTTCACCCGAATATCCAATTTTTTCAACCGGTAAGAGTGCAATATGAAATTGCTCTTTTGTTTGTAAAGTGAGCGCTTTTGCAAAAGCATCAGCAATAATCCAGTCGGTTTCAAAGGGGAGGTGATTTCCGTGATATTCATGTGCGCCCAAGGGTAAAAGAGCGAGAAAAGGCGTATCGGATCCCATAAATTTATTGCCTAAAAGAGAAATGAATAAAAGTGATTAAAAATGGTAGAGTTTCTTTTTCCTATTTTAGTCTATCTGTAAACGAAACGCAAATAGCAGCATTTTCACGACGAATATCTGTGCAGCTGAAGTTAAGAGATTTGTTATAAATGGTGAAGATTTCGGTGAGAAAATTCCCTCAATTTTAAATATGATATTGGATTATCCATATTCAGAGAGTGAGTATTTTCGTAAGATTTGCTTAATGTGTACTTTTATTTTTGAAAAGCAAATTTTTAGCAATGACAATATTCCGCATAATATGATGAAAATAAATTTTCCTATAGGTTTACAAAAAGTTCGAGTGTCGAAGGAGCTGCAAGTATCCTATTTCCTTCATCTGGAGGAAAATGATAAAAATATTTTTCGTTGTGGTGGGTATTTTTATTATTATAGATCTTGATTTGCATAAAGATTTTTGTGTCCTTGATTCAAGGCATGAGGCATGAGGCATGAGGCATGAGGCATGAGGCATGAGGCATGAGGCATGAGGCATGAGGCATGAGGCATGAGGCATGAGGCATGAGGCATGAGGCATGAGGCATGAGGCATGAGGCATGAGGCATGAGGCATGAGGCATGAGGCATGAGGCATGAGGCATGAGGCTATGAG
>NZ_CALW02000056.1 GCF_000312565.1 Bartonella rattaustraliani AUST/NH4
TCATGGATGTTTCCCTTGTTGTGCGTTTTGTGAATCATCTGCAAGAGGGGATCGCCTCAGCCAAGCGAGACCTGAAAGCTTTTAGTGCTGATGTTGCGCATTTCCAACACCAAACACGCAAGCATTTTAAAGGGTGGTTTGAGCTTGAGCATCTAAAGGACGCTACAGCCGATGCAGAAAATGCTTTTAACCATGCGCGTGGTCGCATGGTTGGTGGCGTTGCTCAAACAGCAAGCTTGATTGCCCCTCTTTATAAAGCCATGCAATTTGACCAATCGATGAAGGGTTTGGAAAAGGTTCTCGATGCCCCCCTTGATCGTTTAAAAGAATTGCGCCGTTTTGCTTTGGAAACCTCCAGAAAAATCCCTTTAGCAGCCCGTGAGGTTTTAGAATTGATGACCAGTGCGAGCCAAGCAGGGATTGGTGAGAAAGATCTCGAGGCTTTTAGCATTTACGCTGCTAAAGCAGCGGTTGCTTTTGATATGACGGGGGATCAGATTGGGGAACGCTTTGCCAAATTACGCAATGTCTTTAAGCTTAATCAAGCAGGGATTGAAGATTTAGGGGATGCCATCAACCATCTCTCCAACCATATGGCAGCCAAGGCGAGTGAGGTTTCTGATTTTACCAATCGTGCCACCGGAGCTGCCACCATGTTTAAGCTGACAGCGCGTGAAACCGCAGCCTTTGGTACAGCGATGATTTCAGCAGGGATTATCCCAGAGAGTGCAGCACGTGGTTTTAATACGATGAGCGCCCGTATTCAGGCAGGGGGTAAACATATTGAAGATGCTTTTACCAATATTGGGCTTTCCCACCAAAAATTTATGGAAGATTTGGAGAAGGATGCCACCGGTACCTTGGTGCGCTTTTTTCATGTGTTGGGCAAATCTGAACAGGGGATGCGTTCTCTGATTGCCATTGCGGGGCGGGATTTTATCGGCGATTTTGCCAAATTGGTGGGCAACCCCCAATTGTTAGGGCAAGCTTTAGATTATGTCAAAGATCCACAAGTCTTTAAAGGCTCTGTAGAACAAGAGGCAGATAAACAAGCAACCGGTGCCATGCGGCAATTTGAACTCTTACAAAATCGCATTGTGGCTTTGGGTATCAGCATTGGTGAAGTTTTTTTGCCCCCTGTGAACAGTCTCATGGACAGTGTTGGGGGCTTTGTTAATGGGCTTATGGCATGGGCGAATGCGCACCCAACTTTAACGGCTGTCATCATCAAAACCATTGCCGCCCTAATGGCTTTTAATATTGCGCTGCGTGTCTTGCGTTTTACTTTTGCAGGAACACGCCTCGGGATTCTTCAATTGATCCCCTCTTTTATCAAGATGGGGGCTGTGAGCCGCACATTGCAAGCAAGTTGGCGTTCACTCATCGCGTCAGGGCAGCTCGCTGGGTTTAATGGCAGCAAGCTTTGGTGGGAATGGGCTGTGTCTTCTTCGCCCCATGACTTTACTGGTGGCGGCGTTTCGCGGCGTTATGATCTCAGGAAGTGCATTTGCTGCCTCTTTTGGTTGGATCGGGACAGTCATCGAAGTGATTGGGGCGGGTATTGCCGCTGTTGTGGGAGTTGTTTTTACCCCGATAGGAGGCATCATTGCTGCTGCTGTGGCTGTGATCATGGCTGCTGGTTTTGCTTTGTGGAAATACTGGGATCGTTTCTCTTCTTTTGTTAAAGGCTTTGCACGGGGAATAATACGGGCTTTTGGGCATGCCTTTGAAGCCATCATGCGTTTTTTTGGTGCGGATACCACCACTATCACCAAGTGGAAAAACATCATCGCCAATGCCTTTGACTTCTCTCAAGCCTGGCAAAAGTTTAAACAGGGGCTGGGGACTGTTTCTGTGTGGTTTGGCAATTTGTGGGAGGGTTTTAAGCAAAGCCTCTCCAACTTCTGGGGATGGTTGGGGCGCTTTTTTGCCCGCGAAAAGCTTTCTGAGGATGCCAAAGCCAGTATGGAACAAGCGGGGGAAGATTTAGCGGGTTGGATTGTTGATGGTTTTATGGCGCCGATAGCGGGTTTGAGTCATTTTTTAAAATCCTTACCCCAACGCATGAAAGGATGGATTGGGTCGGTTGATTTATCAGATTTGTTTCATTTGCCAAGCTGGCTTGGTGGCAAAAGCTCCATTCAACCCATAGCACAGTTTGCGGGGGCTCCTTCTGTCAATTCACCAAGCAGCGAGCAAAGAGACAAAGACCGTTCCACCATCAGGCATAATCAAAATGTCACGGTGCATGTCAATGGAGCACGCGATCCTGTTGCCACGGGTCGTGCGGTTGCCCATGCTCTACAACGCACCCGCGCCAATGCCTTGCATGGGGGAACAGAGTGATACGGGCTACAGAATAAGGGAAAAGACGACGTGCTGGCAGGAACACAATGAGGGGAGGGATGAAGTGCTAGGAGGCGCAATGGTAGGAGAGATGCAATTCAATGGAGCACGCGATCCCGTTGCCACGGGTCGTGCGGTTGCTCATGCTCTACAACGCACCCGCGCCAATGCCTTGCATGGGGGAACAGAGTGATACGGGCTACAGAATAAGGAAAAAGACGACGTGCTGGAAGGAATACAATCAATGGGAGGGAGCCTATGAGAGATCCTTTGTTGATGTTAGGTCCACATCTTTTTTATGTGGACTGGCTGAATTTCCAATCCTTTGAGGAAGAGTTTTTCGCCTCATGGGTTTCTATGCAGCGTTTTGGCAGGTCTCCCGGTTTGCAATTTACCGGCTATGGCAATGATCCCAAAACCATTCACGGGGTGTTGTTTCCAGAAGAGTTTGGGGACCGTGCAGCTCTTGATGCCATTACCACCACCATCAAAAGAGCCAAGCCGGTTCAGATGATCCGTTGGATGAAGACAGCTATAGTGCTCTCATGCATGGATCCGTGGTGATCACCAGCATCACGAAAGACCACGACTATATCAGTCGTTCTGGTCAATCGGGGCGTATTCGCTATGCCATCAGTTTGTTTCCCTTTTTTGAAGAGGGCAAACCACAAGGACAATATCAGGGGGGACAATATCAGGTGGGATATGATCAATATTCCCAAGGGGGGCAAAGCCGATGAAGATACCAGCAAAGCACCTTGTCGTCGCGTTAGAAGATATGAGTCTTGATCTGATCTGCTTTCAGCATGCCATGGCAGTGTTGGGAGACAGGTCTCAAGTTTGCCCCCTTCAAAAAAGGGGAACAAACTGATGGCGTAGCGAATACGCCCCGATTGACCAGAACGACTGATATAGTCGTGGTCTTTCGTGATACTGGTGATCACCACGGATCCATGCATGAGAGCGCTATAGCTGTCATTATTCATCCAATGGATCATCTGAATTGGAGCTCTCAAGGGCTACTGTGAGGCTACTTTGGAAGCCAATCCAGGGATTGCAGGCTATGGCGCTCTGTTGCCACGGGGCTTGAAAGTCTTTCTGCCCGAATTTGTCAGCCAAGAGAAGAAGAGTGTGGTCAAGCGGCTATGGGATTAAGACGTACACATCCCTTTATTGAAGTAAAAGTGGGGGAGAAATTTGTTCATGAGGTCTTTTATCAGCGTCTTTTAACGGCAACGATCACGGATCACGCAGGCAATGAATCCGATAGCTTTGAAGCAGAGTTTGATGAGAGTGGGCATGATTTAGAAATTCCTTCAAGCAACAGTGCACTCCAGGTCATCTTTGGCTATCAAAACAGCATCCATGCCTTTATGGGGCGTTTTGTTGTCGAGTCGGTGGTCAGTATTGGTGGGAGTGATGGAGAGATTTTACGCCTTTGTGGCAAAAGCGCTTCGATGCGCAAAGAGCTTAAAGAACAGGCGAGTGAACATTTTGACCACAAAACCATTGCTGAGATTGTTGAGACACTCGCCAAACGCCATGGTTATCAAGCAAAGGTGAGCCCCCAGTTGAGCAAACAAGCTCTTCCTTATGTGATTCGAACAGATCAATCGGCAGTTGATTTTTTAACGCGTCTTGCGGATCGTATGCAGGCACGTTTTTTGATCAAAGACCATAAGTTTTTATTTTTAAGCGGGGACAATTTACCTTCACTCACCCTCCATAAGCACGACTGCTCAAATTGGGAATTCATCTTAGAGCCGCGCACGCAATACGGCACCATTGAAGCTGTTTATTTTGATCGCGCACAAGGGCAGCAATGTCAGGTTAAACATCAGACAGGTTTTACGGGTCCCGTGCGCCGTCTGCGGACTTGCTACCCTTGCAAGAGGGAAGCACAAGCAGCAGCAGCTTCCGAGTCGGAGAGGCTTTGCCGTGCTGTGGGCAGTGGTTCTTTGACCCATGCAGGACGCCCAGAAATCATGGCGGACCAACCGCTGCTCCTGCAGGGATTCCGTGAAGAAATTAATGGACCATGGAAAGCTGCAACCGTCACACACCGCTATGAGAAACAAAGCGGATACACCACACAGATCACTCTCGAGGCTCCAGAGAAGGGAAAGGAAAGCAATACAGAAGAGAGGCTGGGCTGGTTGCCCAGCCAACAGGGATAGTTTTGCGACACACCCCCGTCCGATGCACCTTAATATAACATCGCAGCCACTTCTTATCACTTAAAAGCAATGAGAAGACGGCGAATATAGATGAAAGAGTATTAAGAAATTATGGATATACTTCATAAAGAAAAGTTAAAATCGGTTGATCCTATAGAACCAGCTGCTGCTTATATTGGTGGCAAAGCTAGGTTGGCGAAGATCCTTATCAAAATCATTGAAGGCATTCCTCATCGCACTTATGCAGAGCCTTTTGTTGGAATGGGTGGGGTGTTCTTTAGGAGAAAATTACTCCCCTCATGTGAAGTGATCAATGATTGTTCAGGTGATGTGGTGAATTTTTTTCGGGTGTTGCAACGGCATTATTACCCGTTCATGGATTTGTTGGAGTTCCAAGTGAGTAGCCGTGAGGCGTTTGAACGGTTACGCACCCAAGATCCCAAGAGCCTGACAGATTTAGAGCGGGCATTGCGTTTTTTATATCTGCAGCGGTTGAGTTTTGGTGGCAAAGTGGCAAAACAGACGTTTGGAGTGAGTCCACACCGTGGTGCACGGTTTAATAGTCTCAAACTTGAAGCCTCCTTAAAGCTTATTTACCGTCGTTTAGCGGGTGTTACCATTGAACATTTAGATTGGTTTGAGTTTATCAAGCGCTATGACCGGAAGGACACCTTGTTTTACCTTGATCCGCCTTATTGGGGTGCTGAGGATTACTATGGAAAGGATTTGTTTAAGCGAGAGGATTATCAAAGGATGTCCGCACTGCTTGCACAATTAAAGGGGAAGTTTCTTCTGTCTCTCAATGATGTGTCCGAGATCCGTAAAAGCTTTAGCCCATTTAAGATAAAAGAGGTCACCACTTCTTATACCTGCTCTTCATCAAATAAGCCGACTCCGGCTCAAGAGCTCATCATTTCCAATTGTGATTTTTAGCAAAGGAGAGGAGAAAAGAGACATGGAAAAAGTAAACCGGCTAAAAACGGAAAATTCAAGAGACAGCTTGCTCTCTTCTATTCGCCAACTCCCGCATAATATTGAAGCCGAACAAGCATTGCTTGGAGCAATTCTTGTTAATAATGATGCCCTTGATCGTGTTGCAGATTTTTTGAAAGCAGA
>NZ_CALW02000055.1 GCF_000312565.1 Bartonella rattaustraliani AUST/NH4
GGTTTCCAAGGTTTCCAAGGTTTCCAAGGTTTCCAAGGTTTCCAAGGTTTCCAAGGTTTCCAAGGTTTCCAAGGTTTCCAAGGTTTCTACGCGCTGTTCTCACAAAAAGGCTGGTATCAAAAACTTTTTGATGAGGGTTTAAATCATGGTCATTGTAGGCGTGGATGGTATCGATTGTTGATTTTGTTTGCAACTCTTCATAAAGCGCGCGTGCGTTGATAAGCATGCACGTCAAAAAAACAGTTTGTTTTTTTTCTTTATTCTCTTTTGCCTTTTGGATCATTCGGACAGCCCTTTTAAACAGGATTTTAGGAATCAAAATCTTCTATGCTTTGATCTTGTATTTGTTGCGTTCGTTTTGATACTTCCTATCTATAGAGGGAGGTGTTTTAGCCTTTCTTTGCTTATGGGGCTAAGCGGTTTTCTCAGTGGCAGCTAACATTTCTTTTCTTTTAAAATAGATCACGTGTTCACATCGTAAAGGGGGACTTTTCGTATAAGAAGAATTTATTGATATCGACACATTTCTTGAAGTATTTCATGGGGTAAAATCAATTTTCATGGGCTTTTACTGATCAGAACCTTCTCTTTTTTTATCTGTGAGAAGCAATTTGGCAAAGCCGACGATATCGGAGTCACGTTTCGTCTGCTGGGCGCTCTCATCTAAAAGTCAATCAAAGACATTAAAATTTCTATTAAAATTGAATTTGGGGCGGGGCTTCGATCTTGTATTTGTTGCGCTTGTCTTGATACTGCCTATCTATAGAGAGGGTGTTGTTTTAGCCTTTCTTTGCTTGTGGGGCAAAGCGGTTTTGTTCAGCGGTAGCTAACATTTCTTTTCTTCTGAAATAGATCGCTCGGCCACATCTTAAAGGGGGGTGTCCTTGCATAAGAATAATTTGTTCATCTTGACGCATCTTTTGAATCACTTCATGGGGTAAAATTAATGCTCTTTGCTGATAATTGGTGTTTTGAGAACCTTTGGTCAAAGCTAAGCCCCTTGATCTGCTTGTGCCAGTGACTTCAACGGTCATTTGACCACAGCGTTCTGAAATGTCTTTCGCTGTTTGAAAATCTTTAATGGCAGCGTAACTTACGAATGAACAGCTTTCAAACCATGACCTTGCTCCCGATTCTCCAAAGTGATTGACCAACTGACCAGAAGATTGATAAAAGAGCATGAGCGATGTCCCATATTTGCGTCCACGATCGCGTGCTTCTTCTAAAATATTCATATAACCAAGAAGATCAACTTCATCTAAGACAAACAGAACACGTTTTTTGTAATTTCCGTCAGCTGTGACCATTGCATTTAAAAAGGCACCAATAATCACCCGGCCAATTGCTGGATAACTGTTTAAAATACTTGCGGGGAGATTAAGAAAAACATCTGTCTTTCCATCAGCGATATCCGATGAGGAAAAATCATCACCACAGACAAGATTAGCGTAATTGGATAAAGAAAGCCACTGCGTGTCTTTAGAGGCGGTGGTATAGACCCCTGAAAAAGTTTGGTCTGCCATTTCTGTGAAAATACCAACCATTTCGCGAATAAAGGGAGAAGGTGTTGTTTCTTGAATCGTACGCAATTGACTGACAACGGCTGTTTCTGATTGAGAAAGTATTCCACGCAATGTCTTTAAAGTACGCTCATGCTCTTCATATTCATCAGAAAATATGACATGTGCAAGAAGAGCCGTTAAAAGATTATGCGCTTGGGTTGAAAAATATTCTGCAGAAGAATTGTCTGACTTTTTATCTGTGAGCAGCAATTTGGCAAAGCTGACAATATTGGCTTCACGTTTTGTCCGTGGGACGCTCTCATCTAAGAGCCAATCAAGGACATTAAAATTTTTTGTTAAGATTGAATTGGGGTCAAGAACAATCACATTTCTATTGCCCATCTTTCTTCGCGCAAATCTGACCATGGGGGCGACTTCGGTAGAAGGGTCAAGGCAAACAATAGAGCCTGGATATGTTAAACATGTTGGGACCACCGTACTTGTTGTTTTATAGCCACCAGAACCGGCAAAAAAGATCATATGGGTGGAACCAAAATCAAGATTAAAGGCTAGTAAAGGTGCTTTTCCACCCTTGCCCCATGTTGTTTTATTGCCAGGGGCAAAGGGGATATTGCGCACGTTATCTTTATCAACACGGTATCTTTCGCCAATAACAATTTGACCATTGGCTGGGAAGATTTCGGCTGCATCTTTTAGCGTCATCCATGATGCGTCTCCAAAAACCGCTTTTTTGGCACGTTTGTATTGGTTTGCACGTGGATAAGTGATAATGGCTTGGACGCCTAAAAGAAAAGTGCCAATAATGACACCAAAGATAACCATTTGATCCATGAATTTTAGAGCATAGCCCCAAGAGATCCCTTGTTGACCAACATAGGGACTTAAACGTTTTATTTCACCAATAATATGGACGCAAGAGGTGAGTGCAAAAAAGAGCGCTGAGATAAATGTGATGGCTTTGCGCAGGTGCAGCTTTTGTGAAAGCGTATAAAATAAGGATACGGCAGAAACCAAAATCAACTTCAATAAGGGTTCTGAACGAAGATACCAATAAAGTTGATGCGCTTGCAGCCCATTTGTAACAAACAGTAACAAATAAGGAATGAGAATGATCGTTAAAGTTCCTAAAGCAATTGGCGCTAAAATAAGTGCCAACTGCGTCTTTGTATATTTCATTTATGTTCTCCTTCCAGTTTTATCAGAAGAGGTCATAAAATGACCTCTTCAAAATCAAGAGGATGGTATTTAACATTTTATCTCTCATAGCTAAGAGAGTGCCAAAATTGCTTTTTCCCCATGTGTCTTGCTGTTTTCTCATGTGTCCATGTGAGAATGAAAGAAAACCGATACACTTTTAACTGGCTATCGCTAGCGTTTGTGTGCGATGGGTTTTGATTGTTTGGGATTGCTGGTGTGCTGCTTTCACTTGTTGGATGGTTTGTGCCATTGTTTCTGCTTTCTGTTCTGAGATACCCATATTTTGCGCTAGTTTTGTATAATCACTGTTTTTGATTGCTTGATGATCATTAGAGGAGAGACGACCATTTATCTGTTTGGAAAGAGTACGGAGTTCTTGCTGCAATTTAGGCGATTGTGATAAGATTTCTCTTCGTTGTTCTTCTGATAAAGAAAGGAGATTTTGTAGGTCTTTGCTTGGCATTTCCACTGCTTTTCCGCGGCGGGTTTGTTCTGCTTGATGCTCTCTAGTGATTTCCTTTTTCGCGTTTTTTACAGCAGATGAATAATTCAGCACTGCCGCACAGAGCGTTTCAATGTGCTCTTCAGCTTCTGCGCGCGCTTGGCTTTTGAAGCAAATGAGATCAAAACCTGCAAGACTGGAAACAGAATGAGGTGATCTTTCAATCTTAGTGGCAAGATATGCTCCTATTTCTGGGTTTTTATTCATTAAATTCATCTCTTTGTTGAGTGTTTTTTCGCTGCCATAAACGCGTTTTGTCAATTTTTGAATTTGTTTTTTGCAGGTAGAAACACAAAGATCTGTCGACATCATTGCCGCAAGCTCTTCTTGTGTTAAAGGTGCTAGCGTTTCTTTGGGGATGAGGACTTTTGCCGATTCTTGTTGATTTTCCAAGGCGCTGTTTCTGGGAGAGGGATCATGGTGAGGGGGAACATGTTCGAGATGTCTTGTTTTTGTTTTTGCTTTTGGCATGGTTATTTCCTTAACAATAAAGTGTTGTCCATAAGAGTATTAAACTCTTCTAATGAAATTTCCCCCCTTGCATATTCTTCTAAAATTTCCAGTGTTTTGGGATGAAGTGTTATCCCTTCAATGGCATGCATATTGATGGTTGCATCGACTGCTTCACGCCGCTTTTGCAAGTCTTCTGGCGTGATGGATGAAAGATCTTCTGTTGTCATCATTTTCAATGATTTTTCCTTTCGTTTATTTTCAAGGATAGGCTGCTTTTATGCAGGCGATGTGGTTCGTCACCTCCAAAGATATTGCGCTGTTTGAATGGGTCATAATAAATTTCGGTGACCTTAAATTTTCCTTCAACCCGTTTGCATTGAACAATGATATCAATCATTGAAATCAATAGCCCCCGAATATCATCACGCTCTAAATCGCCTCCGCCTTCACTTTCTTTGACCAAAAGAGTCATTTGTTCAAAGGCCGCAAGTGCGGTTGAGGCATGAACTGTGGTAATCGATCCTGGATGTCCTGAATTGACATTGCGGATATAGTAAAAGGCTGTACCATCTCGAAGTTCTTGTAAAAGGATACGGTCAGGGCGCATGCGCAATGCAGATTCAAGCAGTTCTTTTGGACCAACAGAAGCCAAACCCTGTCCATCCTTGGAATAGATCATAGAAACATGGTTTGGTTGTGGCACAACCAGTTCTGGTGTGTCTTCAATAGTAAGAATACGTTCATTGTGAGGAATTTTGGCAATGAGTGCTTTTGAGAGCGTTGTTTTGCCAGAGCCGGTTTTGCCGGAAATCAAAATATTTTTTTGGCGCTCTACAGCCTGGTTTAAAAAAGAGACAAAGTCCTTATTGTAGTAAGAAGTTACAAGATCATGCTCAATGTTTTTGAGTTCATGTAAACGCGATTGATAATCCTTTAAGGGTGTAAATGATACCTGTTCACACAGCGAAAAGAGCTCTCTTTTGGCGAGAGATTCAAGCGAAAAACTCTGCGACGAGGGTTTGCGTATTGTCATACTGATAGTGTTTTGTTCCACTGCTGGAGGAATGACAATTTGAATACGCTCATTGCCTGGCAGGGTCGCGGATAATATTGGATTCTTGTCCGATATATTTTGCTTAGAATAAGCCGCAACAACTTTCGCAATTCCCATAAGTTCATGAAATGAGAGGGTAGGGACTTCTATGGTTTTCCACCCTTCAATCCCTTCAACCATTACTTGATAAGGGCGATTGATAACAATTTCGAAAGTACTGTCATTTTTTAGAAACGCACTGATTGGTTCAAGCTTTGTTAAAACAATGGCGACGGTTTCATCGTTCAATTTTTGTAAGTCTTGGTTCATTTCAATGTTAGGGAAGGGTTTTTATAAAAATTTCTTGAAAGAGCACGATTGACAATTTGTTTTTTGCTGTCGACAACTGTTAATTTATAAACGCTGGAAAAATCTAAATCACGGGCAACAAAAACATTCACCATTTCCCCTTGGTTTTTGGTTAATGTTGGAGGAATGTTGGCGTAATTTTCTACTAGAATATTTGCAATATTTTGTCCTGAAGAGAGGGTGTCAGTATTTGCACTCTCTTGGCCTTTTGGTAAACGACCCTTTGCATAAGTTGTTACATCTTTGACAATCGATACAAGGAGCGCAGATCCAATACGTTCAAACCAATGATTATCAATATCTCCGTCAATGCCAGAACGCCCTAGGGAGTCTGTTGCTGGGGACGCGAGTGTTATAATGATACCATTTGGTGTTTTGGCTCTCGTCCATAAAACAAAGAGACGCTTTTGCCCCTTTTTTAATCCAGAACGGTATTCGCCAACAATTTGTGTGCCTTTATCAAGCAAAACAACACGTCCATTGTCTGACAAAATATCTCTCGAAATAATACAACTGGTAAAACCTTGTTGGTCACTGCTGATTGCTGTTTCTAAGATACAGGGAATAGAAGATCCCATGGCTATGATGTAATTGCGATTTCCAAGGATTGAAGCACGAACACCTCCAAGGGTTGTGGGATTGAAAAGACGATGAAAGCGTTGCGCTGTTTCATCGGGTTTGTTTTCGGATTGGTTTGGCAAAGCAGCATTATTGTTTACGCTATTTTCTTGGTTGGGATTCGTAATTGTGTAAGCGAGGACAGGCGCACGTTGTGCTGCTTCTAAAAGTGTATCATCTGACTTTGCTTGATTTGTTGTGGGGGTTGGCAGCGCAATCTTGGGTAAGAGAGTGTTGTTTTGCTCGGTGGATTCAAGTGAGGGTGATACAGGTTTTGGCTGTGCTGGCTGGAAAAGTTCTGTCTGCCTAATGATCCCTTCTTTGGGAACTTCAACAGGTTGTTTTTTGTCTGTGACAAGCGTTGAGTATGCTAAATAAATACAAACACCGAAAAGAATAACAAGAGTAACTGCTTTGCCCACATTGCTCTGTTGTTTATTTCCATGAGCGTCTTTTATAACATCACGATCATTGATGCCTTTTTCACTTATTGCGTTATTCATAGCCGTTTCCTATGTTCACTTTACGTTGTACCGATGGTGATGTTGTCCCGGTTTCAGGGTTAATTCCTTCAGGCACGAACATTTTATTAAAGATGCACAACACGTCATTTCCGCGGCGCAAAGTAAATTGTGCTGCCGTGGCATGAACAATGACTTGGTTGCCTTTAATCGACTTTGGAACAAGGGATTCTTGCCCATCTCGCGAAACGAGGTAAATGGCAGGAATTTCACTGTTGCCCAAAAATGTAAAGGTTGTTGTTTTGCCGTTATCATAAACAGAAGTCGGTTCAATGAGAGGGGAACCTTGTGCAACATAAGCCCAATTGCGTGGTCCAAAATTTTCATGGGTGTTTAAAATGTCATTGACAAAATTCTCCTCACGCTGTGCAGCTTTTGCAGCTTCGGCTAATTTCTTACGCAAGGCTTCATCTTCTGGATAACGGAATTTTACGAGAAAATACGTCTCATTGCCTGCGGAGACTTCACCCTCACGCACTTGGAGTTCAAATTGATAAGAGCGCTTTGTTCCATCTTGACGGCTGGTGACAATTTGTAAATTGGTAATAGGCTGAACTTCCCGCGGTTTTAAAAAAAGAAAGTGCCCTGCGGGTGCAACCTGCCAAGCAACAGAATTACCAATTCCTACATAGGCGACTTCTTCATCGTTCGCAAATTCAATCTGGACTGAAGAACGAATAGAGCCAATAATTTGTGTGACATTATGTGGATCATAATCGATAAATCGAATGCGATTGTCTTTGCGGGCACTCATAGGTGTTATTTCTGCCAATGTAGGCATTGGCTGAAAGCCTATTGCAACCATGAAAGCAACAAAGAGTGTTTGTGAGAATTTGATCATTGTATCACCTCTGGGTCGGATCTATATTCCGATACTTGAAAACCAAGGGGATTGATTAATCGGTCTTCTATGGAAATACGTGCGTTAATGTAAGAGAAATTTAAGATCGAAACCCAATGGGAAATCGTTTCTTTTCCATTTAATTCCCTAACTGTTTTGTGGTAACGGACTTGAATAAGATCTTTGCTTAAAAAAGAGATGGATTTTATTGTGACCGTAGCGATCATGTTTTGGTAGATATTTTGTGGACTTTGTGGATTGTTGCCCGCATACCATCCGGCAAAACGGTTTTGTTCTGCTGGTGAGGATAAAAGTGAGACCAAACGAAAGTTATTTTGTGCCTCGGAGGCTTGAAAACCTTCACGCGCACGAACATATTGGCTAGCAAAATAGCGTGTTATTGCTTCCTCATAGTCGCTAGGAGAATCTTTGAGGGCACTGACTGTGTCAATAATGCCGGTTGAATTGTCAACGCGGATAACAAAAGGCTCGACAGTTTTTAAAGGGGTTAAGGCAATAACAGCGAAAGCTAAGGCGATTGTCATCAAGCCAAAAAGGGTTGTTAAAGCCATGGAAATTCTCATTCGTATACGCATGCCATGCATGCGGTCAATATCGAATGAACGTGCTTCTTTCACATATTCATCAAACTCATTGCTTTTCATATGCGACCTCTGCAGTTTTATGAGAAAGGTTTTCATGGTTTAGAAAATTCAACGGAGTTGTATTCAATCGCATTTCAGGTGTTGCCCTTTCACTTTCTAGTGTGTTGAGAATGAGAGGTGTTCTGGCAGGTCTGAGAGTTTTTTCTTGAAAAAGAATGCCTTTCCCCTCCCAATCCCATTTGTCTTTGTTTAAGGCGCGGGTTTGCTGCCCATCACATCGTGGTGGTTTTTTGGGACCACGAACAGAGGCACAGCCGGTAAGGATGCCGGTAAGGACGATTGTTTGGATCACAAAAAAAGTTATTTTTCGTTTCATTTTTGAACTCACAAATGTTTTGGAATGCATGAGAGCTCTTGCTTTGAATCATCTCACAAAAGCGCACGATAAAAGATTTTGATTGGGAAAGAGTTTGCTTGGTTTCATAAAACTGAAAATATCAAGTGCTTTACACAAGATGTGGATGGTACGTGCGCGAACGCGCGCACGTAATGGAGAAACAAGTGGTATAGTTTTTTTTAAGAGAGTTCTGATATTAAAATCGGCCACGACCCTTTCCTCCAGCTTTTGCAGCTTTCGCTGCACCAGATGATGCGGCACCAGAGATTTGAGAAACAGCACTTTTTGCAGCATTTCCACCTGCTCTTGCAGTATTGGCAATCATCGTGAAAACCTGTGCTCCCGAAGAGATACCAGCGTTGAAATATGGTCCACCAGTGGCAAGTGCAGAAGCAACACCAGGAAGTGCACGGAAAAGAATGGCGCCTACTATCGAGATGACGACGACAGGGGGGAAAAGATAATAGATAGAATCGTAGCTCCCTTTGAGAACAAACAGGATAATCTTGCACATAATCGTTCCCAGCATGATCACCAGAACTTGTAAAATGGTAAAATTGACTAAGGTTGAAATCCATGCATCCGTGAATTTTCTGGTGACATTGAATAAATAAAGACTAATAAAGAGGGGCCCTAGACCTATAATCATGACCAAGGCAACTTGAGCAAACATTTGGACGATAAAACCGCCAATACAAAAAACAATCACGGACATTATCATTAATGATCCAAGAAGGCCGACGATGATTTTTTCAAGGAACCATGCTTTTGCTAGGACTTCTTGATAGCGTGTGCTTGCTTGTAACAAAATATAATCAAAAACATTCGAACCAGCAGGGTTGCTATTGAGTGCATTGCCAATAGCGTTTGCCAGATCATCAAAGAAAATATCTTTCACATAGATATTAAATGTATTCGCATTCGTTGCCATTGTTGTTACAATGACAATTTTAACAACATTATTGAGAAGACTATGTGTGGAAAGGGCAACACGACCCGTCATCACATTATAGCTATACAGAAAGATGAAAATAATTGCGGCAAGATTCAGGGGTGCTGAAATCGCCGAAGACAAGCCACTCACTGTTGTATTCATGACATCATCGAGTGGTTGTAAAATATATTGAGAAGTGCTTTCAAAGGGCGCAAAACTAAAGTCTGACATTGGATTTCTCAAGCTTTTCTTTTAATTTTTCTTCAAGCTTTTTATGGCTTTGCTGTATCTCTTCCTCACGCACCTCGTCTTTTGTTTTTGTTTCTTTTTCTTTCATCATGGCAAGGGATTGAAGTTTTAAAGCATCCATTTGAAGATTTGCGAGAAAAATGGAGAGTTTTATCTGAAGTGATTGCATGTCTTCTGGTTTTGCTGTTTTAAGTTTACTTTCTATTTCTTTAATTTTTGTTTCAGTTTCCTCGATGTTTTTACGAATAGAGTCTATTGTTTCTGCTTTTTGGGCATCTAATTTCTGTGCGTCTTCTATGATTTTCTGATAATATTCTTCTGCGCTGGGCATTTCTTGTGCCATTGCATGAGAGATGAAAGATAGAGATAAGAGGGTGATCAAGCCATGCTTTTTCATTGATTTTCTCTCCTTTGATGGAAAATGGGCAGCCACTGATCGGGGTCTGCTCCATATTCGCTGATAATTCGGTTGACGAGTTCAATATTTTTGGTTGTACCGCTTAAGACAGCAATCTCATCGTTCATTCCGCGCAAATTGAGTTCTGCAACGACAGAATTTTGTCCTTGTTTGATGAGAAAACGACGAGATTCTCTGCTCAATTCTGACTGGATCAGTTCAAACTCACGTTCAGTCAGTTTAAAATTTTCGACATAATCGTTGTAATTTGCTTTTTGATTTGGAAAAAATATTTGTGTTGGACATTGCTCAATAATTGTATGTGCGATTGTTGAGTTTAATGCATCTTTGGGGCTTTGTGTTGCAAAGAGCATCATGCCATTTTGTTTACGGATCGTTTTGAGACGATCTTGCGCAAAAGCTTTGAAAGAATCATCTTCAAGTGCTTTCCAAAACTCATCAATGATAATAATAATACGTCGTCCATCAATCAGATCGAGAATACGGTTAAACAGATACATCATTAAGGGGCGTCGAATTTCTTCATTGTCTAAGAAATCGGTCATGTCATAACCAATGAATTGTGCATCGAGATTAAGATCATCTTGATCATTATCAAACACCCAGCCCAAGGCATTGCCTTTGATCCAGCGTTGTAACCTTATGGCAATTCCTTCTTTTGATGTGTTATCAAAAAACAGTTGGAGGGCACCAAGAGAGCGTTGTGCATGGGGCAAGCTTTCTAAGGAGTCAATAGCTCTTGCGATATCTTGCCGTTCTTGTTCTGTCACAATTTCCCCTTCAGTTGTGACCAGTTTTAAAACCCAATTACGAAGGAAAATCTTGTTTTTTTCTGTATATTCCATGCCCTTTAATGGCGCAATACCAGTGGGTTGCCCATTTTTTAAAGGTTTATATTTTCCACCTCCAGCGCGCACAAAAATTTCTGCACCTTGATCTTTGTCGAAAAAAACCATTGTAGGGTCGTATTTTTGTGATTGGGCGAGAAGAAAATTCACGATGACTGTTTTACCAGATCCCGATGGACCACAAATAAAAGTGTTTCCAAGATCACCATAATGAAAATTAAAATAATAAGGCGAGCCTGCTTGTGTTTTCAGCAATGCTACGGCTTCTCCCCAAATATTGCCGTTCAATTGACCAATGGGAAAAGAGTGGAAAGGCGATAAAGCTGCAAAATTTCTGCTGGTAATAGCTCCAGAACGTGCACGATAGCTAAAATTTCCAGGAAGTTGTGCCCACCATGAAGCTTCTAATCCTAAATCTTCTCTGGCAATAACGGCGCCACCATTGGTTAAATGCGAACGTGCTTTTGAAAGATTTTCAGCCAATTCTTTTGGGTGAATAGCAAAAACAGCTAAAGAGAGATGATGTTCACCCAAAACAAAACGATTTGACTCTAAATCATCAAGGGCTTCATCAAGCGCCTCAATTTGTGAGCTCGCGCGATCTGCTGCATTAATCATTTGGTTTTGTTTGCGTCCCATAATGACACTTGCCGCTGCTTTGCTTTTAAAAACAAAGGATTGCGTTAAGATAAATTCAAACGGTGCTGTGAGCAACTCATCCGTCATCCCTGGGCGGGTTTTAGAAGGATATTCTTTCCATCCAAACATGCCAACAAAGCGTTCATTGCTTTCATGACGAATTTCAATTATTTCTTTGCCAAAAATGATGCGATCTGAGTAAATCGTGGAAGCAATGGTGCCAAATGTGAGAGGAATGCGTTCACGCCTTCCTCCTACGAGTTGGTGAAGGAACTCACTTTGTTCAGAAAATAATATGCCGTCATGTTCATAAATTGAGAGGAGACGCGGGTCATAGCTCTCTAAACCTTGTATAAAATCTTCGCTTAACTCTTCAATTTTACGAATGGCTTCGCTATCTGGTTCCGATTGTGTTTTCTTGGCTTTTGTTAAACGTTGAAAGAATGCAGCGATCTGTTCCGTTTTATCGGCTGCTGGATTCCACAAAAGGGAAACAAACAGATCATTTCTATACAGCTCTTGCGAAACCATTTTCTTTTTGTATTTTTCATCGAGCTTTGCGGCAAAAGATGAAGAAAATTGACTCTCTGGATAAATTGTTTCGCGCCGGCGAATGATATGCGAATAGAGAGCAACACGCTCATCTGCGATATTTTTCAAGAGAGTATTTAATTGGTTGTGTAAGGAATTTAATTGATCAATATCTGCAGTGTCAAAATTGATCCCTCCCACAGCGATTACTGTCATGAGGCAACGCGAACTCAGTGCAATGACATGCTCATTGATATGGCGTATGTAGGGAATATAATCTTCAGGCAAAGATTCCCGTTTCATCACTGACAGATTCTTCTTCACGAGATCAGTTCCTTATAATTACGAACAAGGCGCAGTGGGGAAGTGGAGCCTCCTCCCCATCGTTGCAGATTTCTTTGTTTTCCTCGGGTATTGAGCCAAGCAAATAAGACACGAAATTGGTTGTGGTCATGTTTTGTTACTTCACGCAAAACAAAGTGCATTCCAACTCCAAGTCCGATCATTGTGAAATCATTTGTCAAAATGAACAGAATAGACGTTACCATGATATTGAGCGCCATCGCTTCCACTGTGACACCGGCAAACATTGCTGGCCTTGTACATGCAAGAAAAAGAGTATCTTCATTCATTTATTATCTCTCTTCATTTCCCTATTATGATGTGCCCATTTAAGTGCTTGTGCCCATTAATTTACTAACGAGAGTGGGTGCACCAAAAACAATAGCAATGCCTAAAATACAGTAAGCGGCTTTTCGTAAATCAATAAAGCCGTACATCCAGCCAATGCCCACGAAAACAACACATATGATAGCAATGAGCCTTGCTGTTCCCCCCGTCAACATCGCCACAATATTCCCCAAAACGCTATCAATATTTCCTAAACCACTCGCCGTACCATTAGCCGCAGGAGCGGCATAAGAGGGATTGAACACAACAACGGCTGTTAAGAGCAACATAATAATGATAAAAATGATGTTTTTGGATAGACTGTTTGTCATTGTACCTCTCTTTAAAGTTATGTTGACATCTTCTTGTCCTTAACTGCTGGAATACTTTTTTCTTCACTCATTAGCTCAGATCACCCCTCGGTTTTGTTTTATAAAATTTTGATAGTGGTTTGTGCTCACTCTCAAAATCCTCTTCTTAAGAGACAGAAGATTTCATATTTTGATTGTGTTACATGAAAATGGCAATTTTAAGTTGTATTAAACTCTTTAAAGGTGGTTATTTCATCACCTTAAGAAACAATGCTTTTCTTTATAGAATAGAGTTCTTGCTCAACACAGCTTGTAGAGCGCTTTCTCTTTAAGAGTAGGGAGATTGTTGACAAAAATATGAAAGGACAGAGAAAAAATGAATGTTTTAAGGGAATGTTTTAAGCGCATGCGCTTTAAATTCATCATTATTCTTTACATTATAGGTTCTTTTTTGTGGGGAATAAGCCAATATAAAGATAAAATGGATTTGAGTATTTTCAAAACATTTACAATGCGAGAGTTTCAAGATCTCGTTGAAAGGCCTTTGGAAGAAAAAAAATCAATAGAATCCTCACAAAAAGTCCCAACGGAATTTTCAGCAGAGTCTTCAATGGGCTCTTTAAGAGATTCCATAGTTAAACAACAATTCGCAAAAAACGAGCCTGCTTTGAATGTGCAAAAGAGTGTTTCATTGAACAGTGCAGTTGTTTTTCATGGCACGGCATCTGTTACCAGTGGTGTTACCTTTAAATTGTTGATACCTGTTGCCCAATCTTGGCGTACACATACGACGCGTCATGTTCATTTATATGGTGTGGATACTTGTGCACCGCGTCAAAAAGCAAAATTAAACAATCAAGAATGGCCTTGTGGTGCGGTTACAACGGCTTGGCTTGTTACCAAAACACTTGGGCAGAATTTATCCTGCAAGCAGGCTCTTATACATAATGGTATTTCTTATGCGCAATGTTTTATTGATGGGGTTGATGTCGCTGAAGTTGGTCTTGCAGAGGGTATGCTGGTGCTTGCAAAAGAGAGCAAAAATCCTATTCCAGAACAGTATCGCAGTGCTGAAAATATAGCACGTCATAACAAGATTGGTCTTTGGTCAAGCCATTTTACCGAACCTTTGAAATGGCGACAGGATAACGGATCTTATAACCCCTTTGCCAGTTTTTGATCCGTTTTCATAAACATCTTTGCTCAACGTTTTTAGAGAAGAAATGTACACATAAAATTGAAATAAACTACGCGGGTTTTTATTACTGTTTTTCTAAAGGTCGCTTGGTTGTGCATGTCTTTATAGATATGTTGTCGAAACAGTCTTTCTCTTTACGCCTTGGTTTTATGAGAGAAGGGGGAAGAATTGAGGTAGCAATCTTTTTCACTGCTAATAATTAGAAAGTGATGTATACTTTTTTCCCCATGCTCATGGAAAAGCGTATTTTTTCTTTTTTATAAAAAGTAGATGATGATTTAAAAGTGGTGATAGGATTCTTTTTAAGAAAAAGGAGAGGGGCTCAAAAGTATTCACAGTAATGTCTTTGAGATCATGAAGATTACACATTGTTTCGCGCTTTTGTTTCTCACGTTTTTTCATGGGGGCACGGCTTTCCCGCAACAATAGAACGCGACCGTGTTGCCTGTTCACGGGTTTGTTTTAAAGAGATCTTTCTTGGAACTGCTAAGTCCATGTCGCGGTCGGTGTTTTAGTGAATTGTATAACGATAAAGCCATTGCACACCATCATCGTTTAGAAAGGTGCCAGCTGGCATCGGTCATTATATTTACCAGCTCATGGTAGATTTATGCGCTTATGAGATTGTGACAGCCCTTGTATGAAGACAGTTCGTGAGAGATATTTTTCCTTTTTTCTTTTATCATTTTTATCCTCATGCCAACTCCACTGATAGTGTAAAGCCAAGTAAACAAAATTGCTTCAACATAAAGAGGTTTGAAATGAGAGAATTTTATGGGTATTCGGGCTTGTGATTCAAGGTGAGAAACGACAAATAACCCTTATGAATTAAGGCGTTGTATAGAGAAGAAATTTATATATAAATTTGAAACAACTCTGCGGATTTTATCACTGTTTTTTCTAGAGATCGTTTGGTTGTGCATGTCTTTAGAGATGTGTTTTCAAGATAGTCTCTCTCTCTTACATCTTTGTTTTATGAGAGAAGGGGTAACAATTGGAAAGGTCATGTTTTTTACTGCTTATGATTGAAGGTGATGTATACTTTTTCCCCCATGCTCATGGAAAAGCGTGTTTTTTCTTTTTTATAAAAAGTAGATGATGATTAAAAAGTGATGATAGGATTCTTTTTAAGAAAAAGGAGAGGGTTCCAAAATGCGACAGAAATGAAATTGCTGTCGTAAAATTGATCAAAAAATCAACAAGAAAAATAAATTAAGGAACGAAAAAATACAGATGCATTTTTTCCAATGACTTCATGATCAATCAATAAAAATATTCTTATGGCAGCTGTTCTTTCTTATAGGACTTTCAAAATTAGAGTAGACACAAATCTATTGACAACTTTCAATAAAGATAAGGAATACATAAAGATAAGAAACATATGTGTGTTTCATGATCATCAATTTCATAACTTTGGTTGTCCATTGTTTTTAAAAGTGAAGAGAGGGAAAGTTTAAGAGACTTTCTGTTTTTCAAGGAGCCTTCTTGGTTCTATATTTTTATGACGCTCATAAAGAAAACTCCTTTTATACCATTTAAGAGTGTTTATGGACTTTTATGAAAATACACATGGGGGATGATCAGCATATAACTCTTCCCTTTTTATGTGTTATATGTGATTGTTTTTCGCTGTTTTCTTTTGTTGGAAACGACGTATGTTATGGCATTGTTTGTCTATTTTGTTTTCTTATATGAACAAATTGATCTCATTATTCTCTTTTTGAGCCACTCATATGGTTATGGCTTTTGTATTGAGTGGGTATCACAGGCATTTTTCTCAATTCGTGTTGTTACCATGCCTACTTTTTACTGATGGTGTGCAAGAGAGTGTATTAAATTGATAGATCATAAAGCGCATTTGAAAGAAGAGAGCTTTACGAAAGCTTTTCATTCAACATGCAAAACGCTGCTCTATTTTTACAAACCCATATATTTTTTTACCTATGATAAGATTTCTCTCTAGAATAGAGCGGAATAATTTATTGGTTTCTATTGATCAGAATTTGCCAAAAATTTGTTGAGATTAGTTTTCATCTAATCTCAATGGTTGTGAATGGTTATGTAAAAGATACTGAATGGAAATATTCCCACTTGTTCTTTCAGTAGGGTTGTTTGGCTTGTCATCAAACTCTTTAAGAAAAAGAAAGGAACGAAAGCTTTGCCTCATTGATAGCAATTCTCTACGATGAGAAGGATCGTTTGTATACGCTCAAACTTAATGAAAACATACAAAGCACCCTCTCTATTATCATAAAAATTTTTCATGTATAAAGATATTTCAGGAATATTTTTATGCTCAAAATGGGATCATTTTTTGAGGGATTACGCTTTAATTTTTATAAATCACATTTTTTATAAGGTACAAAATACAAACAGCGCCGTTTATCTTTCAGCGCTGCTTATGTTTCAAAAAGAGAAATCAATGATTTCTAAAAACGGTAGCGTACTCCACCAGAGAAACTGACTCCGGATATGCCTGCTTCTTGCAGTTTATGTTGATAATTCACATCACCATGAAATGCGACGTTTTGGGAAAGGTGTGCATGAACACCAAGACCGCCTTCAATCGTAGATCCCATAGAATCAAGATAGAAAGTATCACCAATTTTTATCGTTCTATCGCTCTCAAAAGTTTTCGTAAAGTTCAGTTTACTATAGAGAGAAATAGCACAACCATCTTCAGCAGGAAGTATCGTTTGCGTTAAACGCCCACCAATACGCGCCAACCATTGATGAGGATCACCTATATTGACATCAAACCCGTCAATATCTGATAGAGATCCAAATGAGAGACGTTGATAAACAAGCTGTGCTTGTGGTTCAAAGACCAAGCCTTTTGTACCGGTTGCTAACTTCTGTCCAACAGTCGCTGATGCACTCAATGCTTTCGTCTTATCCAGTTCTGTAGTTTTTGCTACAAAGGCTGTGGCAATGTGCCCCTTGAAAGTTCCGTAAGAGAGGAATGCATTGAAATACATACCATTATTATGCTGGAGGTTACCATATGCAGAAATGGACCATTTATCCAATGTACTCTTTTTAGAGCCATCTATATCCTTTGGGGTGAATGCCAACTTTCCGTATGCACCCAAAAGACCAAAACGCGTTGTCATATTTTGATCTTCTAGTGCGGCAAACGCAAAACCTGTTTGCAATGCCGTATAGCGAACATCAGCACCATAGCCATATTGTAAAGGATTACGACGGGAAGATAATGCTACACTATTGCCATAAGAAGAGAAAAAGATACCTTTCTTTGCTTCCATTTCTGTTGCTTGCGTGTTGTCTAACAGCGCATTTTGATTGTTTACATCAGCAATACCTGCGGAAAACAATGCATTCGGCATTACTAAATAGCTTGCCACTTGTGGCACAACAGCCTTGATTTTCGCTTCACTATCAAGAGTAGCACTCTGCAAACGGAAGTCCCAGAAATCTTTACCTTCTTCTAAGAAGCGTTGTCCTCTATTGGTTTTTCCATGGCTTGATGTTGGTCCATAACCATTCAGTATATATTTGTAAGGCAATCTACCCATTGTGGTGTAGCCATTTGCAAGCTTGAAGGAATCTTCATTTGCATTTCCAGAAACTTGAACGAGTGAAAGCCCACGCATATTCGCAGGAATCTGCTCTTCTACCGCTTCTTCATTTCCTCTTGTTTGTTCTTTTGGGAGAAGACTCTTGAAATGGATTGTTGTCGTTCCGGATACATCACCATAAATGAGAAGACGGTCTGCTTTTTGTTGTTCTTTTGGTGCACCATCACTCCATTCGGCATTCAAATAAATTTTTGCATCACCCGTGGCATTGTAAACAGCTGAAGTACGCTGTGTTGTTGCCCTAGGTGTTTCATGGGGCGCTTTAAGATTATTAAAAATCGGATATTCACCGAACTGTGGTGTCTCAACAGTTTCTCCTCTCCCTACACTGAGAGTTTGATATTGTCCATTTTCCGGGGCATCAAATATGATGGCGCTACTATCGAGGTTCAATATCGAAATAAAGGAACGCGCTCGTTTCTTAATGTCAAGAAGATCATAGCCAAATAGGTCAAAAGGATTACGATCATCTGGTTCATGTTCACTAATTTTTAAGAGCCATTTGCTGTCATTCTTCAAAGTAAAAATCGTTGTATTGTCCTGTAATGTTTTTGCTCTTCCTTCCAAAAATGAATGATCAGCAGTTAATGTAAGAGTTACAGGCTTAGTTCCCAGCATGTGTTTATTTTGCAATAACACATCAGAACGGATTTCTGAATTTTTAAGCTTTACTGTACCACTTGAAAGAGGTCCTAAAATACCAATACCATCTTTTACATGAAGTTTTGTATTGGTAAGAATTGCTTCATTGAAAGTGACGTTTGTTGTGTCTTGCATCCAAGTAAAGCTGATACCATAACTACTATGATTCCCCGTAACATTCACAATGGAATCTTCAAGATTGATTAAACCATATCCAATTTGCAAACCTGTTACCAGTGCTTTAGCATCAATCTCTCTAGCGTTAATACGTCCACCTTTTGTTGCACTAAGCAAAATCATGTCTGAAGTCATTTTTGCTTTTGTAATTGTGGCTATAGAATCTTTTCCAACAGCATTTACATTATTAAGTTTGCTGTGAGCAATAATATTACTAAAAGTTTCCTGCTTTCCTTCTTTTACCTCAATCTTAGAAATTTCCTGAAGGGGTGCATTTGCATAAGCTAAATTGACATGAGAGGAAATCAAAGTTCCAGCAATTGTGCATAATAAAAAGTTTCTCTTATAAATAGATTTTTTATACATAGATATGCCTTTGGTATTGGTATGCTTTTAATGCCTACCTATTCATTTGAGGGAATAAGTATCACGATGATTTTATATCATTATGTCTTTATTGTAAAGAACAAAACAAATTTTAATGTGGTGCTTTCTATGGTTTGAAAATTGGTGTCAGAAAGTTGTTTGAAATAATGATGCAAGTCAGTGAGCATTACTATAGAAAAACGCGCTTGGTAAATCTGTATTTAAAAAACACTCTGAAACAGGATGTTTTGAAAAAAATGATTGACAAAAGCTTGTTATCGTGGGAGCTCCAAGCTCCAAGCTCCAAGCTCCAAGCTCCAAGCTCCAAGCTCCAAGCTCCAAGCTCCAAGCTCCAAGCTCCAAGCTCCAAGCTCCAAGCTCCAAGCTCCAAGCTCCAAGCTCCAAGCTCCAAGCTCCAAGCTCCAAGCTCCAAGCTCCAAGCTCCAAGCTCCAAGCTCCAAGCTCCAAGCTCCAAGCTCCAAGCTCCAAGCTCCAAGCTCCAAGCTCCAAGCTTTCATTTTCTACATGCACAAAAGTTTTCAGAAGACTTTATTTCTGTTAAGAATAGGGCGGGATGCAATAGATTGATTTATAACGATAAATCGTCATTATGCACCTTGAATCACACCCCCGAATATTGTTAAGATTCTCTCATCTCAAATCACTTCATATTGAATCAATTTTGTTTACTTTGCTTGTATGTCGTAAGCGGGGTTGGCGTGAGAGGTAAAGCCAGAGAAGAAAAGAGGAAAGTGTTTTTCATAAACTGCTTTCATGCAAGGGCTGTCACAATCTCATAAGCGCGTAAATAGACTCTGAGTTGGTAAAGAGAATGATGATGTTAGCTTTTTATCGGCGTGAAGATAGTGCTACGCAATGGCTTTATCAGTATACAGGATTTATTGGTATACAATTCATCTATATCGCTGCGAAATGGGTTTAGAAAGCTAAGAAATGTCTCTTTAAAACAAGCCCATGAACAGGCAACATGGTGGTGTTGTGTTTTGCGGGGAGGCTGTGCCCCTATTAAAGAACGTGAAAAATAAAAGCGTGAGGCAATGTGTAACCTTTATGACCTCAAAGACATTACCTTAGAGGCTTTTGAACGTCGTAAAGCCGAATTAAAAGAAGATGGTAAGGCTGAACATTGGTTTTCAACTTTACAAGACAATATTTTTTCATAGAAATACAATAAAATCAATAGCTTGTATGAGATTGTTTTATACGAATCCACACTTTTATATGTGATTCAATTGACCCTTTTTTATCAACAGTTGCCATTTATGAACGAAGCGTGAAAAGCAAATTATGATATAAATCTTATAACGCATGTGAGCATTCAGAAGCGCAAGACTTTTATAGATAGCACAATCTTTATGCTGCGATACAGTCTATTGTCATAGAAGATAAACCATTGCCATATCTTGTGAGTACATTGCAGGCTGCTCTTAATGCCCTTCAGAAACATTTTGATTGTTAAATGACAATCTCTATCACGGTTTCATTATATTGAAAATTGTTGGTAAGTCTCTGCAAAACCGAGCGACTTGTGCAGTGTTTTCATAATCACCGGTGTTCACGTCAGCTACTACAACAACCATTTGTGTTTCTGGGTTAATACTATGGTTCTCCGAAGTCTTAAGCAATTTTTTCGCATAATAAATCATTGGATCTTTGTCGTTCTTTGACATGTTGTATGCCCACATAAAATCTCTTTCACTCCAATTATGGTCATAGCGTAAACGACTTATTACATTGGGTAGCATTGCCCATGACATTTCCTCATTATATTCACCCCGTAATAAATTCACAAAGCGTCCGCATAAAACAACGAATACGTGACGATGCAATACAGTATCAAATTTGGAAGGCATATTATGATGTCCACGGCTATATACAAATTGTTGTGCTTGGCTTAGCTTTTGAAAATGCATAGAGCTAATATACATTTCACTCACGTATTGGTTGTAAAGTTGATTATACTTTTCTAGAGTATCTACACTTGTAAACATACGCGTCAATTTATCTATAAATTCAAATGACGCTGATGCAGGTAACACTGATGTGGAAAAAAAGGCTATAAATGTTATGATGCGCGTTATGGATAATGATTTCATCGCTTTGAATCCTTTAGGTGTTCATAAACGCTGCTTAACAGATTCCTTTTGAATATATCAATATGTGTTATTTTATTGTTGAAAAATTGTTACAAATTGTATTTAATGGCATTGCTGTGCTTAGGCGTATTGCGTTTAATTGGGGGGAGTGCAGTTAAAAGCAGGCACATTTTTCCAATTCATAGCTGGAAAATTTTGCGTTTTATGGTGTTGTTTCCCTAAAAGAGCGCGTGCTTTGGCTGTGACTTGTAAATCAACATCCAATCCCAATGCAGCAGTATGTTTGAGATAAAGATTAAGACGAACGAGTGCATGTTTTGCTATTACAGCTTTTGTATGCTATATGGGGGCAAGTGTATCGCGTATATCTGCTTATGTAATCTCTGAAATAGGTAGACAGCCTCATTTGGGGAGTACATGAAGTTGTAAAGATGAAAACCAATCGCCATCCTTACCATCATCCTTTAATTCAGCTTTACGGCTTTCAAAAGTATCTAAAGCAATGTCTTTAAGATAATGAAAATTACGCATTGCTTCACGTTTTTGTTTATTGCGTTCTTTAATGGGGGCACGACCCTCATGTAAAACAGAACGCCACCGCGTTGCATGTTCATGGGCTTGTTTTAAAGAGACTTCTCTTAGAGCCCCTAAGCCCATTTCACGACGGCGCCCGTGAATTGTATAACGATAAATCCATTGAGCGCCCCCATTTTTACGCTTATGAAGGGTCAAGCCGGTGTCATCATACTATTTAATGTTGCGACAACTCTTGCATTAAGACGGTTCATAAGAGCTATTTTTAGTCCTTTATCTTATACAAATTTTATCCACACACTCATCTCACTTGTGAGGTGCAAGTGAGTAGTTTTGATTGATTCAAGATACGCAGGTTTGAAATAAGAGAATCTTACGTTATTCGGGCCTCTCATTCAATATGAATAACGATAGATTATCTATATAAATCAATGTTTTGCCTGTACAAGGTCGCGTACTCCCTAAATCAGGCTATCTTCCCATTTCATAAAGTGTCTTCACCTTCAAGGAAGGAAATAAATAAAAGCATAAACGCGTGCATAATCTTTATCTTCAAAAGATATTCTTTAATATGCTTCTAAAATGGATGACAGAAACGACCAAGAGATGAAATGAACCTAGAAAAACAATCGGTTATAGATTGGTGATGTTGGAATAAAAATTTCCCTCCTTTAGAGCAAGAAGAAAAGCAATCTCAAACGATACTGTGACTCAAAAGAGAAGAAGATATGAAGTCTGATTGTGAAAAAGACATACAAAAAACTGCTTAACAGGAGAGTACTTGAGAACACGCTTTCACGTTACTACGCAACGCACCAGCTGTCTTAAAACCCTTCTTTGAGTTTATAAGAATGTAGAATATCCCTGTTAAGTATATCACGAAATTCCTGTAAGTACGTCATGAAAGAAGCAAAAGACGCACTGAATGTCTTCCTATGACAAGAGCAAGGACGACAAAAGCATTATGCTAACAATGAATGTTGAATAAAGCACTGTAGCTTTTATAATATCAGCCATAAGAACTTCCTCCTGTTCTTTGTGGTATCAATTTTATGAATAACATATATATTACAGTTCGTAATATATATGTCAGTACAGTATATTCAGCAAGCTAGAAACTTTTCTTTTTTCCATAAAAACTTTCGTTCTATTAACGCTAAAGCGTTAAAAGAGGGATTTATGTGTGTTGGCTTTATTTTTATGTAGAGCTGTTGTGTGTAAAGAATTTTTTTATATAAATCTTCTGATTGATTTTGTAGCATAACCAAATGAACCAAAGCTTTTCTATGAAAAACACGCATAGCTGAGTATTGCTAATATCTGATTATTAAAAAATAATTTCATCCTGAATATGAGCAAGCGAGCTCATAGCGTAAAGCTCTATTTTGCAGAAGAAATTGTTATTTCTATAGCTTTTCTTTTACCTATAAAGTACATCTAGAGTAAGGGTACAGTAAGCTATACGTTATTGAAGGAAATGGTTTGCAAGAAGACAGTTTTTTGTAAAGACAATGGGTGGCAATGCAGTGAAGACCAGATTTCAAGAGTTTATACCATAAGAAGATGACAAAATTGTATGTTGTTTTAGGAACTCTTGAAAGAAAGTAAAGAATCTTATATAGTCGTCAGTTGCAAAGAAAAGCTAATGATAATGAAAAAAGGAGTTTTATGGCTGTGTAGCTATTTAAAGATATCTTCTTTGATATTGCTGTATATTGATCTGTTCAAAAGGATGTTTTTTGCGTTTTGCGTGAAATGCCGTATGTGTGTGGAGTGAAACAGAGAGAAGGGCAGGTTTTATGTGAATGTAGGCTTGGTAATCTTCTAGGGGGGCTTTTAGAGATACACAAAGTAGACATCATTGGATATGCAGAAATAACAAGGATAGAGAGCAAAGTGCTGAAATCTTTAGAGCGTTTGGACCTTTATGTGTCGTAAATTTTTTGTGTCGTGAATTTTATTGACATATTTGGCGTGCGCGGATGTTAATACATCATCGTTTTTCGCCAAAGGGAGGCAGGATAGATTTGGAGTTTCCCAATATCTGTCTTGTATGAGTGAAAGTCCGCCTCATGTAAATGAAAGTCCTCATGTGATTTAGAGATTTGTGCAAAAGTGCATGGCATTTTGGTGGATCGATATCGCGTCAATAGGTAGCTAGAGAGCAAGACCAATCATGGTTTAAGAGCCAATATTTCATATAACGTACTGAAAACCGAAAAGATAGACTCTTTGAAGGATTGTTGTGCTGTTGTTGGGGTATTATGCGCACAATGAATTCAATTTAAGTGTATCAGTGTTGAAGAGGAGCTGTTCAATCTCCCTTATTTGAGAGCAAGGTTGAACAATATACTGTTGAAGGGGAAATAGAAATGTCTGTAGTGCAATACGGTGATGACAGTTTGGCATTAAAAGCAAAAGCCTTAGATAATAATCTTATTGATCGCGATTGGGCAATGACAAAACTTGTAGCTGCGGTTAAAGGCTTGGCACAAGTTGTCGATTATGAAAGCAATATGCTAGAGAATAGCGCTCTTCCAGATTATGAAGAGATAAATTTATGTAAAATACGTGGTTTACGCGATCTTAACAAATCTATGAGTGATATAAGACGCTACATGAATGAAGATCTTGAAAATGAAATTGAAAACTTGTTATCAGGTTTACAGGGAAAGTTACATCGTAATAGTGAATTGCTTCAAAAACATTTGAATGTAGTGAATGATCTTTCACAAGCTATACACGTCACGGCTCGTGCGAAAGAAGCAGAAGGGGAGCGGTAATTTAATTTCAGTCAATATTGAGCATTTTAAATCATTAAAATCATTGATGGGGCATATGGATTTATCTAGTGATTATGCATATTGAG
Source organism: Bartonella rattaustraliani AUST/NH4 (assembly GCF_000312565.1). GTDB lineage: Bacteria > Pseudomonadota > Alphaproteobacteria > Rhizobiales > Rhizobiaceae > Bartonella > Bartonella rattaustraliani. Next base: position 24,161 of record NZ_CALW02000055.1, read on the forward strand.
GTGTTTTATCATTTAGCATCATAGTTTTTAGCATTTTAAGACGCGCACTAAAAAGAATTGCTCTTCAAATTATTAAGAGAGAATGATTTTGAATAACAAACCGGCACCATCATTCTCTTTACCAATTTTCGGTACATTTATGTGCTCAATATTTACGCACTCATGAGATTTGCTATAGTCTTTGCATGAGAGCCGTTCATGAGAGGCATTTTTCCTCCTTTACTTCTATTATTTTTATCTACATGCCAATCTCGCTGATAGTGTCCAGACATGTGAACAAAGTTGATTCAATATGAAGTGATTTGAGATGAGAGAATCTTATGGGTATTCGGGGGTGTGATTCAAGGTAGATAATGATGATTTATCATTATAAATCAATGTGTTGAATGATATATAAAACGCTATCGTGTTTTCATATGTTTTGTTGTTTAATGCATTGCAGTTTTTACAAGAGATCTTTAATTATTGCTTAAAAAGACCATTTCGTCACAATATTGCGGAAGAGAGTATGTGAAATCTATGCGGCATACGATCTTTAGTTTTTGCTTTTTTCATACGCTGCATCCCTCGTTTTATTTGCTCACTCTTCGTATACTTAATTCTCGTCTCATATGTTTTATTACCTCCGATGTTGCGATAGTTCTTGCATCAAAGTGATTTATGCGGTTTGCTTTTAACCCTTGTTCAGTGTTTTTTTAGTGATTTTTATCTCCACAGAGTTTTCATTTGTGATGTGTCATGGGTTTTATTGGTTTATGATGCAGAAGATTTAAAATAAAATGAGAAAATCCTCCTATGATTATTCGTGAATTTTAAAAACTCTTTTACTGTAAGAAAGATTTCTCTCATATTTGTTAGAAAGGATCATCTCTTATTGCAACATCTTTATTCAATCCGTCTGAAGGGTGCTTTTCATCTTTTTGCTGGATAAAAGATCTCATTTTATGAACAACATTGTGTACGACGGATATTTAAGAAACAAGAGCGGGGGCACGGGGAGTTTTGCTCACTATTCCCACGTTTCTTTATCATTATGTACTTTATTCGCTGTTTTTGAAAGAGAAATGTTATTCTAAATAAAAATCTGCTTATGTGCAGTGTCTCTCCATTTTATATTGGTGGTATAAATCGTGGAAATTGCAGTTTTCGTTATTGTAGAATAATAAGTTCCTCATATAAAGCATTTTTAGAGTTTTTTATTGCTTATAATATTTTTTTATCATTCTTCAAACTTTTCTATTCTATGCTTTCTACGCATTGTGAAATGATGAAGAGAAAAAATAAGTGTTGAGAAAGCGGATAACAGAAGAATTATCTTCCGATAAGTAGTTTTAAAGTAAAAGACAGTTTGATAAATGGTAAGGATACAAACAGGTGCAGCATGAATGAACTTACCCATATTGATACTGTTATAACGCGTTATGATGCTATTTTTTGCGATGTTTGGGGTGTTGTGCACAACGGTGTGCGTGCTTTTGACCCGGCATTGCAAGTATTGTACAAAGTTCGGCAGATGGGAAAAAGTGTCATTCTCTTAACCAATTCACCTCGACCACGAGAAGATGTTATTGCTCAGTTACAAAGCATGAATGTTCATAGCGATTATTATGATGCTCTTATTACTTCAGGGGATGTGACGCGTGATCTTATTCGCGCTGCGCCGCGTAAAGTTTTTTTCATTGGTCAGCAACGTGATTTGGGGTTGTTTGAAGGGGTAGATTGTGAACTGGTTGAGGAGAGGGATGCTTCTGTAGTGGTTTGCAGTGGTTTTCTTGAAGAGCTTGATGAAAAACCATCGGCCTATGAGCTTATGTTTCGTCGTATGTGTGCGCGGAACTTGCCTTTTATTTGTGCCAATCCTGATGTGATTGTCCATTATGGAAATCAGGAATTTTGGTGTGCTGGTGCATTGGCGCGCCTTTACCAACAATTAGGGGGGGAAGTGCGTATTGCCGGTAAACCCTATGCACCTATTTATGAGTGTGCCTTTGAAACACTTGAGAAAATTCGGGGAACAGTGGAAAAAAGCCAGGTTTTGGCGATTGGTGACGGTCTTTTGACCGATGTGAAGGGGGCTGTTCATTTTGGTCTTGATGTTCTTTATATCATGGGGGGGATTCATCGTTATGACTATATGCAAAACGGTGTTGTAGATAAGCAAGCATTGCATTCTTTTATTAAACGTCATGGCTATCAGCCACAGGCGGTCATGTGGGCACTTCAATAATGTCTGATTTTTTGCATCTTTCGGGGGGCCATATGCTTCCTTTATCATTGCGGGGAGCAGTGTTGGCACTTGGGAATTTCGATGGTGTTCATCGTGGACATCAGGTTGTGCTTCAAAAAGCGCTCGATTTAGCGCGTACAAGAAACAAGCTCGCTGTTGTTTTAACCTTTGAACCACACCCGAGAAGTTTTTTTCAACAATCAGCGCCTGTTGATCGCTTGACTGAGGCTGCTGAAAAAGCTGAAATTTTTAAAATTCTCGGATTTAATGGCGTGATTGAACAGCCTTTTGATGCGAATTTTGCCGCTCTTTCAGCGGATGAATTTATCAACGTGATTTTGAAACAAACCTTTGATGTCTCCGTTGTGGTAACGGGTGAGAATTTTCGATTTGGACATCAGAAAAGTGGAAACGCACAACTTCTTTGTCAAAGAGGAGAAGAATACGGGTTTGAGGTCGTACAAGTTCCTTGTGTGGGGAGCCCTCAGGATTTACAGCAGCCGATCATTTCCTCTAGTTCTATTCGTGAGCTTCTCTCGCAAGGACAGGTGGAAACTGCAGCGCGTTTGTTAGGTTATCATTATCGTGTGCGTTCTAATATTGTCGAGGGTGAAAAACTTGGACGTCTCTTGGGATTTCCTACTGCTAATCAGACTTTACCTTCTCAAGTCAGTTTGGCGCATGGTGTTTATGCAGTACGATTGCGTCGTGCGAATGGTATTTTACATGATGGGGTTGCAAGTTTTGGGTGTCGTCCAACGGTTGTTAAAGATGGTGCGCCGCTTTTAGAAACCTATTTGTTTGATTTTAACGATAACCTTTATGGAGAAAGTTGCACCGTTTCTTTTTTTCAGTTTTTGCGAGGGCAAGAAAAGTTCGATGGGCTTGAACCTTTGATTGCACAAATGCAATATGATGAAAAAGGAGCAAAGGAAATTTTGGCGGCAGTACAGCCCTTATCTCCGTTAGATAGACTGCTTACTTTTAAAAAATGGCCTTGAATTGATCTGAAAAAAAGATGAAGTGACCTGAAAAAGAGATAAGAGCAGCAGAAATGGCACTTAAACTGATGGTGATCACGAAAATATATTCTAAAACATCATGAAGTGTATGCATTTTTCGTTGTTGAGAGAGAGAATCTGTTGTTTGGTGTTCTGATTCAGACATTATTTTCTTCATAAATTTGTGGAATGGGATCGTTTGATGATTCTGCAAAAATTTTACTTCTTATTTCTTTATGATTTGTTAAAACAAGAGTTTAAAGGCAATCGATTGTTAAAAATGTGGTCAATGCATTTGATGAAAGCAAGAGGTAAGGGAAAAAAGACCGTTTTTAAAATTGCGTGCGCGGTTTTATTATTTGATTTGAGAATTTTCTTAAAATTGCTTTGATTTCAAGGGGTTCTTGCGTGTTGTTGGGGCAAATGCTTAAAGGCAAGTCAACTGATAAAGATGCTGTGAGCGTGTTCCGTGGTAGCAATAGGCGAGAAGAGGCATGGGTGCTGTTTTGAGAACGGTTTTCATCTTTTCAATATCGGATTGTTTTATGGTTGGTGGTGCGATAGGAATATAATGTACTTCGAGGCCATATTCCTTTGCGACTGTTTTAATGGTGGCAAAATCAGGTTGATGAGGATCTTCTTTATCAGGGCGGTTACAGACAATAGTCTTAAAACCCGCTTGTGCTAATGTTTTGATATGTTCAACGTGAATCTGGGCGCTGATAAAAATATCAGGATCAATTTCCTGTAAATGCATTTTGTTATCCCCACTCACATCATTTTCATGATGTTTTCTGGTATGTTAAATAAAGTATTATAAGAATAAAGTTTCTCGAATGAGATTTTAACAGAAATATTTTCTTTGTCGAGAAGAATAGCTCTGATGAGAAAAAGAACTGCATATTTATATCCGCAACATCTTTATGATTGATCTTATGATAATGGCGAACTTTTATTATTTATTTTAATGTTATAGAGTAGTGCAGGGATCATTTTTTAATTTCTTTTCCTCTTCATCAAAAAACCATTTCCTTCTATAGTGCAAGAGAGAAGAGTGTAACTCCAATATAATTCTTTATAATCTTTTTTTCATGCAAAAGCAGATGTGAGAAGGGAAACACTCTTAATAATCATTTTTGCTTTGGGAATGAAGCATGGTTTGTTGTGGGAGACTGCGTGTTTGGGGGAGGAATACACATAGAGAATGACTTTGATAGATAAAGAAATGCAAAAAATTTGTTCAAGTTGCCAAAGGTGCTAAATTTTATGGTGTGCTCTGTTGTGACAGTTTTTGCGTGAGAGCGATTCATGTGCGACATTTTTTCTCCTTTCTTCTCTCGTTACCCCCATATGCCAACTCTGCTTATGGAGGAAAAGTCAAGTGAACAAAATTGATTCAACATAAAAGAGGTTTGAAGTGAGATAATTTTACGGGTATTTGGGATTATGATTCAAAATGAACAATGACAAGTTGTCTTTATAAATCAATATGCTGCCTAATAAATATTTTCAGTAAAGATATTTTATAAGCATTGCACAATGGTGGATTTAAACGCATAATTTCTATCGAGTTTACGCGTTAACCCTCAAAATGTAAAATTTTTCTTTCTTCTATATCTTTTAAGAGGATAAATTTACGTTAGTAAAAACGTATTATCGTGTCTCATTTTTTACATTTTTCCGTATTTCTTTAAGAGCAGTTCACGCACCTCGTCTGCTATTTTTGTTCCACGACTGGCCTAGTTCATCTTAATCATGCGATGCAAATTTTCTAGCATACCACTGGCACATCAATTGCCGGCACATCATTGTGTGGCGCTTCATCCCCCCATCCATGCTCTCTTTATGATTTTCAACCCATGTATTAGCCGTTAAGGAAATTGGTTGAGCCCCTCACAACATTCTACCGCCATTTTATGCGCTACCTCCGCTCTTTATGTGGAATGACGAGAATGATTCAAGCTCTCAATAAGGGAGGATGTCGTTTTTGCTTTTATCATGAAATGGGATCGGTGGTGATTTTTCGTGTATCGGAATGCTTGTTTCTTTTGTAATTTTCTGTATAATCGTAAAAACGATAAGGCTGAAAGGCGTCATGAATGATCATTGGACTTTTGAATCAAAAAGGGGGTGTGGGAAAAACAACATTAAGCGTGAATATCGCGGCGAGTTTCGCACAGACGGGGGCACGTGTGTTGCTTATAGATGTTGATCCGCAAGGAAGTGCATTGGATTGGGCGGCTGCCCGTGAAGGGGCCCCTTTGTTTCCAGTTGTTGGTTTGCCACGTGCAACGGTTCATAAAGAGATTACACAGATTGCTCATCATTATGACCATATCATTATTGATGGTCCTCCACGGGTTACAGATCTTGCGCGCAGTGCTCTTATGGCTTCGGATTTGGTGCTTATTCCTGTACAACCTAGTCCCTATGATATTTGGGCTGCTGATGGAATTGTAAAGCTTATTGATGACGCACGCGTCTATAAGGACAATTTGAAATCTGCTTTTGTTATTAACCGTAAAATAGTCAATACAGCGATAGGGCGTGATGTAGGGGAAGCTCTAGGAGTATATTCAATGCATGTTCTTTCTGCAAGCGTTGCTCAGCGTGTGATTTTTGCGGAAACTGTGGCTCAGGGAAAAGCCGTTTATGAAGTGGATAAACAAGGACCAGCAGCCGCAGAGATTGAGGCTATTGTAGCGGAAATCAAGGAGTTCGTATGATGAATAAAAAAATTAAGATTGGGACGAAGCCAACCAACAAATCAGTTCCTTTTACGGCTGATACATGGATTGCAAATCGTAAAGGGAGTATGGATGGAGGGATGAAGCGTCTTACAATTGATGTGCCAGAAAGTTTGCATCGCATGATTAAGATGAGTTGTGCTAGTCGTGGAACAAAAATAGCAGACGAGGTGCGTGAACTGCTTTTAAAGAAATACGGAAAAATATAAAAAATGAGACACGATAATACGTTTTTACTAACGTAAATTTATCCTTCTTAGAGAGTGGAGGTAGGCATAGCATGGCGGTAGAGTGTCGTGATGGGTTTAATTAATTCCCTTAATGGCTGATACATGGATTGCAAATCATAAAGGGAGCATGGATGGGGGGGTGAAGCGTCTTAACAATTGATGTACCAGAAAGTTTGCATCGCATGATTAAGATGAGCCAGGCCAGTCGTGGAACAAAAATAGCAGAGATAAAATTTAAAAAAGATATGGGTTTTGGGAGATGCAAGGGGCGCTTTGGTGGAAAAGACAACGGTCTTTCTGTATGAGATGGTCATCTATAAGAGATTGGTGAAAGAGAGAGTGTTTAAAGAAAAGGGGGCAGCACATTGTGCTGCCCCTTCTTTGTAACAGAGCGTCTTGGTTTTGGGTTTCTCTTTTTTCTAAAGCGATATCCAAACCGAATGAAAGTTTGTTCAAAGAAACCGGATAAAAGATGCGAGCGTTTTGTTTTAAAATTTATAGCGTATTCCACCAGAGAAATTCGCTCCGCTTATCCCCGTTTTTTGAAGTTTTTGTCGATAACTTGACATCCGCATGCAGGGCAATATTTTGAGACAATTGTGCATTGATCCCAAGTCTACCTTCAAGAGAGGTGCCCATTGATTCAAGTTTATAATCTTTATCAATCGATATGGCTTTATCATCATCAAAGGTTTTGATCGCGTTTAACTTTCCTGAGATGGAAAGAGAACGCCCGTTTTCAGAGCTTAGAACGGTTTTGGTTAAACGTCCACCCACACGCATTAACCATTGATGAGGATTGTTCATATCAACCTTAAAGTCATCAGCATCTTCAAGAGTATCCAAGCTTAGATGTTGATAAGCCAGTTGGGCTTGTGGTTCAAAGGTTAATTCTTCTACACCGTTTGCAAATTCTTTCCCAACAGTGGCAGAGAGGCTCCACATCTTTGCATTTTTCAACTTTGCCGTTTACTTTGATCGGTTAGCCCAAGATATCCAAAATAAAATGACCTATCAGTTTGGCGATACGCTGACTGCTTATCGCAAAGCAGCAAGGAGTGAGGTATGAGTTTAAGAATTGTTCGCGGTTTTACCCTGATTGTTGATGATGATGTCAATCTTCATCTTGATCTTGAAACCCTCAAACTTCCCACATTAGAAGAAATCACCGAAACCTATCACCCAGGGGGTTCGGATATGCAAATAGATGTGAGTGGACTTGGTGTAAAAGCGCTCAGTTTACAAATGAAAATCCACAACCATACCCCTGAGGTGATTGGTATCTTTGGGGGTTCCCCTGGGATTCGTCATAAATTTACTGGCAAAAAGCATGTTGTGTCTGAAGAAGATGGGCGTGAGCATGAACATTCCATTGAT
>NZ_CALW02000054.1 GCF_000312565.1 Bartonella rattaustraliani AUST/NH4
ATTCGTTTGGTTGATGGGGACCATAATATTGATTGTAAAATCCCTAGTATTGGTCAAATGAGCTTAAAGTCGGAATTTGTTAAAAAAGTTTAAGGGGGAGTGGGGTGGGTGCTTTTGGGGGCAAGATATTGATTTATAAGGATAACCCGTCATTTTGTGTCTTCAATGAGAGGTGAAGATAAAAATTCTCTCATTCCAAATCTTTCTCATAATACATGAAAAATGCCCCTTTGCTTGTTTCTCAACAAGAGGGGTAGATAAAAATTATTTAAGAATGAAAAAGATTTTTTATAGGCGCTTTCAATATAAAAACTGTTGTAACGTTGAGAGTGGGTGTGTAAAATGAAGAGCGCTGGCTTGTATCTTTATAAACATAAAAATGGTGGCGCTCAATGGCTTTGTCGTTATATAATTCACAGATACTACTGTGGAATGGGCATCATGAAATGGGGTGTGAGCCTTGAGAGATGTTTCTTTAAAACAGGCGCATGAATATGCTGTACAATCCATGTAGCCCCAAAAGATAATTATCAGTACAGTATTTGATACCACCAAGACTCAAAATAGTGTCCGTATTATGCTCCAATCCACGGGTAAGAAAGCACAATACATACGTAAGGAATGTTTTTTATTGCGGCATAACTCAATATCTAGAATGAAATGGCGTAAAAGATTTTCAATACCATGTTTGAGCGTTGCTGTTGAAGAAGGGCAGCTTGTACAAAAGCTGCGCATAGTGAAATGGGTTCCCATGAAATGAGCTTGTGAGCCTTGAGAGATGTTTCTTTAAAACAAGTGTGTGAATATGCTGCACAATCTATCGCAGTCCCAAAGGATAACTATTAGTGCAGTATCTGAAACCATCACCTCAAAATAGCACCCTTATCACACTTCAAGTTATGCGACAGTCTTTGCATGAAGGTGATTCATGAAAGACGTTTCTCTTCTTTCTTCTCCCGTTTTACTTTCATGCCAATTCCGCTGAGTGTGTAAAGCCAAGTGAATAAAATTATTTCATCACGAACAAATTTGAAATGAGAGAATCTTACAATATTTGCGGTTATGATTCACATTTCATAACGATATCTTTATAAATCAATGTATTTCAAACCGGCAATGTAGCAAAATTATGCAAACAGTGATAAAATGTGAAAGACCAATGAAAAAACTTCATATTCTCACTGCGAAAGCAGGTTCTCAACCCATCACAGAATCCCCACCACTAACGGTTAACAAATTTTCCATTATTAATAAAAATAGTAATGGCATCTCAAAACAATATTTGTATAATACTCCAAGCCATGTATTCCCAACGGATAACTATTAGTATAGTATGTGAAAATCCTTTGTCTCAAAATGAGGCTTGTGTCACGCTTCAAGCCATGCATCTTCAAAGGATAATTCTCAGTACAAAATTTGATACCTCCGGGACTTAAAACAGTGTTCGTGTTATGCTTCAGTCCACGAGAAAGAAATATTTCTTGCGTAAAAGATTTTCAATACCATGTTTGAGCGTTGCTGTTGAAGAAGGGCAGCTCGCACAAGAGCCGCGCATAGTGAAATAGGCTACCATGAAATGAGTTTGTGAGCATTGAGAGATGTTTCATTCAAAATGAGCATGTGAATAGGCTGCACAATGAGTGAGTAAGAAAGCACACTGCACGGGCAAGACATGTTTCCTTATTGCGGCATAACTCAACATCTAGAATGAAATGGCGTAAAAGATTTTCAATACCATGTTTGAGCGTTGCTGTTGAAGAAGGGCAGCTTGTACAAAAGCTGCGCATAGTGAAATGGGTTCCCATGAAATGAGCTTGTGAGCATTGAAAGATATTTCTTTTAAACAATTGTGTGAAGATGGTGGTGATCAATATACAACATGCTGATTTATAAAGATAAATTACGTTGCTCATCTTAAATCATAACCCCGAATCTTGCAAGCTTCTCTCTTCTTTGTTCATTATGATCAATTTTATTCATTTGGCTTTACACACTCAGTGGAATTGGCATATGGATAAAATTAGAGAAGACAGAAGGAAAAATATGTCTCAAATCACTTTCATGCAAGAGCTGTTGCAACACCATGAGCTGGTGAGTATAATGATGGTGCCAGTTCGCACCTTAGTCGTGCATACTGCACGGGCAAGGCATGTTTCTTTATTGCGGCATAGCTTCAACACCGAGAACTTCTGGAATGAAATGGCGTAAAAGATTTTCAATACCATGTTTGAGCGTTGCTGTTGAAGAAGGGCAACCCGCACAAGAGCCGCGCATATTGAGGTAAACAATACCATTTTCAAAGCCGCGGAAAGTAATATCTCCACCATCATTGGCAACGGCTGGGCGAACACGTGTTTCAAGAAGTTCTTTAATTGTTAAGACGATATCAGCATCTTTTTCTGCATAAAACTCTTCATTAAGAGCATGGGTTTGCGCTTGTGTTGTCGCGTTGCTGATAATTACCGGATCACCAGAAAGAAAATGCTCCATAATGGTGCCTAAGATCACAGGTTTTAGGTGTTGCCATTCACCTTCTTTTTTGCTTACGGTGATAAAATCATAACCCAAAAAAATACCATTAACATTTGGGATATCAAACAGTTTAGCAGCTAAAGGCGAATTTTTAACGGCTTCTTCACGGTCACGAAATTCTAAAACTCCTTCGGAAAGCACCACGCGACCTGGAAGGAATTTAAGTGTTGCAGGGTTTGGTGTAACTTCAGTTTGAATAAACATACACTCTCCTTTAATGATGCAGGATTGAGAAGATTGTCGATCTTAGAATATTGCCTTTTAAGCGATAGATTCAATATCTTCATCTTCAAGATTGCTTGGAATAATGGTCACAGGAATTGAAAAAGCTGTTCCTCGATTTCCGATTAATTGAACAAGCGGTCCTGGGCCTTCGGTGTGTCTACTAGCTGCCAAAACAATGAGCACGATTTGTTTATCTTCATCTATAAGGTTAGAAATTTCATCAACTTTTTTGCCTTCACGTACAATAATTTCTGTTTCAAGAGCGTGTGTGGCACGCACCTCATTGGCAATTTTTCCCAACATTTTATGGGCAATTTGCGTTGATTCTGCGCGCATTACGTTATTTACACCTAGAAAATGTTGAAATTCTACACTATCAATAACAGAAAATAACACCAATGTTCTCTTGTTATTTTGAGCATATTGTGCAGCAAAAGCAATAGCACGCCGGCATTCTGGTGTTTCATCGATAATAACCAAAATTTTTTTCTTGTTCTTTGGTTTCGAACTTTTTTTCTGAGAGACCATGAATTTTCTCTACTCTTTATCGTTCCTGTTTTCTTATTTCATGTATGGTGCAAAAACCCAACGATTTCACGGACTTGTTTCATATTCTTTTCTGCCAAGGTGCTGGCACGCTGCGCACCATCATGCAAGACGGAGTCAATATAGCCACTTTCTTTATGAAGCCGGCGTAATTCTTGTGTGATTGGGGAAAGTTTATGGACTGCAAGATCAGCTAAGGATGTTTTGAAAAGAGAAAATTGTTTTCCTGCAAATTCTAAGAGCGCTTTGTCTTTGCTCACTTGGGCAAAGGCAGCATAAATACCAAGCAAATTATCGACTTCTGGTCGTCCTTCTAGGGCTTTGAGTGTGTCGGGAAGGGGGGCGGAGTCCGTTTTGGCTTTGCGTATCTTTTTTGCGATGAGATCAGCATCATCAGTCAGATTAATGCGTGAAAAATCGGAAGGATCGGATTTTGACATTTTTTTTGTCCCATCACGCAGCGACATAACACGCATAGCCGTTTCCCCTATTAGTGCTTCTGGTATTGGGAAAAAGCCTTGTCTTTTTTCCTCACCCACTTGCATTGAAACACCAAAATTCAAATTTGCAATGCGATGAGCATAGTCGTTATTAAACTTTTGTGCAATATCACGTGTCAGTTCAACATGCTGTTTTTGGTCTTCACCCACAGGAACATGCGTGGCACGGTAGAGTAAAATATCGGCCGCCATGAGGCTGGGATAAGCGAAAAGCCCCAGGGATGCTTGCTCACGATCCTTTCCTGCTTTATCTTTAAATTGCGTCATACGTTGGAGCCAACCAATACGCGCAATACAATTAAAAATCCATGCAAGTTCAGCATGTTGAAAAACACGAGATTGGTTGAAAATAATGTGTTTTTGAGGGTCAATACCGGAAGCTAAAAAAGCTGCTGTAACTGCTCTTGTCGATTCAATTAAGGTGCGTGGATCTGGATTGACTGTAAGCGCGTGCATGTCCACAACGCAATAGAGGCAAGAATAGGATTTTTGCAGTTCAACCCAATGTTTAATGGCGCCAAGATAATTTCCAAGATGTAAGTGACCACTCGGTTGTACGCCGGAAAAAACAAGAGGTACGATTGTATCCATAGAAGCGCTCTTTCTTAAACTAAAGTGATTGGTTTTTCTGTTTTGTGACATTGGTTTCCTATTTTGTGACAAGAGGTCTTTCTGAAAGCAAGAAAAAATATTATAGCTGCTTTTTAAAATTTTTGAGAGTGCGGAGAAAGGAACGGGTATCAAGTAAAAAATAGGCACAAAAATAGACCAAGAAGATCACAAGCATAATTCCAGCCAAGGTGAGGGCATGCAAGAAAAAGGGGGCTTGTGAGGATAAAGGAAAAGATAAAAAGCCACGCATATTGAACAGATAATGAAGTCCTACTGCGCTTAACACAGTAACAATCATCAGGCATGTTATGCGTTTTATCAATTGTGCATCATATTCCCAATAGCCACGTTTGATGAGCACAGCACAAAGCAATAAGGTGTTTACCCATCCAGAGGTGATTTCAGCAATAACAATTCCTCTCGCTGATAAAAGGGGAAAGAGCGTTAAAGCAAAGCCGATATTGATGACAACGCAAATACCGGTGAAAATCATCGGTGTTTTTGTATCTTCATGGGCAAAGAAATTCGGAATCAACACTTTGATTAACACAAAAGCTGGAAGTCCTAGCCCATAAAGTTCAAGCAATTGTGCAACATGATAGGTTGATTGGCTGGTAAATTGACCACGTTCAAACAGTAAACTGACAATGGAGGTGGAAAGTAGCAAAAAGGCAAGGGAGGCCGGTAGTGTTAACAACAAGGTAAACTCAATAGAGCGGTTTTGCAAATCATGGGTTTCTTTGTGTTTTTTATTGCGTAGAGCTCTTGTTAATTCTGGCAAAAGGACGGTGGCAACGGCAATTGCTATAACGCCAAGTGGCAATTGGTAAAGGCGATCAGCATACATTAAAGAGGAAACAGCACCCGATTGGCTGGAAGCAATGTTGGTATTAATGAGCAAATTGATTTGTGTAATACCACCGGTGATGGCCGCAGGGAATGCTAAGTTTAGAAGCTTACGGACATTGGGGCTCAAACGGGGGCGGCGCAGGAAAATTTTCATTCCACTTTGACGCAAAGCAACAGCGATTAAAGTGAGCTGGAGAATTCCTGCTGCTAAAACGCCCCAGGAAAGATTTAAACCAATATGCCAAGCGTCAAGCTGATAGATCCAAGCATAGGCAAGAACACCAATCAAAAGAATATTCAAAAAAAGTGGCGCGACAGCTGCGATAAAATAGCGCCGCAAAGCATTTAACATCCCTCCCATCATTGCTGCTAAAGACATGCATGTTAAATAGGGAAACATGATTGCGGTGAAATGAATTGTGGCATTAAACTTTGTGGCATCCCCTGTAAAGCCTGGCGCAATGATCGTTCGGACTAAAAAGGGCATGCTTAATTCCATCGCAATGGTTAAAAGCAACAGCAGCGAAAAGAGAACACCAAAAACCTCTTCTGCAAATTTGCATGCAGCTTCTTGACCATCCTCAGTAATCTTTTTTGCAAAAAGAGGAACAAAAGCTGCATTAAAAGCGCCTTCAGCAAAAAAACGGCGGAATGTATTGGGAAAACGAAAAGCTGCATTGAATGCGTCGGAAACAGGACCGGTTCCAAGAGCTGCTGCCATCAACATCTCGCGTATAAAGCCAAAAACGCGGCTCATCAAAGTTCCAGAAGCAACAGTTGCAATTTTTTTAATCAAGACCATAAAATATATCAGATTCGTCGTAAAGAAGAAAAGATGAAAAGAAAAACCATTTTAGAGCGTACAGATTTGATGAACATGCTTATACAATCATATATCTTAAGATGTGGTTTACGGTGGTGTTTATCTTTCTCTCAACAAGAGTACATGAAGAGGTTTGTCTTGTCCTTGTCTCTTTTGCAGGGTGGTTTTTACTTGCATGGCTACTCTTCATTGTTTTTATAAGATAACATGTTTTCGCATAAGCTGGGTATATGGGGAATGGCCAAAGAAATAAAGAGCGTGGGAAAATAGGGGACTGTCATATCTTTGCCTGTTGTATCTCTAGTTTATGTTTCTTTCATTTTTGGGGATATTGTACCTTTTAATAGCATTTCTTTTTTCTCTCTTATCACAGAATATAGGTTTGTAAACGTAGATTTATTATTTGATATCTCTTCACTTTCATAAAAGTGAAAATGCCGCTTTAATGTTTATTATGATTATGATGAAAAAAGCTCTTTATATTCTATAAAGATTCACGCTGTTTAAGGCTATAAAGAAAGCTGATATAGGCACATGAATACGCGGCGACATATGTGTAGCGTGTGTTTTTGTGTGTATACTGTAAAGTGTTTTTATCTGTCTCTCAATTCTTCTGTTTCACGCCTTTCTTTTTTATGGATGTCTCTGATTTTTTTAAGTCCATTTTGTAATAGTGCCCATTTTGCCAATAATTTTTTGTGCAGGGGATTAGGAACCTTGTGTTTCATTCTTGATTATTTCATAAAAAGCAGATACTGGATCAAAGATCAATATTGGCGTCGTTATTTTCTTTTTTTCTTTACAATATTGCGACAGTTTTTGCATTGTTTTAAAGAAATCTCTTTGAGTGCTTGAGAGTCCATTTTGCAACGGTGCATTTTTTTAAGATCATTTTGCAATGGCGTTTGTGAACACTATAATGTCAAATTTGGGGCACATTCTCTTTGCTCGTTTCCAATGTTGCAACAGTGTTGTTTGTATTAATGTGATACTTCTTGCATGAAAACGTATTCATAACAGGTATTTTTTATCTTTGCTCCGCTCCATGATTTTTATCGACACGCCACGTTGCTCTTATTGTGTGCAAGTGAAGCGTATTGGGTGATGGAAAATGTGTTGTAGAATATCCATATGTTGGAAAGGAGGGGGATTTACAAGTCTCAGCTTTCTTGTCTCCTATTCAAAATGAATAAATGATCATGATAAATCAATGTTTTGTGTTGAAATTCTTCCTCTTTGCTCGTTTCCAATGTTGCAATAGTGTTTGCATTAATGTGATACTTCTTGCATGAAAACGTATTCATAACAGGTATTTTTCACCCTTGCTCCATGATTTTTACTGACACGCCACGTTACTCTTATTGTGTGCAAGTGAAGCGGAGCGGGTGATGGAAAATGTGTTGTAGAATATTCATATGTTGGAAAGGAAGGAGACTTACAAGTTTCAGCTTTCTTGTCTCCTATTCAAAATGAATAAATGATCATGATAAGTCAATGTGTCGTGTTGAAATTCTCCGTAAGCTTTTTGAAAGGGTGATCTTTTTTGAGAAAGGACTCAAAAATGAAAGCTTAGCGTATCAGATCATTGCTATGACTTTTACATTTTCAGATTGATGTGGTGAAATGTTGTGCTGCATTGCCGTTTTTTTCTTGATGCTTTCTGCGGTTTTTTCTTCTTTCATGGCTGATGTAACAAGACTGTTTATCTGTTTTTCGTCATGACTTTTTTTCATCAGATGTTGCAGGTTTTGTGCCAATTGCGCATTGTTTGTGTGAAAAGAGGAAGAGAGGCTTTGTTGTATTTCTTTTATGCTCTTGACTGTTTCTATAATTTCTTTTGCTTTGTTTGTTGATATGCCAAGCATTTTAGCAAGGTTTTCGTAATGATTGTCCTTTATAGCTTCGTGCTCACTTGGTGATAAACGTTTATGAATCCTCTTGATATAAAGATTTATTTCTGCTCTTTGTTCAGGAGATTTTGATAAGACTTCTTCTTGTTGTTCTTTTGATAAGGCAAGCAGATCTTGCATCCATTGACTAGGTATTTCTATCGGTTCTTTCTGGTAGTGTTGCTGTTCTTTCTGGTTGTTTTGCAAAATATTTTTTTCTGCTTGTTTGATAGCGTCGATATAATCCAAAATAGCGTGACTGAGAGGCAAAATGTTTTCTTCAGCATGCACACGTGTGCGGTTTTTAATGCCGCATAGTTTAAAACCACAAAGTTTATGAAGAGTGTGAGGAAATATTGCAATATGCTGCGCAAAACGCTCACTCGCTGCGATATTTGGGGCAGATACTGGAATTTTAATGGGCGGTATCTTGTTTTGCAAAGCATGTTGATTTCCATAAACAATCTTACAGAGATGTTCGATTTTTTGGACCGCTTCTTGGACGAATACATTATTGTAAACACTTTCAGCAAGTTCGCTTTTCGTGAGAGGTGTTTTTTTCTCTCCTGGAATCAATGTTT
Source organism: Bartonella rattaustraliani AUST/NH4 (assembly GCF_000312565.1). Classification (GTDB taxonomy): domain Bacteria; phylum Pseudomonadota; class Alphaproteobacteria; order Rhizobiales; family Rhizobiaceae; genus Bartonella; species Bartonella rattaustraliani. Next base: position 8,558 of record NZ_CALW02000054.1, read on the forward strand.
TTTGCACATTTTGCGCCCTTGGTACTGTAAAAGAGAGAGTATCACCAATTTTTAATGTTTTTACTTGCTCTGGTGGCAGATTATCTTTACGCCCTATGACAAAAGTACCATGAACATCAACCATAAAACCATTGTTTCCACTGCCTCGATAAAAGCCCGTATAGGTTTCACCTTCTTTGGCTGTTATCACAACACGATGATTTATATGATCAGGGTCAATCTTTTTCATATGATCCATAAACTCTTTTAAAATAATCGTTTTTTCAGGATCGGAGATATCATCAAACAAATATTTCATGGGCTGTGAATCGTTTGATCGTCGTGAGGCCATACTGGCAACTGTCATGCGTTGTGTTGTGACAAGAGAAAAGTCTAATTTATGTCCCGCAACTTCAGCAAGTTTTTCAAAAAATAGCCTTTGTGTCCGTCCATTGCCTTCTCTGAAAGGATGCGTATAGTTCAATTCTAGCATCATTTCCGCGGCATTTTCAACAAACGCTTCGCGGGTTAAGTCTTTTAAATGATTTTTCTGGATCAGTGTTTGATCGAAATTTTTAAGACGCTCCTGTATCTCTCCCCCTTGTGCAAAAGGAAGACTGTCTTTTTTCATCTCTGGCATACAGGCAATGGTTCCATCTGCGAAGGTAAATGGTTTTTCACGTGTTTGCCCTGCCCATTCAAAAGTGTTTTTAAACAAAGTGTGATGAATATAGAAAAGATATGTGGATGTTAACCTTTGTGGTGGTGCTTCTTGGCGTAGATTTATGGTTGCTTTTACTGAGTCATGCGCACATTGCATTTGCAATTGTTTATAGTCTTTTATTCCATATTTATTTTTCAATGTGATATTATTGGGATAAAAGAAATTGCGCGGTGATATATCCTTTTCGTAGATTTTTAACAATGAATCCCACTCTGTAAGAGAGGGTAATGCAGCCTCAACACTTTCTGGAGCAATGTTGGGGCTATATTTTGCTTTTTTGTTGAGTCCTTGTTTGGTGAAACCTTGTTTACTCTTGAGGTTAAAATGTCCACTTTTGGGATGAGAAGAGAATTTTTGCTCTTTTATGGGGTCTGTGGTGATATCATTTTTAAGCGTCTCATTGATTTGTAAAGTGGTTAATCCTTTTTGCGTTTGCTTCAGAGAAGAAGGTTGAAAAATTTGCTTTGTCGTTTGTTCTTTTTTCTGCAGCTTTTGTGTCTTTGGCACTGTAAAAGAGAGCGTATCACCAATTGTGAGTGCTTCCACTTGCTCTGAGGTAAGATTTTTTTTATGGCTAAGGATAAGCGTGCCATTCACCTCAACCATAAAATAATTTTTCCCACTGCCTCTATAAATGCCATGGTAGGTATGGCCTTCTTGTGCTATGGTCGCCAGATGATCACTTTTTTCATCAAGATTAAGCGCCTTTATGGAATTGATGAATTCCATTAAAAGAGGTGTTTTTTCTGGATTTGAGAGATCTTCAAGCAGATGCTCCATAGGTTTTGAATCATTATGATTCATTGCACAGGTGTGGACAAATATCCTCCGTTTTTTTGTGACAAGAGAAAAATCTGTGCTATGACCTGCTGCTTTTGCAAGTTTTTCAATAAAAAGCTGTATTGTGCACCCATTGCCTTTCCTGAAAGGATGTAAAGAGTGCAAATTGATCATTATTTTAGCGGCATGCTCAATGAACTCTTCGCGTGTTAAGCCTTGTAAATTGTTCTGTTCAGTGAGCAGTTTATCTAAGTTTTGAAGCCCCTCCTGAATTTTTTTGCCCGTAGCAAAAGGCTTTGTAAAGTTTTTTTCTTTCAAAACCGGTGTAAAGGCAAGGGTGCCATCTGAAAAGGTAAAGAGATTATCGCGGGTGTGTCCGGCCCATTCATATGTGTGGTGAAAGAGGCGTTTATGAAGATGTTTTAGATAGGAGGAATCAAATTGTTCTGGTGGTGGTTCTTGAAGCAGTTTGAGCATTTCTTGCCTGACATTATGGGCACATTGCTCTTTCAATTTTTCTGAATTTGTGAGGCCATATTTATTTTTCAGAACTTGGCTCTTGGGGTAAAAAAAATTTTGTGATGACTTATTGATTTGTCTATGGATGGCGGCATGAATTGCTTGACGGTGTTTTTGCAATTCTTCGCCTGTAAAAGAGGCAGAATGCTTTTTTATGTGTTTATAAAGAGCCACATTAACGGCATAGAAGGCTGTATTTATCGAGTGGCGGCGTTTTTGAAACTCTTCTAGCGTGAGAGAGACAGAATGCTTGATGTGATCTTTTTCCATGCATGCTTCCTTTCAAGCTTTTTTTTAAATTTGTTTTTTAAAAACCTCTTTGTCATCCTCTCTTTCTTGACTTTAATGATTGCTTTTCCTCAACGAAGAAATGCATTTTGGAAGGTTCCCATTTGGATGATTTATAAAGACTTTGTCTTTTCTGCAGGAAGGGTGATCGGCTTTAATAAAAACTTTATCAAATCGTTAAGTTGAATAACGGGCAATGTTTTTTGAGATATTTTTCTGAAGTCTATAAGAGGACTCTTGGTACAATTTTTTCGTGTTGATTGCACCAAGAGATTTGATTTAAAGCCAAAGCTTACGTAGGCTTTAATGGACTAAAGCGACCGTTTTTATTGTTCTTGTTTTGCGTGGTGGAAGTTCTGGTGGTGTGTTTTCTCTTTGGAGAGAAGTCTCTCCAGATTCATGACGCACATTTTCTGGTGAGCGTTCAGACAATTGAGGAGACTCCATGGTTGTCTGTTGCTTTTGCAATTGTTTAGCAGATGATTGTTGTTGCTGTAAATATTCTTTTTTTCGTTGTACAGTGTCTGTATAATCCTCAATGGCGCTTTTCAGGCAAGGAAGGCTTGCTTCGGCGTATTTACGTGCAGCATTTTTTACACCAAGTGTTTTTCTCCCAGCAAGATGAGAAAAAAATGTAGGGTGGTATGTCACTTGCCACGCAAGTTCTTCGCCCATGCCAGGGACTTTTTGAATATCTTCAAGTCTGTTATCCAAAATGTGCTTGTCTCCAAAAACGGCCTTACACCAATATTGGACTTCTTTTTTAGAATGTTGGACAAATGGATCTTTGTTCATATCCTTTGATGAGAGAGAGGTTCTTTTTTCTTCAGGATGAAGCATTTTTTGCAGGCTTTCAGCGCCCTTTCCTTCATCACTTACGCGTCGTTGTGGTTTTTGTTTTGTCTTAGCCGCCCAATCTATGCTTCTCATCTGTCTTATAATGTTCGTATAACCATGAAGAGCAGCACAGAGAGGGGACAAACTTTTCTCCGCTTCTTTGCGTGCATCTGTTTTCACGCCCAATATGTTTTTTCCAGCAAGTTTCGCAACAGATTGAGGCTTTTGGGTAATTTGCGATAATAATTCATCTCCTCGCTCGGGATCTCTTTGGATTTCCTCAACTTCTTTTTCTAAGACAAGCCGATCTTTATAAGTAAAATAGCACCAATGTCGGATTTCATCTTTATAGGCTTCTAGCAGAAAATTTCTTTGCAAGATAGAGCTAAGTTTCTCTCTCGTATGCGGGCTTGATGGAGTCGCTGTCGCGTATAGACTTGAGTCCTCTAAGTTTTCTGATCTTCTATGCCTCTTGCTTTTTGCGCGAAGTTGTTTTTGCGGCACAGCATATAGAGGTTCACCTTCTTGGGCTTCTGATCTTCTATGCTTCTTGCTGTTTGTACGAAGTTGTTTTCGCGATACAGCATATAGTTCTTTGTCTTCTTGGGTGAATGCGCTGGTTGTGGTTTGTTCATTGTCTTTTACGCTCGGTGGTGTTGGAGAGGAGGTTTTTGTACCTTGTGTTGCGCTTTGCTGAAGAGGTGTTTGGCTGAGATCTCTATCTCTTGCACGCGGTGGTCTTGGAGGAGAAGCTTTTGCGCTTTGTTGGAGAGGTGTTTGATTTGGTTCTCTGTCTTTTGCGCGCGGTGGTGTTGGAGGGGAGGCTTTCGTGTCTTGTGTTGCACTTTGTTGGAGAGGAGTTTGGCTGAGATCTCTATTTTTCTCACGTGGTGGTGTTGGAGGGGAGGCTTTTGTGCTTTGTGCTGCGCTTTGTTGGAGAGGTGCTTGGCTTTGCTCTGTGTCTTTCTCGCGTAGCTGTTTTGGAGGTGTCATTTTTGTGGGGCGGGGTGGAGAGGGAGGAGTTGCCACCGCAGATTGTTCAAAGAGTTTTCTTAATTCTTGAACTGAGGGGGAGGTCCGCGTTTTTTTCATGCATTTTCCTTTCAAGTTTTTACGGTGTTTGCTTCTAGAAAATCTCTTTCTGCTCCTTAATATTTTTTTTATTGTTCAAAGGAGACTCGCCATTTTGAATGGTTTCAAAAGGCTTTGCATTGTTTGCATGGGATACATGCAATTTTTGCAGTGTTTGCGCAGATTTTTATCATTTTTATGGTTGATGAAGTAATGCGTTGTTGGTGAAATTTTTTCCTCACTTTACATATATCTTCTTGGCGCAAACCACGATACGTGAACTGCGCCAAGAAATCAGATTAAAAATAAAAGCACACGCTTAATAGGCATAAGACAGCGCTTTTGATGTTGAAGCTTTTTGTGAGCGAACATCTGACCTTTGTCGCTGCTGCTCTTCTTTCAAAGATTGCGATGGAACTTGATCTTTTTGCAAGTTTTGATCCAGTTGAGGAGATTGTTCAGCGCGTGTGTGTTGTCCTCGATGCGTTCTTAGAACATGCCTTCTTATTGTGTCTACTGTTTCAGTATAATTTTCAATGGCTGAACACAGATGTTCAAGACCATTTTCAGCCTGTACGCGAGCACGGCTTTTGATACCACAGACATCGCTTCCTCTCAGTTTATGAAAAGAGGTAGGATCTCGTTCAAGGTTTTGTAAAAGCTGTTCACCTTTAAGAGGGGTGTGTAAAATTCCCTTTATTTCAGCTTCCAAAACCCTTTCTTTCCCAAAAACAACTTTGCTCCAATGTTGGATTTGCGTTTCATAGCGTCCGATGACAGAGCTTCTCCGTGCTCTGTTCACAACCTCATCCTCTAGAGTGGTTGCTTTTTCTGGTGTAGGATGATGCGGATTTTTTAAGATGTTCGCCAGTGTTTCACCGCCTAGGGTTCGTTCGTAGTATGGGAGCTCTTTCTCTGGAGAGCGCGACAAGCTTTCTTGTGCATATTGTGAAGCTTGTATAAAACATTCCACAGCATCAGAGAGATGGGAAATATTTTTTTCAGCCTGTTTGCGCATACCGTTTTTTACACCACATGTTTGAGAGCCCGCAAGTTTTGTAATACTTGTGGGATGATTTAAAATTTGCCATGGTAATTCATTTGCCTTCTCAGGGTTTTGTTGAATTTCTTCCATTTTACTGCTGAGGGCATCTTCATTGCCATAAACGGCTTTACACAAACGTGTGATTTCCGCTTTATAGACTTTAACCAAGGAGTGGTTGGATGCTAAGACTGTGATTTGTTCTCGTGAGAGAGAGACTGTTGCTTTGACTGAAGCACTTGAAGTTGAAGCAACCGCAGCAGTTTGTTCTAGATCTTTTTTTGTGTGATGTGTCTTCTCTTGTTTTTTTGAGGTGCTTTCGTTGATATTTTTCACACTGCCTCTGTTCAAACGGGGTGGTTTTGGTGGGGAGGCTTTTGTGGAGGGGGCGCTTGAGGGAGAGGCAACCACAGCAGGTTGTTCAAGTGTTTCTGCGGGAGGGTTTTTAAGTTCTTCTGGTGTGTGGTGTGTTTTCTTTGGAGGTGTCTTGAAAGAAGGTTTTGAGCCAGAATCTCCTGCCGCTAAGTGCTCAAATTGTGCCGCTAATTCTTTTACCGAAGGGCGTGGTGTAGGGGAGGAGGGGTGGTGTTTTTTCATGCATGTTTCCTTTCAAGAACTGTGTTAGAAAACCTCTTTGGTGCATTCTCTACGGCTTTTCTTTAGGGAAAGCTTGTCTTTTGAATGACGACCAAAGATTCTGCGCTATTCACGGGCGATCATAATGGGGTTTTGTGACTTTTATACAGTTTTTTTATGAAATTTTATCAATAGCTTATATAAAATTATGTGCTTTAATTTTAAGAGATTTTTTCTGCAAATCTGCGCAAAAAACCCTAGGGCAATTCTTGTAAATGAATTGCGCTAGGGGATCAAAATAAGATAAAAAACTAGAGCTCGTGTTTACATCGCAAGAGCCTGTCTGCGTTCGGCGAGCCTGCGTCGTTGCTGCTCTTCAGGGGCGTGTTGTTGTTGTCTCTCTTGTTCTATTTGTTGAGTGCGTTCTCCGCTTTGTAACTGCTCTTGGCGTTTCACTTCTGCGTGAGGGTTACGCTGAAGCCTCTCTCTGACGTTTTCTGCAGCTTTTGTAAAACCGTCAAGAGCATCGCACAAGGGTTTAAAACCGTTTTCTGCTCTTTTGCGTGCCGTTGATTTTAAGCCTCCAAGTCCCGTTCCAGCAAGCTTATGTATACCTGTAGGGTTTGCGGCAAGATCCCATGAAACCTCTGATCCTAGACGAGGGTTTCGAAGAATATCATCTAGGTGTTTATCAAAGAGACTGCTGCTTCCATAAACAATCTTACACCAATGTTGAACCTCGCCTCTATATGCTTGGACATGGGGATCGTTTCCAGCCATTTTAGTGATGTCTTCCTCTGAGAGATCAGGACCTCTTCCTCTTGTATTCACTTCTGTGTAGTCTGTGTCTCCTGGTCTGTGGTGGTGGTGACCTCTTCCTCTTGTATTCACTTCTGCGTAGTCTGTGTCTCCTGGTCTGTGGTGGTGGTGACCTTTTCCTCTTGTATTTACTTCTGTGTAGTCTGTATCTCCTGGTCGATGGTGGTGCTGCCGTCTGCCGCCCTGGTTAATATCTGCATAGAGGACTTCTCCAGGCTGTTGCGGGTTTTGCCCTCTTTCTCCTGGATGTTGGATATCTGCATAGAGGACTTCTCTAGGCTGTTGTGGGCTTTGTTCTCTTTCTCCTGGATGTTGGATATCTGCATAGAGGACTTCTCTAGGTTGTTGCGAGTTTTGTCCTCTTCCTCTTGATTTATTAACCTGCGCATAGAGGCCTTCTTCTGGGGTTTGAGATGGTTGGGGGTGCTGATGTCTTTTCATGCATGTTTCCTTTCAAGAACTGTGTTAGAAAACCTCTTTGGTGCATTTCCTTCCTTCATGATCTGAGAACTTTTTCTAGAGAAAAATATCCGCATGAATGATCTCCAAAGATTCTGCGCTATTCATGGGCAATCATAATGGGGGTTTGTGACTTTTATACAGTTTTTTTGTGAAATTTTATCAATATGTTATATAAAACCTCGGGATTTATTTTATTTGTGGTTTTGCGTGAAAAAAGCGCAAGCCATTGTCTATGGGTTGCGCTCAGAAGTTAGTTGAAAAATCAAGCCTTATGCATGTTACATGGCAAAAGACATGCCTTTAGGAGAAGACTCTCTGCTGCGTTGCTGTTGTTGCTCTGGAGAGTGCTGTTCTTCCTCTCTTCTGTGATGTCGGTGTTGGTGGCGATGAGGCCTATGCTCAGCTTCTTGTCCTTCTGGTCCTCTTCGCCTTTGTCCAGGACCTTCTTGCCCACGTGTAAGCGCTTTCTGTATTCTTTGTGCAGTGTTTACATATCTCTCAAATGCTGCACAAAGGGGGCCAAAATCCTTTTCAGCTCCTCTGCGTTTTGGGCTTTTTATGCCAAGTATTTGACTTCATGTTATATAATTCAAAATTTATTTTATTTGTGGTTTTGCGTGAAAAATAGCGCAACCCATAGAAAATGGCTTGTGCTCAGAAGTTAGGTAAAAAGCCAAGCCTTATGCATGCTACGTGGCAAAAGACATGCCTGTAGGGGAAGAGTCTCTGCTGCGTTGCTGTTGTTGTTCTGGCGAATGCCGTTCTTCCTCTCTTCTGTGATGTCGGTGTTGGTTGTGGTGATGAGGACTGTGTTCAGCTTCTTGTCCTTCTGGTTCTCTTCGTCTTTGTCCAGGGCCTTCTTGCCCACGTGTAAGCTCTTTCTGTACTCTTTGTGCAGTGCTCACATATCTCTCAAATGCTGCACAAAGGGGGCCAAAATTCTTTTCAGCTTCTCTGCGTTTTGGGTTTTTTATGCCAAGTATTTGGCTTCATGTTATATAATTCAAAATTTATTTTATTTTGTGATTTTGTGTGAAAAATAGCGCAACCCATAGAAAATGGCTTGCGCTCAGAAGTTAGGTGAAATTATACATGCTACATGGCAAAAGACATGCCTGTAGGGGAAGAGTCTCTACTGCGTTGCTGTTGTTGCTCTGGAGAGTGCCGTCTTTCCTCTCTTCTGTGATGTCGGTGTTGGTTATGGTGATGAGGACTGTGTTCAGCTTCTTGTCCTTCTGGTTCTCTTCGTCTTTGTCCAGGGCCTTCCCGTTTATGTATAAGTTCTTTTTGTACTCTTTGTGTAGTTAATACATGTCTATCAAATGCTGCACAAAGATGTTGAAAATCATCTTCAGCTTCTTTGCGTCTTGGGCTTTTCATACCAAGTGCTTTGGTGCCTGCAAGTTTTCCACCCATTTCAGGATTTTCAAGAAGTGCATTTAAGACCTCTCCCGCTCCCATAGGATTTTCAAGAACTTGAGAAAGGTGGTTTTCTAAGGCATGCTTATTGCCATAAACAGCTTGGCACCACTGCCGGATTTCTGCTCGGCCATATTGAACCTCTATGTTTTGTTTAAGGAGTTCAGGAAAATACTCTTTTGCGGGAGTTGTCCTTCCTTGGGGTACCTCTTCGTAGAGGTCCTCTCCTTTTTGAAGAGGTTCTCCATCTTTTCCAAACAGCTCAACCACTGAGTAGGGGCCCATTCCTGTTCCTGGAGGAGTTTTGCCACCATCACTCGACAGATCAACCACTAAGTAGGGGCTTGCTCCTAGTCCTTTTCTTTGAGAAGTTGCGTGCAATCCAGATACTTCTCCTTGAGGCGTATAAGTGATGGGGAAAGGTGTATACCCACCTTGATTGGGGGGATGAATGGGGTATTGAGGTCTATGTTCTCCACCTTCATTGGAGGAGGGGATAACCGGTTGTTGAGGTCTGTATCCAGGACTTTGAGGGGAAGAGGAGATCGTTGGTTGTTGTATTATGTCCTCATCTCCACTTTTTGCTTGAAGGTCTGGTTTCCCTCTAGGGATTGAGTAGGGGCTCGCGTTTGGAGCTTGGGGGATTGGTCCTTTATTCGGCTCTTGAGCCAGTGTATAGGGTAATTCTGGGTTTGGATGGTGCTGTCCTCCGCCTGGTTGTTCAATTTTTGCGTAGACGCTTTCCAGGGGGGGACGCTGCTGCCCTCTGCCCAGTTTATTGACCTTTGCGTAGAGGCCCTCTGGGTTTTGCGTGGTTGGTCTTCTGTTTGGCTCTTGAGGCTGTGCATAGGGGGTTTCTTCGGGTTGAGGTGGTGTGGGGGACTGATGTTTTTTCATGCGAGTTTCCTTTCAATATTTCTAGAAAACCTCTTTGATGCATTCTCTCCCTTCATGCTATGATTGTTTTTTCCACAAACAAACTCTCCGCACGAATGATCTCCAAAGATTCTGCGCTATTCAAGGTAATATCATAATGTGTCTTTGTGACTTTTATACAGTTTTTTTGTGAAATTTTATCAATACGTTATATAAAATTATGGGCAGTTATATAACATTACGGGATTTATTTTGGTGGATATTCTTTATCATATTTTATAACAACTCTTGGTGGTTATTGAGATGATTTTCGCCAAGAGATGCGGTGAAAAAGAAATGTGGTGAAAAACGAAAACATGCGCGTTTAACTCGTAAGAGTCCCCGTAAGAGCCATTGATGAAGAACGGCTGACTTTGAGGGAACGGAGATGGCATTGTGCTTCTTGTGTGCATTTCACGGTTTGAGAAATCTCTCGTGCTTTACTTTCTGAGACACCAAGAAGACAAGAAAGCCGTGTATGGTTATTTTCCTCTATGGCGCTCCGGTCATCTCGTGATAAACGACTCCGTAATTGACGTGACAAAACATGCAGTTCTTTTTGTAGGGTTTTAGAATGGGACAAGGCTTCTCTTTGTTGTTCTGCTGGTAAGGAAAAAAGATTTTGTAAGTTTTTACTCGGTACTTCGACAGAGCGTTGTAAGCGGTTTTGTTCTCTTTGGTGGTGCTCTAAAATTTCCTCTTTTGTTTGTTGTACTGTTGTCGCGTAATTTTTCAGTGCTTCTCCAAGCTGCGGGGCTTGCTTTTCAGCCTGTCTGCGATTTTGACTTTTTATGCCAAGTATTTTCCTCCCTGCAAGATGGGAAAATGATTGAGGGTTTTGGATAATTTGATCGGCAAGTTGTATGCATGCGTTTGGATCTGTATGGATCCTATCCATTGTTGTGCCAAGAATGTGTTTATTGCCATAAACAGTTTTTGATAAATGCTCGATATTTCTTTTGCATGCTGTAACAAAGAAATTTTCAGAAACCTTTAAAAGACATTCTTCTTCAGTGAGAGGGGCACAATTCTCGCTTGGGATTAGAATTTTTTTTAAGCTTTGAACGTTTGTTTTTGTGAAGGAGATTTCTGCACCGTTTTGTAATGTTTTTATTTGCTCTGGTGTGAGATCATCTTTGTGCCCAACGACGAAAGCCTCTCCTATTTCTATCACAAAACCTTCTGCGGCATGACCTTTATAGATGCCGTTATAGGTTTCACCTTCTTTTGCTGCGACAACAAGACGATCATTAATTTCCTCAAATCCAGAATGTCTCATTTGCCCGATAAATTCTTTTAAAATAAGCGTTTTTTGTGGATTCGTGGCGTCCTCAAAAAGATCTCTCATCGGTTGTGGATTGCCATGTTGCATGGCTTGAACACTAGCCTGCACCATGCGTTCCTTTGTGATAGAAGCAAAGTCAATTGAATAACCCGCACATTGCCCAAGTTTTTCCATAAACATTCGTTGCGCGCGCCCATTGCCTTTTCTGAAAGGATGCGCATGGTCGAGTCTCATGAAAACATCAGCAGCATTTTCAGCAAAATCTTGGCACGACAAACCGCGTAAATTGTTTTTCTCATGAAGCATGTTCTCGAGTTGTTTAAGCTCTCTTGTAATTTGTGGACCAATAGCAAAAGGAAGATCATGACCTTTTGGTCGCATAGCTGGCATATGGGCTTTACTGCCATCTGAAAAGGTAAAGATTTTATCGCGGGTCTGTCCAGCCCATTCAAAACTTTTATAAAAAAGGCTCCAGTGAATTTGTTTCAGATAGGCGGCATCAAATTTTAGGGGAAGTGGCTCATGGCGAAAATTGACCGCGGCTCTGGCTGCATCATGAGCACAGCGTTCATAAAGTTTTTTGGGATCTTTTATGTTATATTTATTCCTCAGGGTGTTTGTATTTTTATACAGATAATTTTGCTCTAGCATATTTTTTCCTTCGTAATATAGGGTGGCGTAAGATAGGGTGATTTGTGAGAGTGTTAAACTCTTTGGGTAAAATTCCCCCCTTCCACGTTTTTTTTGAGATTTTGAGCATTTTTTGAGGGCGCCTTATTCCTCAACTCCCCATAGGTATTTGGGGCTGTATTCATTCTTTCATGGATTTTTTATCTCTTTTGGTGTGAGACAGACAAAAACTATCGGTTTGATTGTTTTTATGTATGTTTTCTTCTGTTATTTTCTTGTGAAAAACCTTTTTGATGTGTTTTTAAGCTTGATTTATGACTGTCAAAAATGACAGGGTTTCCAAGGTTTCCAAGGTTTCCAAGTTCAGTTCAGTTCAGTTCAGTTCAGTTCAGTTCAGTTCAGTTCAGTTCAGTTCAGTTCAGTTCAGTTCAGTTCAGTTCAGTTCAGTTCAGTTCAGTTCAGTTCAG
>NZ_CALW02000053.1 GCF_000312565.1 Bartonella rattaustraliani AUST/NH4
TAACAATTTTTAACGTTATAAACAATTCAATCGTTAAAATGTGATTTAAACACAGAAATTATGTTGATTGGATAATTCAAACGATTGCGTAATAGTAACTATCGATTTTATGATCAAAACATATTATGACTTCTTATGAACGATTACTGCTTTTGAATGCTCACATGCGTTATAAGATTTGTGTCATGATTTGCTTTTCATACTTTATTTATACATGGCAATCTTATATAAAAAATGGTCAATCGAATCACATATAAAAGTGTGGATTCTAAAGGGGATTCATATAAAATAATTGCACTCAATCTATTGACTTTATTAGTTTTTTATGCAATATTTAGTTTCTTGTTGCTGAGTCTTCATATGTGTCACGACTTTTGCTCGTAAATCGGAGAGTGTGTCACTTTTTTCTGTATATGGTATCTTATGATGGTCAAGATATACTTTGCAGGATGTTTCTAATACATTTGCTCCAGCGAGCAGCGCAGATATTGGATCTTTTTTTACTTGTTGCGATGCTCTATCGATTTCTATGTTTACTGCGGAGAGCTTATGCTGTGCAACGTGTTCTTTTAATGTTTTTGTAGGGGAAAAGTCATTCTCGATGATGTATCCTGCTCAATTATACTTCAACCCGCTTTTCATTAAAGCTTTTAAAATTTGTTTTCTATCTCTTTGTAGCTGTTCAGCGTTTTGCTGTGCTTCGGAATCATTGTCGTCTTTGATATAATATTCTTTACTCATAAACTCTTTAAGTATCTGACCAAGAATCTCAAGCGGTTTATCATGTGTCACATTAATTGCATGTAACCAGTTTTCAACAATTTCCTTTGTTGTACTCTGTTCATCAATTGGAAACTTAAGATAATCTGCGAGTGGGAGATATATTTTGCAAAAACTATTAGTATTATAATGGCTTGGCAATATTTTAGAGAGCAGTTCAATGATTCCAGAGGAAATTTTTTTCTTGGGTGGATTTTTCGAGGGTGATAATAGCCACTTTGTTCTATGATAAGAATTTATACTACGATTAGAAAATATTTGTAATAATTTATGAGACATGGTTTTTGTGTGTATCTTTACTGATTATTACATAATAGATTTTATTTCTTCATGTGTTATTTGTTTTGTGTTTTTTTAAGAGGCTTTCTTTATTTTTATCTTCTTGTTTATTCAATAATCTTTATTTCTAAATAAATATCCTTACCAACTTACAGCAATGAAGGGGCATGTAGTGGAAAGGGATTGGTTACACTGAAAACAGAAGATGAGTATTGAGATAATTTTCTTATGGCACGTTTGTTTGGTTTCCGTTTATGAAAATTTTATTTCTGAAGAGAGACATTTTTTCTAAGATTATGAGGAATGGGGGGAGTGTTTTGGGATGTAACCATGTCATGGAATTTGCAAATATTTCCTTATTGGAAAGAGTCTTTCTTGGCTTCTTTAATGAAAATCATATTGTTGGTCATTTTGTTTAGTAGCTCCTTTTTTATTATATGAGCGTGGTTAAGGAGGGAGTGAGCAAAGTGAATGAAGGGAGTGCGGCATTTTTTATCAACCAATGAAAAAAATTGACAAAGGAAAAGGAATGAGGCTGGCATTGACGTGGGAGGTGAGTTTTCCTTTTGATATGAGAGTGCAGATTCTTTAAAGTAGGTATTCTTAAAGAGTGGAGTATTTTAAGGGACATCCGTTTTGTGAAAGCAAGCGCATACATGTATAAAGCACACGCGTACATGTTGTGCGATGGTGGAGGGTGATAAAGTGATTGCAGCGTTTGGCTCTATAAGATAAGACACAGATAATCCGTGAATACAAAGAATACAGATTGTTGCGAGAGAAGAACATGTCATCAAAACAAGAAAAAACTAAAGCGCGTTTGCCTCGTGGTTTTGTTGATCGCACAGGTGCACAATTATATGCTGCTGAAACCATGATTGCTCAGATTCGTGAAGTTTATGAACTGTATGGTTTTGAAGCGTTGGAAACACCGATTTTTGAATATACGGATGTGTTGGGTAAGTTTTTGCCGGATACGGACCGCCCCAATGCAGGGGTTTTCTCATTACAAGATGATGATGAGCAATGGATGTCTTTGCGTTATGATCTTACTGCACCTCTTGCGCGTTATTTTGCAGAAAATTTTGAAACTTTGCCAAAACCTTATCGAAGCTATCGTCTTGGTTTTGTTTTTCGCAATGAAAAACCAGGACCAGGGCGGTTTCGGCAATTTATGCAATTTGATGCGGATATTATGGGAACACCAACCGTTGCGGCAGATGCTGAAATTTGCATGATGGCAGTCGATAGTTTGGAAAAATTAGGCATTGCGCAAAATGATTATGCCATTCGTCTGAATAACCGCAAAATTCTGGAAAGTGTTTTAGAGCTGATTGGTTTGGGGGGAAATGCACAGGCTGAAAGGCGTTTAACTGTTTTAAGAGCAATTGATAAATTGGATAAATTTGGTCTTGAGGGGGTGCGTTTGCTTTTGGGTAAGGGGCGTTTGGATGAAAGTGGGGATTTTACAAAAGGGGCAGAGCTTCGGGATAAAGAGATCGAGAGTATTCTTGCTTTTCTGGCCGTTGAGGCTGAAACGGCAGAGGAAACCCTTGGGGTTTTGAGAGAAGTTGTTGGTCATTATGCTCAAGGGCTAGAAGGTCTTCGTGAACTTGAGGAAATGCAGGAAATTTTTGCGGCAAGTGGTTATCAAAATCGCATTAAAATTGATCCTTCTGTGGTACGGGGGTTGGACTATTATACAGGACCGGTTTTTGAGGCCACCTTGCTTTTTGATGTTTTGAATGATGATGGACAAAAAGTTGTCTTTGGGTCTGTTGGTGGGGGAGGGCGCTATGATGGCTTGGTTGCACGCTTTCGTGGTGAAAACATTCCAGCAACAGGTTTTTCCATTGGTCTCTCACGCTTGATTGCTGCTTTGCACAATCTTGGGAAATTGCCTGTGAAAAACAATACTGGACCGGTTGTGGTGTTGATGATGGATAAAGAGCCGGAAATTGTTGCACGCACGCAAAAAATGGTCATGCAGTTGCGCCATGCCGGCATTCGTGCTGAACTTTATTTGGGCGCAGCTGGGATGAAAGCGCAGATGAAATATGCAGATCGGCGTCGGGCACCTTGTGTGGTGATCCAAGGCTCACAAGAACGCCAAGAGGGAAAAGTGCAGGTCAAAGATTTGATTGAAGGGGCGCGCTTGTCTCATGAAATTAAGGATAATCAGACATGGCGTGAAAGTTGTCCAGCGCAGATAACGGTTGATGAAGAGCTACTGGTTCAAGCAGTACAAGATATTTTGGCGGCGCAAAAGGCATAAAAGCTTTCATGATTTAAAATCTTAGATTCTTGGAAGTCATGATTTCAAGACAAGAAAACAGACATAAATGCCAGTGTAAAGTTATAGTATAAGTGTAAAGGTGTACGTTGGCTTTCCGTCTAACCGCAGGAACCTTATCTTATTGAGAGGTAGAGGTTATTAGATATTGCAATTAAAATGCTCCATAGATCGTTTGTGTATTGGAGCGTGATACGGGGAGCTGTTTTGAGGCGGGGGTTATTTGTCTTTGTCTTGAAATTCTCCTTTGAGGCTGCATGGATTGGGAATACAGACTAATTTGGGGGATACACAACATTGTAAAGGTGAAAACCAATCCCAAACTTATCATCGTTCTTTAATTCAGCTTTACGGCTTTCAAAAGTC
This sequence comes from Bartonella rattaustraliani AUST/NH4, assembly GCF_000312565.1. GTDB lineage: Bacteria > Pseudomonadota > Alphaproteobacteria > Rhizobiales > Rhizobiaceae > Bartonella > Bartonella rattaustraliani. The sequence goes on from NZ_CALW02000053.1 coordinate 3,719, forward strand.
TCTAAAGCAATATCTTTGAGAGAATGAAGATTACGCATTGTTTCACGTTTTTGTTTCTCACGTTCTTTAATGGGGGCACGCCCTTCACGTAAAACAGAACGCCACTGCGTTGCATGTTCACGGGCTTGTTTTAAAGAAACATCTCTCAAGGCTCCTAAGCCCATTTCACGACGGCGCCCATGAATTGTATAACGATAAGTCCATTGAGCACCTCCATCTTTAAGCTTATGAAGGTACAAGCCGGCACCATCATTCACTTTACCAGCACCCAATGTTGCGACAGCCCTTGGCACTTAAGACGATTCATAAGAGGCATTTTTCCTCTTTTCCTCTATAATTTTTACCCATCTGCCAACCCCGCTTATGGCATAAAGCTAAGTGAATAAAATTGATTCAATATGAAGTGATTTGAGATGAGAGAATCTTACAATATTCGGGGGTATGATTCAAGGTGAGAAACGATAAAAATACTTATGAATCAATATGTTGTCCATACGGATGTTTATGGCTTGGTTTATGGCAATGCCAAGGTTTCTGGTTATATCGTGATTAGAGGGAATGTCTATGGGAATGCGAAGATAAAAGACATAGTCGTTTATGCTCGATTTCCATAAATTGTGAGGTTTATGAAGGCGATAACGTTGTAAAGATTATTGAAAATAAAGCAGCGTAAATAACACAACGGCGCGGCGGGGGCGCCTTTACCCTCATTTTCAACTGATAATCTAACGAATGATAGAATGGGGTTTCTCATGAACAACACAGTTATGTTTAAAAAATATGAACTCACTGATGAAACTAAAGTTGTTAACCGTGTGACTTTACACCGCATTAAAGCTTTAAGGGACTTTTATAATGTCAAGGCTGGCGACCTAGGAGGCTTTATTCAAAAGGAAGAAAATCTCTCTCATGAGGGAAATGCATGGGTTGGTGATAAGGCATGTGTTTATCAAGATGCCAAGGTTTGTGGTGATGCTCTCATTTTTGGAACGGCATGGTTTTCTGGTGATCTAGAACTTCTTTATGATACGGCATGGTCATAACATAACTTGGGAATAATGACCGCGGGCACGGTGGGGCGCTCTCTCTCAAACAAATTTTTAAACACATTAATTGTGAAGGGACTTATTATGTTTAAAAAATACATACGCACGAATGAAATCAAACAAATTAAAAATAAAATCACTCAACATGTTACAACCCTTTATCGTATTCAAGCCTTAAGAGACTTTGGTGATGTCAAGGCTGGTGATCTAGGGGGCTTTGTTGAAAAGGAAAGCAATCTCTCTCACGAAGGCAATTGCTGGCTTTATGATGATGCCTGTGCTTATAGCCATGCAAGGGTTTTTGAAAATGCAAGGGTACGCAATAATGCGCACGTGCGCGGGCAAGTCTATGGCAATGCTTTTGTTTATGGCAAGGTGTTAATTTCTCAATTCGCAAAAATTTATGACAATGCACGGGTTTATGACAATGCTTATGTCATGGGGTATGTTTATAACAATGCCCAAGTCTATGGCAATATACATATTGATGTTGAATCCCATGTTTATGACAATGCTCACGTTTTTTATAACGCTTGGGTTTGTAGTTATGCAAGGATTTATGGTGATGTGCAGGTTTCAGGTTTTGCATATATTTGTAACTATGGGAAAGTTTATGGGCATGCCATGGTTTTTAAGCGTGCGAAAATTTATGGTGAGGTCTATGGGCATGCTCGAGTGAGTGGCACTGCTGAAATTTATGGTTCTGTTTATGATAGAGCGAAAATTTCCCACAAGATTAAGGTTTGGGGTAAAGTCTATGGCACTGCCATTCTCGATAAAAAAAGCAAAATAAGCTCTATTAAAAATCATCAGGAGGTTTATAAAGGTCGTAAAATTGTTGATATTAAAAACAATAAATAACGAGGCATGGGGGATGCCTTTTATTCTTTAAACGCCTTAACAAGAGAACATTCAAAAAAGAAAGCCGTGCCATGATATGACGCGGCTTTCAAATAACGATTCTAATGATTAAAATTAAATCATCCACAATGGAGTCATGAATATATATATACAAAACGTATCATATTGCAAGCTCTTTATTGTCATTATGAAACGTTATCCAAAAAAGCATAAATGTTAAATAGGAAAGCATTCTTGTTATATTTGATATGAAGAGAGAAACTGTGAATACAGCGTTTACGATAAAACCTATTCTGATAACGCTCTCATATTTGAAAGCGTCAATTGAAATCACTCCCATTCCAAAATTGAAACCTATTCATAAATCAAAACGTTTTGTAAGGTCTCTCTCAATCCAATCAAAAGTAAATGCGTTGATTAAGTGTAATTAGTAACAAACCCGCTCTTTTGATTTTATGCTTTAAGCGTTGGTTTTGAAACCAATCTCTCATAAGACAATAAACAACGGCTTATTTCAACTATGCCTAGTCATGATATCAAGAGAATGTTTGAGAATTTAACGCTCTCAAATTTGAAGTGAGTGATGTTAATTGCACTTATGCGTGATATAAGAGATACTTGAAAATTACATTTCTAAAGTAGATAATCCCAATTTTGAGGATATCTATCAAAAGTCGTTTCTATTTTAGCTAGCAAAATTAATCGCTCCAATTTTGGAGGTGTTGTTTTTTAGAGCTAACAATTTTTAACGTTATAAACAATTTCAAACATTCAATCCTCTTTTAGAAATTTTATTGCCATAAGCAATTCAATTGTTAAGATGTGATTTAAACACATGCAATTATGTTGATTGGATAATTCAAACAATTGCGTCTAATAGTAATTATCGATTTTATAATTAAGAACGTATTATTGAATTGTTATGAATGATTACTGCTTTTGAATGTTCATATGCGTTATAAGATTTGTGTCATGATTTGCTTTTCATGCTTTGTTCATACATGGCAATTGTTGATAAAAAAGGGTCAATTGAATCATATACAAAAGTGTGGATTCTTAAGTGGATTCATATAAAATAATTGCATGCAACATATTGACTTTATTGTGTTTTTTTATGACAATATCCTTCCCCGCACCGCACCGAGTGCAAAATAAAAATGGCAGCAATCCTTTTTTGTGAAGAAATGACTGCCATAAAATGTGTTAATCACGCAAATGCGGCTTAGAATTAACCTTGCAGAGCTTTTAGAACATTTTGAGGTGAGGAAACTTCATAAGGGTCTGTTGTGCAGTTGTCACAATAGCCTTTTTCTTCAAACCATTGCTCAATCACACCATCGCTAATAACGGCAGCATACCGCCACGAGCGCATCCCAAAACCAAGATTATCCTTAGCAACAAGCATGCCCATTTTGCGGGTAAACTCACCGGAGCCATCAGGAATTAATTTCACATTTTTAACACCTTGTGCTTTTCCCCAAGCATTCATCACAAAAGCATCATTGACGGAAAGGCAGTAAATTTCATCAATCCCAAGTTTTTTAAACTCATCATAGAGCTTTTCAAAATCAGGGAGCTGAAAGGTTGAGCAAGTTGGGGTAAACGCTCCAGGAAGAGAAAAAAGAATAACCCGCTTTCCTTTAAAGTATGTATCGCTGTTCACTTCTTGCCACCGATAAGGATTATCTCCTCCAACTGATTCATCACGGACACGTGTATGGAAAGTCGTGTTGGGGACTGTTTTTCTCATCATAGTTATGCTCCTGTTTTTATTTATAAAACTTTTATTTATAAAATTGTGTTTTCAAAAAGTCTTCGTATTTAAAAGCACATTGAAGAAGGAATAAACCCTCTCTTTTTCTCGTTTAAGTGTGCAAGTATTTCATTGTCGCGTCAAGTAGAATTAATGGTCGACTTTAACGGATATTCACCTTAAAGTGAGATTCTATACTATAAAGGCATTTTTACGATGATAAAGACAATTTTAACCACGGCTTTTGAGGATCAAAAACCGGGAACGTCTGGTTTGCGCAAAAAAGTCTCGGTTTTTCAACAGCCGCATTATGTTGAAAATTTTATACAGTCTCTTTTTCAGAATATTGGACCTCTTGAAGGAAAATTGCTGATTCTTGGGGGGGATGGACGCTATTTTAACCACACTCTTTTGCAGATTGTGTTGAAAATGGCTGCGGCTCATGGGGTTGCCCATGTCAAAGTAGGCAGAAGGGGTATTCTTTCTACACCGGCTGTCTCACATCTTATTCGCAAATACCATGCCCATGGTGGACTTATTCTTTCAGCAAGTCACAATTCTGGTGGGCCAAATGGTGATTGTGGTATCAAATACAATATTTCCAACGGTGGGCCTGCACCTGATTCCTTGTGTGAAGCACTTTTTACAACCTCGAAATCTCTTTCTTTTTATAAAATTTTTGAATCTCCAGATTTTGATTTAGAGAAAGAAGGAACATTCTTTATGGGAACTATGCGGGTTGATGTCATTGATCCCGTTACAGATTATGTTGCTTTAATGCAGGAGATTTTTGATTTTGATTGCATTGCGGGTGCTGTTGCAAAAGGGTTGACTTTACGGTTTGATGCATTGCATGCGGTTACCGGTCCTTATGCCCATGAAATTTTTGAAAAATGTTTAGGATTTTCTCAAGGAACAGTGGTCAATGGCACGCCCTTACCCAATTTTGGAGGAGGGCATCCGGATCCTAATTTGGTTTATGCTAAGGAGCTTTATAATTTTTTAATGTCAGCTCAAGGGCCTGATCTTGGAGCGGCGTCTGATGGCGATGGCGATCGTAATCTCATTATTGGTCGTGGGCAATTTATCACGCCTTCTGATTCTTTGGCTATACTGGTTGAACATGCACATCTGATAAAAGGGTATCGCCAAGGTATTGTGGGGGTTGCACGCTCACTGCCGACAGCACGCGCTGTGGATTTGGTCGCTGAAAAAAAAGGGTTGAATTGTTTTGAAACGCCAACAGGGTGGAAGTTTTTTGGGTCGCTTTTGGATGCTGGAAAAGTCACCTTTTGTGGTGAAGAGAGTTTTGGAACGGGCTCTCATCATATCCGCGAAAAGGATGGTTTATGGGCTGTGTTGTTTTGGCTAAATCTTTTAGCGCTCACAGGAAAAACTGTTAGACAAATTGTGCAAGAACATTGGCGTACATATGGGCGTTTTTATACGTTACGTTATGATTATGAGAAAGTGGAGGCAGCGAAAGCTTATGCGTTCATTGAGCAGTTGCGTGCGCATTTACCCAAGGTGGGAACGCAAATTGCAGGATTTCGAGTCGAAAAAGCAGATGATTTCATCTATTGCGATCCTGTTGATCAGAGTGTGAGCACAAAACAAGGGATAACTGTTTTTTTTGAAAATGGTGCACGGCTCGTGGTGCGTTTATCTGGAACAGGAACGGTGGGCGCAACTTTACGGCTTTATTTTGAGCAGTATGAAGATGATCCACGCAAATACAATCAGGCGCCGCAAGATGTTCTCAAACCTTTACAACAGGCGGTACTGAAATTGTTGAACATAGAACAAAAATTAGGTCGTAAACATCCCGATATCATTACATAAAGCATTTTTAAGCGTTGGTGATGATGATTGAGACTGTTCATCTGAGAAGAGATGAGCGCCAAGGTTTGGAGGGCTTAATGCCTATAGCACGCGTTGTGGATTGGATTGCCGAAAAAGGGGGAGGATTGTTTTGAAACGCCAACGGGATGAATGTTTTGGGGGCGTTTTAAGTGTTGGTGATGATGGTTGAAACTGCTCATCTGATAAGATGATGAGCGCTAAGGTCTGGGAGGCTTAATACCCATAGCACGCGTTGCGGATTTGATTGCCGAAAAAAGGGGAGGATTGTTTTGAAACGCCAACGGGATGAACGTTTTGGGGGCGTTTTAAGTGTTGGTGATGATGATTGAAACTGCTCATCTGATAAGATGATGAGCGCCAAGGTCTGGGAGGCTTAATACCCATAGCACGCGTTGCGGATTGGATTGCCGAAAAAAGGGGAGGATTGTTTTGAAACATCAACGGAGTGAAAATTTGGGGAGCGCTTTGGAAGCAAAATCTTTTGTGGTAGGGATAAGTTTAGAACAGGTTCTCACCGCATACCCACGAAAAGGGCGGTTTATGGGCGGTGTTGTTTGGATGAAATCTTTTAGCGGTAACAGGAAAAATGGTTACACAAATTGTTCAACGTGTTTAATGCACAACGGTAATCGGACCGTGAACGGTCCGATATTTTTGCTTTTGTTTTCAAAAAAATTGCAGTGTGTGTTTATATGTTTATTGTGGGTGGATCATCTTTTTGGGATCAACCAGCCGGTCATAATCCTCGGCAGAAACGCCTGCTTTGAGTGCTTCAACGCGCAAAGTTGTGTCATTTTTATGTGCTGCTTTGGCAATTTCGGCCGCTTTTTCATAGCCGATTTCTGGTGCAAGTGCTGTCACGAGCATTAAAGAGCGCTCCATGAGAGAGTGAATATGGACGCGATTGGCACTTAATCCTTGAATGCAGTGGAGATCGAAAGAACGCATGCAATCACCAAGAAGTGTGATGGATTGCAAAACATTATAGCCAATAACCGGTTTATAAACATTGAGCTCAAAATGCCCTTGGCTTGCTGCAAATGTTACACTGGTATGGTTTCCAAAGACTTGGCAGGCAACCATTGTCATTGCTTCACATTGTGTGGGGTTGACCTTGCCTGGCATGATAGAAGATCCTGGTTCGTTTTCGGGTAAGCTTAGTTCCCCTAGTCCTGAACGTGGACCTGACCCTAAAAACCGAATGTCATTAGCAATTTTAAACAAATCAGTGGCTAATGCATTGAGACTTCCATGGAAATGCGCAAGGGCGCCATGATGGGCAAGTGCTTCAAATTTATTGCTGGCTGTCTTAAAGGCTATTCCTGTGAAGTCGCTGACCGTTTGCGCAAAAGAAACATCAAAACCTTGCGGTGCGTTAAGACCTGTCCCCACTGCTGTGCCTCCTTGGGCAAGAGTTTGGACATCAACAAGAGCATCTTCAATGCGTTCGAGATTGGCTTCTAATGCCGCGCGATAGCCTGAAAATTCTTGTGCGAGAGTTAAAGGCGTTGCATCTTGCGTATGGGTTCGTCCAATTTTAATAATATCAGCAAATTCTTCTTCTTTTTTTCTTAAAGTGCTAATCAAGGCTTCAAGAATAGGAAATAAATGTTGGCGTGTTTGGAGTGTGGTAGCAATATGAAGCGCTGTGGGAAAAGAATCATTCGATGATTGGCTCATGTTGACGTGATCATTGGGATGAACAGGTGTTTTACTGCCGAGTTTCCCACCTAAAAGCATGCAGGCATGGTTGGCGATCACTTCATTGACATTCATATTGCTTTGTGTGCCAGAACCCGTTTGCCAAACAGAAAGGGGGAAATGTGTATCAAATGCACCTGAAAGCACTTCGTCCGCTGCCGTAATAATCGCTTTTCCGATATCTTGCGGAAGCTTTCCCTTTTCCATATTGACAACCGCTGCAGCTTTTTTAATAAGGCTTAAGGCATAAATAATGGTAAGAGGTTGTTTTTCACTGCCAATATTAAAATTATGCAGAGAACGTTCGGTTTGTGCCCCCCAATAACGGTCTTGACGTACCGAAATTGTTCCAAAGCTATCCGTTTCCTGTCGTGTTTCAACCATAATTAAGATCCTTGTTTATGTTCACCGGTTAATAAAAAGCTAGATAACGCGAAATAGAAAAAAGAGGCAAGACTTTGCGGTCTCAAGAGATAAATTATTTTAGTGCAATCCTTGACATTGAGAAGTGAGGATTTTATATCTTAAGTGGTTTTAGCACTCACAGTTAAAGAGTGCTAGCAAGAACTTAAGATTAATTCAGTTATATTAAGTTTTAAGGATTTAAACATGGCTAATATACAATTCCGCCCACTTCACGATCGTGTTGTCGTTCGTCGGGTTGAATCTGAAAGTAAGACTGCTGGTGGGATTATTATCCCTGATACAGCAAAAGAAAAACCTCAAGAAGGTGAAGTTGTTGCTGTTGGCAACGGCGCGCTTGATGATAATGGAAAGCGCGTGCCTTTAGAAGTTAAAACAGGGGACCGTATCTTGTTTGGGAAATGGTCTGGAACCGAAGTCAAGATTAATGGGGAAGACCTCTTAATCATGAAAGAATCCGACATTATGGGAATCTTGGGCTAATTGAGCCTTTCAGTTCTTCATTTTGTATTTTTTGAGATAACTCCAAGGAGAAATTAAATGGCTGCTAAAGAAGTCAAGTTTGGCCGTGAAGCGCGTGAGCGTTTGTTGCGCGGTGTCGATATCCTTGCTAATGCTGTTAAGGTAACTTTGGGCCCTAAAGGTCGTAATGTGGTGATCGATAAATCATTTGGTGCGCCTCGCATCACAAAAGATGGTGTATCCGTTGCAAAGGAAATCGAACTCGAAGATAAGTTTGAAAATATGGGTGCACAAATGTTGCGCGAAGTTGCTTCTAAAACCAATGATATCGCTGGTGATGGAACAACAACTGCAACTGTTTTGGGACAGGCTATCGTACAAGAAGGTGTAAAAGCCGTTGCTGCGGGCATGAACCCAATGGATCTTAAACGTGGGATTGATTCCGCTGTTGATGAAGTGGTGGCAAATCTCTTCAAAAAAGCAAAAAAAATCCAAACTTCAGCAGAAATTGCACAAGTAGGAACCATTTCCGCTAATGGTGCTGAAGAAGTCGGTAAAATGATTGCTGATGCTATGGAAAAAGTCGGCAGTGAAGGTGTGATTACCGTGGAAGAAGCAAAAACTGCTGAAACGGAACTCGAAGTTGTGGAAGGAATGCAGTTCGATCGCGGATATCTTTCTCCTTACTTTGTTACAAATACTGAGAAAATGATCGCTGATCTCGATGATCCTTACATTCTCATTCATGAAAAGAAATTGTCTAATTTGCAATCTCTTCTCCCAGTGCTTGAAGCTGTTGTTCAGTCTGGCAAACCGCTTCTTATTATCGCTGAAGATGTGGAAGGTGAAGCTTTGGCAACGCTCGTTGTCAATAAGTTGCGCGGTGGTTTGAAAATTGCTGCTGTGAAAGCGCCAGGATTTGGTGATCGTCGTAAAGCAATGCTTGAAGATATTGCCATCTTGACATCCGGTCAGGTTATTTCTGAAGATGTTGGCATTAAACTTGAAAATGTCACTTTGGATATGTTGGGGCGTGCAAAGAAAGTCAATATTTCTAAAGAAAATACAACGATTGTTGATGGTGCTGGACAAAAGGCTCAAATTATTGCACGCGTAAGCCAGATTAAAGCACAGATTGAAGAAACCACTTCTGATTATGATCGGGAAAAATTACAAGAAAGACTTGCTAAACTTGCTGGTGGTGTTGCTGTTATCCGTGTTGGTGGTGCAACAGAAGTCGAAGTGAAAGAGAAGAAAGACCGTGTTGATGATGCCTTGAATGCAACGCGTGCCGCTGTAGAAGAAGGTATTGTTGCTGGTGGTGGAACTGCATTGTTGCGTGCAGCAAGTGCTTTGACTGTTAAAGGAAGCAATCCTGACCAGGAAGCTGGTATTGCTATCGTTCGTCGTGCATTACAAGCGCCTGCGCGTCAAATTGCAACGAATGCTGGTGAAGAAGCCGCGATTATTGTTGGCAAGGTGTTGGAAAATAATGCAGATACTTTTGGTTACAACACTGCAACGGGCGAATTTGGTGATTTGATTGCTTTAGGAATTGTTGACCCTGTGAAAGTTGTGCGTTCTGCTCTTCAGAATGCTGCTTCTATTGCAAGCCTTCTGATCACAACAGAAGCGATGGTTGCAGAAGTTCCAAAGAAAGAGGCGCCAATGCCTCCAATGCCTGGTGGTGGAATGGGTGGAATGGGCGGAATGGATTTCTAAGCCCTTTTATAAAGATAAAAGGAAACGGGCCAATATGGTCCGTTTTTTTTATGTGTTTTTCTGTTCTTCTATCAATTTGTATAGAGTATCACTTTTTCTCGGTTCATCATAAAGGTGGTCTGTTTTTGGTGATTTGATTGCTTTGGGCATTGTTGCCCCTGTGAAGGCCACAGCGTTCTGCTTTTCATAATGCTGCTCTTATTGCAAGCCTTTTGATCACAACAGAAGTGATGGTTGCAGAAATTCTAAAGAAAGAGGCGCCAGCACTTTCAATGTCTGGTGAGTTGCATTGTTGCGTGCGGCAAGTGCTTTGACTGTTAAGGAAGCAATCCTGACTAGGAAGCTGGTATTGCCTATCGTTCGTCGTGCATTACAAGCGCCTGCGCGTCAAATTGCAACGAATGCTGGTGAAGAAACCGTGATGATTGTTGGCAAGGTGTTGGAAAATAATGCAGATACTTTTGGTTACAACACTGCAACGGGCGAATTTGGTAATTTGATTGTTTTGGGTCTTGTTGACCCTGTGAAGGCCACAGCGTTCTGCTCTTCAGAATGCTGCTCTTATTGCAAGCCTTCTGATCACAACAGAAGCGATGGTTGCAGAAGTTCCAAAGAAAGATGCGCCAATGCCTAGTGGTGCTATGGATTTCTAAGTCCTGTCATAACGGGTGAAAGGAAACGGACCAATTGGATCTATTTTTATTCTTTTACCGAATAAGTATTTTGGGCGTTTCTTTGAGAGTATTTTGGTGTTGATATCTGTAAAATACCACTCTTGTTTTTAAAGCTTGGCGCTCTCATATTATATGCAAATTATATGCAAATTATATGCAAAATCCCAATGTTTTCTGGTCATTCTTGTGATTGCGACAGTTCTTCTCATTCTTGTCTTAGGCAGTTTTTATCCAATTTCTGCTCTCATTTGTCATAGCCAAAGGAATGGTTTTGATTGACTTCTTGGAAAAATGAAAAAATCCTCTGTATTTGGACAACATGTTGACTTATAAAAATAATTTGTTGTTATGCATCTTAAATCATCATCCCAGATATCCGTAAAATCTTCTCATCTCAAACCTCTTTGATGTTGAATCAGTTTTGTTCATGTTTACACCATAAGCGGGGATTGCTATAGGGGTGAAATGAGAGAAGAAAGAAGGAAAAATTCCTCTC
>NZ_CALW02000052.1 GCF_000312565.1 Bartonella rattaustraliani AUST/NH4
AACCTTAATAAAATCAGATTCACTGTTCTCTGTTCCCAATGAAGCACCAGTCGTTCTATGCGCCTCATCACAAATGATGAAATCAAAGGCTGCTAAGCCATGATCCTTTTGCGCATCAACAATCACTTGGATCGATTGATAGGTAGCAAAAACAACACTCATAACATGGGGAGAAAAGTTTCCCACTTTCTCGACAAGCTTAGAGGCATCGGTTGTAGCAGGGAGGGCTAAATCAGATGCCGATATTTCCCCATCATCCTCTTGGTTTTTACGGCGCTTGCCGATTTGCTTATCGGAACACACCGCAAAGCAATGCAAAGGCACTTGTGCATCTGCCGTCCATTCACGGATACTTTGTGACATCAAGGCAAGAGAAGGCACCAAAAACAATACACGCTTGCCTGTTCCTGCTATCTGTTCTGCTATCTTCAAACTGGTGAAAGTCTTCCCCGTCCCACATGCCATAATCAGCTTGCCACGGTCTGCTTCTTTTAAACCTTCACAAACCGCTTTGAGCGCTGCTTTCTGATGATCTAAAAGCTTTTTCTTCCTTTGCTCGTAAAGAACAATGTTGCCTGTCTTATCAAAGATACCCCAATCAATTTGACTATTATCCATATCAAAGAGATTAATCCGATAAACCGGAACCGCTTGCCCTTCAATCATGGTATGGGCATTTTCGCTTAAGTCTCTTTCCGTGCTATCAATCAGAAGGCGGTATTTAAATCTCTTTTTACCCGAAATGGCGATAAAGCTTTCAATATCGTCTTGGGTAATCTGATGATTGGTTTCATAAAACTTACAACGAATAGCAACGTAATCCTCTTGATCACGAATTTTAGCTACCAAATCAATATCGGTGTCTGTGTCGCTTCCTTTCCAACCCTTTTCGTCTGCGACCTCTCTATAAGTTTGAACCTTTTCGTATTCTTGCTTTTGGAGCGGGTCCCACGTCAAATAGGCAATGACAAACTTTTCAAAAGCAGCTTGCTTTTCTTGCTCTGATATCGTTTGATCACGATAAGATTGTAAGAGAGAGCGTAAAGTAACATGTTTGTTATCAGAATAAAGAGGGTGAGACATAAAGAACAGACTCCATGACAATATATTCTCTTGATTAATTCTCTTCAAAAGAATCAAAATGAAGTTTAATAAATACATTTCGGATAAATATCGAGTGTCAGATGAGGTGAAATTCCTGTAAAATCGGTAATTTTTTTTCAAAAGGGGTTTTAAAAGGTTG
>NZ_CALW02000051.1 GCF_000312565.1 Bartonella rattaustraliani AUST/NH4
TATGAAAAGCATGGGATTCTTTAAAGCCTTTCAAAAGATAGCTTGTAACTTATAGAGATGCTATCAAGATCATTATGGTTATGAGTTTTGAGGTTTTGAAGATTTTGAGGGTTCCTTTTACCCTCCTTATATGTTTTTTTCAATCAAAAAATAAAAGTCATTATATTTCAAGTGGTTATTTTTTAATAAACAACCTATATCAAGATACAACCTATAAATACAACCTACGATATATTTTTGAAGGTATTTTGAGGGTGTTAGGAACCTTCAAAACCTATAAAGTCATATAAGAAAATGAATATACATAACTCTCTTTAAACAAAGCTTCTGAAAAGGATAAAGCTATCATTTTAGATGACGGTATAATCTTTTAAAGGCAATCTCAAAAATCTGATCTTATAGAGGAAGGGGTTTCTGAAGAGCCTTAAAGCAATCCAAAGAAGAGTGTTTAAAAGTGCAAATCATTTCTTTTTAGAATAACGCATATAAACTATCCTTTTAAAGATTGTATGTAAGCAATGTATAAAGGGAGGTATAAAAATCTATAGTTATAAGACTCTTACCCCTTATGAGTTTATCATACCCATTATGTGAGCATACCTTATAAGTTATTCAGTTTCTCTTATTTCTAATGTTGGTAAGTTCTTAACAATTTTCATGGTTTCTAAGCTTACTGTGATAACCCTTTGAAACAATTCTAAAGGATAAGCAGGGTTGCCAATGGTCTCAACGGCATAGCGATTAGCATCATTAACGATACCGCTTTTTTTATCGGTCTTTACACATTGACGCCCCATAACCCATTCAAGAGCAGGCTTGCCATTGACGATATACTCATAAGCTTCAAGAGGGATGTCTGTCATGATGATATTGCTGTTATAAATAACAGTGGTTTTATCTTTTGCCTTACTATCCTTAATTTTTGCGAATTTCATTTCAGTCACATAATAGAATTTCTCAGGATTAGAGATATTAGTCAATTTTGGATCACCCTTTTTAAAGGTCACGGGATAAGGTTCTACAATTTCATAATTCATGTGCAAATGACCCAGTTCACGTCCTGCTGTCACAAACTTCCAAAAATCATCAGCACTCTTTACACAAGGGATACGAGGCAGTTCTTTAGAGAGGTTATCAGCATAACGAGCACGGTAATCTTCTGAATGCAAAATGCCATAAACATAATAAAAGAGATCATCTTTTGTTATAGTTTCACCAGCATAAGCTGCTTTAAAATGTGCTAAGCCTTCATCAGTGAGTGCATCACGCCGTTGTAAACCAACGGTTTCACTATTCTTTATAGAATTTTCGAATAAATGGAGGTGCTTTTTATTTTTATCTTTTGAAATTGCAACCTCTTCATAAATGTAGCGTGGAAAGCATTGACTATTCTCTATCACTTGAAATTCAGGCACATTCTTAGTCATGAGTACAGAAAAATCCTTCTTTGCTCCCGTACCTGTAATTTGTACCACTTTATTTTCAATTGCTTCGCCCATCGGAAATATACACGGCATTTGGAAAACTCTATGGTTTAAAATACGACTGTAGTAAAGCCACTGCTGTGTAAAAGGACGGTAAAGGCTTTTAACTAAGCAACCATTTTCAAATTCGGAAAAATTTCCTCTTACCAATTCTTGTTTGAGACTACTACTCCAACTGACTTTACTTGCATCTGAGTTTACGAAACTATCTACAGCCTTTTTACGTGTCTCACGATTAGAATGCCCATAGGTTTCATTAAAACGCTTTACTTCGTTATTATAAAAGCCAATCATATTACTCATGTTTTTCGCTAAAACTTCATGGCTTGAGTTATATGCCCAAGCATCACGACTAGTTACAATACCACACGAAAAGATTTCAAAGAGCTTTTTGTCATGCTTGTTTCTAGAACCTAAAGCTAAGAACGCTTCGAAACTTTCATCACGTTGCTTTATCCAATCACCATGTTTATCTGGTGTAATCAGTTGCCAAGCTTGTTTTTCTATAATACCACCAATACTCTTAAAAGACTCTATTATCGTGAGCTTTTCTTCTCTATCGAGATAATCACCAATATCACGAAAATATATTTTGCCACGCTGTTGCGCATCTGGATTCTTTACAAGAATAGAAATCGCTATAGGGGCTCGAGAGCCGGATCCAAAAATCTTGCCACCTTCTTTTCGAGAAACTTCACCGGAAGTTCGTTGATTCCCTCGTAAATGGAAAATATAAAGGCTACTAAATTCTTCAACAAGACATTTGCGTAAACCATCTAGAGAATGACCACTGATAAAGCCTGCGTTTGTGACAAAACCAATAACACCACGGTCTTTTATACGATCACTAGCCCAACGCAATGCACGAATATAACTATCATAAAGTGCTTGCATATTGCTTGATTCAGATTGAGTAACATAGGTTTCACTGATCCGTTTATCTAAAATCGGATAAGGAGTATTTTTTGCATTATCATTTTCATTTTTTTGTCCAAAAGAATAAGGAGGATTACCAAGGATAACTTTGATATTGAGTTTTTTCTGAAGTTCTAAATAGTCACTGTTCGCTTTGAATCCACCACGCAGCAAATCTTTCTCTTCAAGCATCTGGAAGGTATCCGTTAAACCAATATGCTTAAAGGGTATATAATTCCCTTTCATAAGACTATGATAGGTCGTTTCAATGTTAATCGCTGCTATGTAATAGGCAAGCAAGACAATCTCATTGGCATGAATATCATGACGGAATTTGTATTCCATATCCTCGGGTTTGATCAGTCCAGATTGTAAAAGCCGTGTGATAAAGGTTCCAGTTCCAGTGAAAGGGTCAAGAATAGAAACACCACGAGACCCAAGGCTTGTTTCAAACTCATTCCGCAACACATCATCAACAGAATGAATGATAAAATCAACAACCTCAACGGGCGTATAAACAATCCCAA
>NZ_CALW02000050.1 GCF_000312565.1 Bartonella rattaustraliani AUST/NH4
GGTATCTTTTGATTGTCGTTTGACTTGTTGGCATGAGCATGCGACTCATTGTGTTTTGATCGGTGAAGTTGTTGCAATCCACTGTCATCAAGAAAAAGACGCTTTGATGTATTTGAATCGTAATTATCATACTTTGTCTTTTTAAAGATTTTTACTTTATTATATATTGAGAAACAAGGTATCATTGGCGTTTTTTAGGATTTTTTCAACCAGTAAGAGAGGTTGTTTTATGTGGTTTTGCACTTTTGCATTAAAAGCTTGTCAATATAACTTGAAAAAACAAGAAATCTTGGTCAGCTTTTTGTCAAAAGAAGTGTGTACTATGTAAAAAGACAGTTGGAGATTTAAACCGTAGCTTTAGATATATGGGGTGGTAGATATAAAAAACCATTTTACACTTGTGCTGATGGATGTTGCACAATATACAGTCGGCACATACTATCTATTGGAGGTTTTTTATGGCATGAGCAAAGAGATTGATGATCTATATCACCCTAGTGAAAATGAGCCTTTTATGAATGAGCGACAAAAGGCCTATTTTCGTGCTAAATTGATTTCTTGGAAGAATGATATTTTAAGAGAAGCACGTGAAACTTTGGAGAATTTGCAGGAGGAAAATGTTGGTCAGCCTGATTTGACAGACAGGGCATCTTGCGAAACTGACCGTACGATTGAATTACGTGCTCGTGATCGTCAGAGAAAACTTATTTCAAAGATAGATGCCGCTTTGGAACGTATTGATAATGGAACTTACGGTTTTTGTGAGGAAACAGGCGAACCGATTAGTATAAAGCGTCTTGAGGCTCGACCGATTGCAGTTTTATCATTAGAAGCACAAGAACGCCACGAACGACGAGAAAAAGTTTATCGTGATGATTGAAATGGATTGGGATGATGCACAAAACAAAATAAACAGCGCTAGAGTTGTGTATTTTGTTTTTTGGAATCGGGGATGAATAAAGATGGTTCTTGTCGTCCTTCAATTTTAGCACTGATTGCTGAATCTTCAACATTTTGCTTCATAAAAGGGGCAGAATCATTTCTTTGCGTGTTTTCCTTTTCATTTACGGAAAAGGGGCTTTTTTCTGCAAGATCAGAATTTGAGTTGGTTTCTGTTGTTGTTAATGTTGGTTGCCTATGTTGTGTGCCAGAGGCATTGAGGATATTGGATTCTACAACAACATCTGTTAGCCCACCGATAAGAAGTAAATGCTCTTTATCATCACAACGTATGAGAATAAGGCGACGTGTGCGGTCGATAACAATTGTTTCACAGAGGGTTAGTCGTGAGGAACGTTTTTTGGTATTTCTTTTAAATTTAAAGTTTCCTGTATTTAAACGACGTAAAAATAGAACGATTGCGGCAACAGCTGTAATTGTTATTATGAAAAATACAAAACTCATAATTATATTAGCTGCGGATGTGCCTAATTGGTTTGATAACCAGATATACATGTAACTTCTTTCACTTTAAGAATAAAAATGTTATTTTTATTGAGCAAGTTTGTAAATATACCCTTAAAAGGTTTATTTATAATAAGCAAAGACCTTTTAAACATGGAGTGATTTTTCTTGGGAAGATATTATCTATGCACGTACTCTATTTGAGATAATAAATTTGATAGAATGATTACAGAGGTGATTTTCGCATAAGAAACAGCCATAATCAAGGCAAATGAAATGGATAAAGAGTTTGAAAGAGTAAAAGATCGTCGTTTTTTTTCTGTCTCTCGAGGCGTTGTAATTTTTGGTGTTGTTTTTGTAATCGTTTCTCTCTTTATTGTTGGTATTTTGGATTTCTTTTATCCGCAGAGCACTTTACAAAAAGTTGGGTTGCTCTCTCTTTTGGTTTTAGCGGTTATAGGGGTGAGTGCACTTGCCTTGAGTGGAATGGGGGTCTTGAGATATAATGTAGCGAAGGTGTATGAAGATTTTGATTTCAGCATTTTTAATAGTATTGACGATGCAATTGTTATCTCTGATTTGTCAGGTTTTGTTTATTATTCTAACCAAAGTTATCGTAACATTCTTACCTATAAGCCTGAGGCATCTTGTTATATGGTTATTGCGGGGCTTCCAGGGGCGGGAGCACTTTCGTATCGTTTAAAAGTTGCAGCTTATCGTCATCTTGCGGTCCAGGAAGAATTAAGGGTAGAACAGTCGATTTTTGCTCATTCCGCACAAAGAAAGCCTGTTTGGTATAATATTTCTGTGCAACCAATTAAGCAGGGGAGAAAAAAGTTTTTATTTTGGCGCATTGCTGATATTTCGCATTTGCAGGAATGTCGTGAAGTTTTTTTTTCAAATCTTCAAGAAGCTATCAATCATTTAGATCAAGCTCCTGTTGGTTTTGTATCCGTTAATGCACAAGGGATACTTCTTTATGCAAATGCAGTTTTTGCTGAATGGTTCTCAATTGATCTGGTAAATTTCACTATTGGTCAATATAGTTTTGATCAATTATTTAATAATATTGGAGAAAATAGTACGTGGAGTGATGTTTGTTTGCAAAATAACAAACACCAAGGCTCAGGTTACTCTTCACCTTATATGTTTTCGTTATGTTTAAATTCGGAGTCTGGTGTTAAAAAAATATTGAATTGTTTTATGTGTGCTTCTTCTCTCTTAGAGGACGACGCCATTTATCGTATTGTTGTCATTCCACAGCAGATACACAAAGAAGAGAATGATGATTCCTCAGAATTCTCCAAGACATTCATGGAGTATTTTGACGCAAGTCCATTTGCAATAGCAGTGGTGAATCAAAAAGGGGGCTTTATGCATACGAATAATGCCTTTTCATCAGTCATGGGGCGTATGAGTAAAATTGTTAATCTTTATGATGCTATTTCTCATCATGATCATGCGCAGTTAGCGCGTGCATTTCAAAAGATTACAATAAATAAAGGCTCTTCAGTTTCGATAGAAACTGTTTTAGAACATGACGAAGAACGCCATTTACGCTTCCATATTATGCCTGTAAAACCACATTATGATGATGTGTTACAAGACTTTTTCGTTGTCTCTGTTATAGAAATAACAGAACAGAAAGCGCTTGAAGATAAAATGATGCAAAGTCAGAAAATGCAAGCTGTTGGGCAGCTGGCGGGTGGAATTGCGCATGATTTTAATAATGTTTTAACAGCAATTTTGATGTCGTGTGATCTGCTTTTAAATACACATCGTAGTTTTGATCCTGCCTATGCAGACCTTATCAATATCAAAAATAATGCTAATCGTGCAGCTGCCCTTGTGCAGCAATTATTAGCCTTTTCTCGAAAGCAGACGCTTCGACCTGAAGAAGTTGATTTTACAGAATTTTTATCAGACATTCGCACTCTTATTTTACCTCTTTTAGGCAATAATATTGCGTTAAAAATTGTTCATGGAAGAGATTTGTGGAGTGTTAAAATTGATCAAGCATCTTTCCAGCGTGTGATGATGAATTTGGTTGTTAATGCGCGTGATGCTATGCCAGATGGCGGTATTTTTACGGTTGCGACAAATAATATTACAAAACAACAAAGTGCTGAATTTGATCATGTTGGTTTTGCAATTGGTGAGTATGTGCAATTAACGATTTCAGATACAGGGACAGGGATACCGGTTGCTATACAAGAAAAAATGTTTGAACCCTTTTTTACCACAAAAGAAGTCGGAAAAGGAACAGGGCTTGGTTTATCAATGGTTTATGGAATTATCAAACAGACAGGTGGTTACATTTACTGCGATAGTACGGAAGGAAAGGGAGCGACATTTTATATTTTCCTTCCTCGTTATATCCCAAAAACCGACGATAAAATTTTCCAACAGATTGAAAAAGATGAAGAGCAAGAAAAAAATACAGATTTAACAGGGGCTGCAACTGTTTTATTAGTGGAAGATGAAGATGCTGTGAGAATGGGAGGGGTAAGAGCACTTCAAATGAGAGGATATACGGTTTTAGAAGCTGCAAGTGGGGTGGAGGCTCTCACTCTTCTGAAAGAAAATAAGGGGGCTGTTGATATTATTGTTTCTGATGTGGTGATGCCAGAAATGGATGGTCCAACTTTGCTCAAGGAAACGCGTAAAAGCTATCCTGATATTAAGTTTATTTTTGTCTCTGGATATGCAAAGGATGCTTTTGCTAAAAATCTTCCAGAAGATGCGGTTTTTGGTTTTTTATCTAAACCATTTACACTCAAACAGTTATCTATAACTATTAAAGAAACACTTGAAGAATAAAGTCAAAGATCGTGAAGAGAAAAAGTGCATCTTTTAAAGATAAAAATTTAGGATATATTGCAAGAATAGGCACAATATACGTAAAAATCATAAAATCGATAAATACGACTTTGTTGGCAGTATAATTTGCTAAAATCCTTCTACTGTCGAAAAAGTTCTCCCTAGAAGTGGTCCGTTGAAAGAAGCATGGCAAATGTTTAAGGGCTACCTCAGTGTTCATGCTTGCTATGGTCAGGCGGGTAATAAATGTCACGATGCTTATGGTTTACCTAATTGCACATCAGTTTATTCAATTAAATCAAAGAGGGAAAAATGAAACAAATTTTAAAATTATTAAGCACTGTAACCTTGTTAGGTATTGCTGGATATCAGACGGAATAAATCTTCTTCAGCGTACATGACTGTGTGGGAGAAAACGGGAGCAGATTCTACTGAAGTAGGAAAAGCCTTATTAGAATGCGGCATGCCAAGCATTATTGATCTTGAACCAGAAAATAGTAAGCAGAGTAACAATGCAATAGCAACAATTCATGCTTGCATGGTCCAATCAGGATTCCGCTATAAAGATAAAAAGGGAGTAGGGGCTGGTGTGTAAATCATAACGCCGAAAACCTACCGATTTGTCGTCTAGGCGCTGTCATCCCTCAGCAAAGTGTCGAAAGGCGCCTAAACAGTCCTTTTTGTAAAAGGTATAAAAACGCACCTGAATGCAAACCTTAAGTTTTTTTGGGGGCTATAATCAATGACCCCTCATTCTTTTACTTGGAATAACGGGATTATTCTC
This sequence comes from Bartonella rattaustraliani AUST/NH4, assembly GCF_000312565.1. Classification (GTDB taxonomy): domain Bacteria; phylum Pseudomonadota; class Alphaproteobacteria; order Rhizobiales; family Rhizobiaceae; genus Bartonella; species Bartonella rattaustraliani. The sequence continues at coordinate 5,009 of NZ_CALW02000050.1, forward strand.
TCAAAGGTATTTTTACATCGCCTGATGGAACGTCCCGTAAAGCCGTTCAATGAGTGGGTAATAATCATGGGTCCCTTTATTTTACAGTTTTTCCACAAGCAGACTCGGCGAATATCAGAATTCATGATTGCATTTCGTAAGAAATTTCTGGAAGATAACTTTGAGTGTTTGATCAATTCAACAAAGACGTTCAAAAATTTTATATTGCGTTATGGCAATACAGGGGCGGTTATTAATGCCCGCAGCCGCGGTACCATGACGATAGGCAATGGATTGCGTGATTTGGAAAAGCATGGTACTCACGGTATATAGCAAAGGAAGCAACGATTAATTTCTTTGCTCCAGTTTATAATGCACAGTCTATGGCAGATATATTACATACCTTAAGTGATGGCAAACAGTATTATATTGGTTGAGAAAATCATAACTTTTAAGGGACATTGAGAATTTTAACATATAAAAGCTAAAAAAGTTTCTGTACATTTTGTACAAAAAATTTCTGAAAATGCAGGTTTTATGATATCAAAACGCATAAAGTTGAAAATATATACAACATATTGGTTTAAAAGTATAATTTTTCGTTGTGGATCTTGAATTAGAGCCCCGAATATTGTGAGATTCTTCCATTTCAAATCTCTTTATGTTGAATTGATTTTATTTACTTGGTTTTACACTATCAGCGGTGTTGAGCATGAGGGTAAAACGAGACGAAGATAAAAAGGAAAAATATCTTTCATGAAAGGGCTGTCGCAATCTCATGAGTTGGTCAATATACCATGAGCTGGTAAAGAGAATGATGGTACCGGTTTGTACCATCATAAGCGAAAAGATGGTGGTTTTCTATGGTTTATCGATATACAATTTACCTACACCGCCGCGAAATGGGATTAGGAGTGCTCCATAGGCTTTGAAGGCAAAAATGTTAGAGGCAATAGTAAATAAAGTGCCCATTGAGATTTTCAAAGGGAGAGAAGTTGTTGTTGAGCATCTGTTATTTTGCCATTTCCCTCAATAAATGCTCTTAATGCTTCAGGATAAAGTTTATGTTCAGCTTTCAGAACTCTCTGTGCTAAGCTTTCAACGGTATCATTGGGGCACACTGGAACAGCTGCTTGGGCAAGAATTTTTCCTGAATCCATCTCTTCTGTAACAAGGTGAATAGTGCAACCGGTAATTTTAACACCTGCTTGCAAAACTCTTTCATGTGTCTTTAAGCCTTTAAAGGAGGGGAGGAGAGAAGGATGAATATTCAAAATTCGTTCTTCATAAAATTTTATAAAATGTGATGAAATAAGGCGCATATAACCAGCAAGGCAAATAAGATCCGGTTGGTATTTTTCCAAAACGGTGAATATGGATTCTTCATATGCTTCTTTTGTTGGGTAGATTTTTCGATCAACAATATGAACTGGCAGGTTATGATTACGAGCCTTTTCAATGCCCATAGCATGAGGGGTATCGCAAACAACCGCGATGATTTCAGCAGGGTAATCTTTTTGTTTGCTCGCCTCAGAAAGGGCAACCATATTAGATCCATTGCCAGAAATAAAAACGACGACTTTCTTTTTCATAAGTGAAGTACACCTTTATAGAGGATTTTTTTATTTTGGTGTTTTGTTAAAATGCCGAGGGGAGTAACGGTTTCTCCTTGCATTTCAAGTGTTTGCGTAAGGGTTTTAGCTGCGTTTTGTGCTACAATAATGATCATACCAATTCCGCAATTAAATGTTCGTAACATCTCTGTTTGTTCTATTTTACCTTGTTGAGCAATCCATGAAAAGACTGCTGGAACATGAAGAGCAGAAAGATTAATTTCAGCGCAGAGAGAAGAGGGGAGAACGCGTGGAATGTTTTCTGTAAAACCTCCACCCGTAATATGAGCAAGAGCTTTGATTCCTTTACATTTTTGCATGATGGGGAGGAGCGATTTTACATAAATGCGTGTTGGAGCGAGCAGTGCTGTAGCAAGATCGATTTGAGGGTTAAAAGGGGCTGCAGCGTTCCATTTTAGATGACTTTGTTGGACGATTCGTCTCACGAGAGAAAAGCCGTTGGAATGAACTCCAGAGGCGCTCAGTCCTAAAACGATATCACCTTCTGCAAGGTCTTTTGAAGGAAGTAAAGCATCTCGTTCGACAGCACCTACAGCAAATCCTGCTAAATCATAATCTTTTTCTGCATACATATCAGGCATTTCTGCAGTTTCTCCTCCAATGAGGGCTGCGCCTGCTTGTTTACATCCTTTGGCAATACCAGAAATGATTGCGGCACCTTGTTCAGGGTTCAGTTTTCCAGTTGCGAAATAATCGAGAAAAAAGAGAGGTTCAGCACCTTGAACCAGCAAATCATTGACGCACATGGCGACAAGATCAATCCCAACAGTATTATGGATACCGGTTTCAATGGCAATTTTTAGCTTTGTTCCTACACCATCATTGGCCGCTACGAGAATAGGATCTCTAAAGCCTGTTGCTTTTAAATCAAATAGACCGCCAAAGCCGCCAATTTCTACATCTGCACCTGTTCGTTTTGTTGAGCGTATGTAGGGTTTAATTTTTTCTACCATGGCATTACCTGCATCGATATTGACACCGGATTCTTCATAGGTAAGACCAGATTTGCATTTATTATTTGCGAGATGTTGATTGCTCATGGGAGCCTTCCTTGTGGAAAATCATGTTTTAAGATTATGCAATGCCATGATAGAGTTGTTACTGCAAGAGATATTGATATTTAGTGTTGAAGAAAATGAGCAGTGTTCCTTGATTCAAGTGTGAAGAATCTTATAATTTTTGTGAAGAGTTTTTTAGGATACTTATGGGTAGGATACCAAATAATCGTAATCATTTTGCTTGGCAGATTATGAAAAAGAAAGCAAGAGAGAATGTGGTCGGTGATCGTTATAAGGCTTATGTGCCAGCTTACGCTCAAGTGCCATTACCGAACAATATGAAAAAGCAAATTTTCTTTTGGCTTGGTACATTGTTTTTTTTCATTCTCTTTATGGTTGTTTTTGGATCCATTTTGCTTCCCTTTGTGGCAGGGATGGTGTTAGCTTACTTCCTTAATCCTCTTGTTCAATTGTTTGAAAAAGTTGGTATTCATCGTGTTTTAGGGACTATTCTTATTAGTTTGTTTATTGTTGTTGTTTTTGTTGCGGCTTTAATTATTTTAATTCCTATTATTAGCTCGCAAATACAGCAATTTATGCGTGATGGTTTGCCTATTTATATGGATCGTATTCAAACCTTTTTTGTTGAACATGATTTTGGTTGGGTGCAGCGCTATTTTGGGAGTGATCCAAATGAATTACAGAGTAATATTAAAGGGGTATTGGGAAAAAGCTCTGATTTTATTACATCTCTCTTAAATTCGCTTTTGAAATCGGGAAAATCTATTGTTAACATTGTTAGCTTATTTGTTGTAGCACCAGTGGTGGCATTTTATCTGTTGTTAGACTGGCCACGTATGGTTGGGGCAGTTGATTCGTTGATACCGCGGGATCATCTTGAAACTGTTCGTGGTATTTTTCATGAAATGGATAGAGCTGTTGCTGGTTTTGTTCGTGGGCAGGGAACAGCTTGTCTTATCTTGGGAGGGTATTACGCTATTGGTTTGACGATCACAGGACTTAATTTTAGTCTTTTGATTGGTATGTTTATTGGCCTTATCAGCTTTATTCCTTATATTGGCACGATGAGTGGTTTTTTACTTTCTGGTGGTATTGCTTGGGTCCAGTTTTATCCGAATAATTGGGAATGGATCGTTGTTATCATGATTATCTTTTTAATTGGTCAATTTATTGAAGGGTATATTCTTCAACCAAAACTTGTGGGGTCATCGGTAGGGTTGCATCCTGTGTGGTTGATGTTTGCACTTTTTGCTTTTTCTTCACTTTTTGGTTTCACTGGTATGCTTGTTGCTGTTCCTGCCGCGGCAGCCGTTGGTGTTTTGGTTCGTTTTGCTCTGCATACTTATCTTAATTCTCAGATGTATTCACGAACTGGAAATTCGGAGCCGCTAGAATGAAGAGGAGTGAAACGCAGTTACCTTTAAACTTTTCTTATAATTCGGTTTTCCAATTTGATGATTTAGTGGTAACGGAAAGCAATCGTATGGCTTTTCAGCTTATCGATCATTGGCCAAATTGGGTTTTGCCTATTGCGGTTTTGATTGGGAAAGAAGGTGCTGGGAAAACATATTTTTCCAATGTATGGGCACAGAAAGCTGAAGCTGTAAAGCTTGATCGGAGTGAAATTGATCAGGCTATTCCTTTAACTTCTTCAGGAAAATCATTCTTAATTGAAGATGTTGATGCGGGTGTAATCAGCGAAACAGGACTTTTTCATTTGATCAATAGTGTTAAGCAAGCAAATCTTTATGCACGACAAGCGACTTTGTTGATGACTGCACGTACATTACCTTCAGCGTGGCATTTAACGTTAAATGATTTAAAAAGTCGTCTTAATTCAGTTATGTTGGTTGCTATCAATCAGCCAGATGATGCATTATTAACAGCTGTCGCTTTTAAACTTTTTTCTGATAGGCAGATTATCGTTCACCCAGATACTGTTTACTATCTCGTAAGCCGTTGTGAGCGTTCTTTGTTTGCGTTGAAACATATTATTGATTCTGTTGATCGTTTGGCATTACAAAGAAAAAGTAAGATAACACGTGCTGTCATTGCTGAAGTTCTTAAAACGCAAATTCAGTAAACATTTTTTTTAGGGGAAAGATTTCTACAAAAAGTATTTGTGTTTTATCGTCGTTTTAGTGTGTCAATAAAAACATTATGATTTCGGTTTTCTGCTTTTTTACATATGTTGAGAGAAAAAAGAAGATATTTCTTTCTTTATCTTGGATATTCTCTCTTTAACTTATGTAAGCTGCTAAGAGCTTGTTCCAAAGCTTTTAAAGTTTTATTTGTATTTTTCCACAGCTTGTAAAATTGTATGATTTCCTTGAAAATAAGTTGAGAAAAACAGGTTCTTTTCATTTTTCTCATAAAGTTGTTACGATTTGAGAAGAATATTTGTTTTTTTTGTAGGAGAGAGTAGGATTTTACAACAAGAATCATTGAGAGAGTAAAGGTGTTGTTGATAGAATCAGATTCTTTATGAGGCGTATTGGATTCTCTATGAGCACCATGTGGAGGATGTTGGATCTTTGTTCTCTTGAGGATGTTTTGTAATATTAAGATCATTTTTTTGCTAAAATTGTTCTCTTTGGATGTTGTAGATGTTCTTAAGCTCTTCATGAAATAGGGTAAGAAGGTCTTTTGGGAGCTGTGAATTATTTATTGATTGTTGAGTGGATTCCTGAAAGACTGTTTTTTATTTCTCTCAATCAATGAGATATTGAGCGGAAAAGTTTTTAAATTTATAAAGAAACACAACAAAATTAAAAAAAATGTGTTTTTCTCTTGCACTTCTGTTGCGAAAATTTTAGGAAGTGTGCACCGAATAAATGTAAATGGCGGAGCGTAGCGCAGTCTGGTAGCGCACCTGATTTGGGATCAGGGGGTCGTAGGTTCGAATCCTATCGCTCCGACCATCTGTTTGGTGAAGTATGAAAGAATGGCCTAAAGCGGTTGCGTGTGGTGAGGAATTGTCATTCAAGTATTGTGTAATCTGAAGGAAAATAACTATGATCGCGCGTATTTATAGTCCTGCGAAGACTGCTATGCAGGCAGGTAAGGGGAGAATTGGTTTTTGGATTTTGCAATATGAACTGAAACAGGCAAAAATGCTTGAGCCTCTTATGAGGTATACGGCGACATCTGATATGAAGAGCCAGGTAATGCTTCAGTTTAATAGTAAGGAGGAGGCAATTGTGTTTGCGCGCAAAGGTGGTATTCCTTATCGTGTAGAAGAGCCTCATAAGCCGATTCGGCGTGCTATTTCTTATTCTGATAATTTCCGTAGTGATAGGCAGCAGCCTTGGACACATTGAGTGAGTAGGGGTGTTATCTTGAATGAGAGAGTAAATAGAGTTTGGTCCCGTAGCTCAGCTGGATAGAGCAACGGCCTTCTAAGCCGTGGGTCACAGGTTCGAATCCTGTCGGGATCACCATTAAAGTTTTTATCGTGCCTAATTTTATGAGCTTGTTTATATTTTAAAAGCTTTGATCTAGGTGAATGAGGGTTTGTGGGTAGAGTTTTCGGCATGCAATCTAGGAAGTGCGTTTTCTTCTTTTTGTCTATTCTTCTATCTCTTCTGATTTTTGGGAGCATATTGGTTGATTTTTCTACGAATCACTTTCTCTCATCATTTCTTCTACAGAGTAATTGTTGTCCCCGGAGTATTTTCCAAAAAGGACTTTAAAATCATACTATCTGTATATCAGCTGTAGGCTAGGGAGAGATATTACAGTTATTCATCTTAGCAGAACAAAAAATATTGAAAACATTACAAAATCAGCACATTTTTATGTGATTGAAAAAATAAACAGAAAATGAAGGCAGATAAAATGGCGACTTCATGAAAAGCAACATATTGATTTATAAAGATAATTTATTTTTATCTAGCTTGAATATTGTAAGATTCTCTTGTTTCAAATCTCTTTCTGTTGAGGCAATTTTTTTCCCTTGGCTTTACACTATCAGCGGAATTGGCGTAGGGATAAGAATTATAGAGAAAAGGAAGAAAAATGCCTCTCATGACAGCCTGCTTTCATGAAAGGGGTGTCGCGATGTTATGAGCTCGTAAATATTATTGGGGCTGATAAAATGAGAGTGCCATCTTGTCCCTTTAAAACGTGAAGGTGGGTCGTGCTCAATAGACAATACGGATGCCACAGAGATGATCAGTACGTGTTAAGTTGCAAAGATGACATCTCCCCTTTTGTAAAGTGGACAACGGTCATTTTTCTCTTATTTTTATCGGTTTAGCTTGTATCATGGATAGGTTAGAGGGCATTTTCCACACTTTAAAAGGTGCATGACCAAGGGCTTGAGAATCAATTTTCTTTTAAAATATGCAGTCAAAATTTTTCTTATAGAGTGCTGTGTTTAGAAATTCCATTCCTACATCTATTATCTAGGTGTCCCGCACTCTTTAAAAAAGGCGAATAAAATGAATAAGTTATAAGGCATAAAAAGTGAAATGGTGGGCGATGAGAGACTCGAACTCCCGACATCCTCGGTGTAAACGAGGCGCTCTACCAGCTGAGCTAATCGCCCGATATGATGATCAGCAATTGAATAGGCACTCTTTAAGGAATTTTTTTTCCAAACGCAAGAATAAAGATAGTGTTTTATGATTTTTTTGAAAAAATGCATAAGCCTTCTTGACATAAACGCATGAACCCCTTACACGACCGCTTATACCAATTAGTAAATTGGTTTGAAAGAGATGCGCGGGTGTAGCTCAGTTGGTTAGAGCGCCGGCCTGTCACGCCGGAGGTCGCGGGTTCGAGCCCCGTCACTCGCGCCATTTCAAATTTTCACATTTTTTTATTTTCAAGTATAAACATTTTATGTGTTAGGCATATATATTAAAATGTTGGTTTTGATATGTGTCTTGGAATGTAGTTTTTTCTTCTTATTTACGCGGTTTATGAGAATAGGGCTTGCGTCTTTTCTTACTCTACGTTACCTATGCCAATAGAAAGCATTGCTCTACATGCCCTTGAAGCAGTACGAGCGGAGTGGGCAAAGTAATTATTATAGTTTATCTGTTTATCTAAGAATTATGGAGTGATGGCGTTAATTTACGTCGTTCCATTAAGGTGGAAAAAGATTATGTCTCATTTATTGAGCTCTTATTTGCCAGTTTTAATTTTTCTTGTTGTTTCGGCAGTTATTGCAGGGGTTCTTTTGATTATGCCTTACATTGTGGCGTATCGTTCCCCTGACCCTGAAAAGCTATCAGCCTATGAATGTGGCTTTAATTCTTTTGATGATGCACGTATGAAATTTGATATTCGTTTCTATTTGGTGTCGATTTTGTTTATCATCTTTGATCTTGAAGTTGTTTTTCTTTTTCCTTGGGCAGTTTCATTTAGTGCAATAGGTATGTTCGGCTTTTGGTCAATGCTTGTATTTTTAGCACTTTTAACAATCGGGTTTATATATGAATGGAAAAAGGGAGCTCTTGAATGGGATTGATATTGAACAATTCAACGATGACTTCTTCCAAACCGAAAGGGGTTATTGATCCCAATACAGGTGAGTTGATTGGTTCTAACGATAGTTTTTTTCGTGATATTAATGCTGAGCTATCGGATAAGGGCTTTTTAGTAACATCAGCTGAGTCTTTGATTACTTGGGCGCGTACTGGTTCTCTAATGTGGATGAGTTTTGGTTTGGCGTGTTGTGCTATCGAGATGATGCAGTGTTCAATGCCTCATTATGATAATGAGCGTTTTGGATATGCTCCACGTGCTTCACCCCGTCAATCAGATGTGATGGTCGTAGCGGGTACGCTCACAAATAAAATGGCACCTGCTTTGAGAAAAGTGTATGATCAAATGCCGGAACCACGTTATGTGATTTCCATGGGATCATGTGCAAATGGTGGTGGATATTATCATTATTCTTATTCAGTTGTGCGTGGCTGTGATCGTATTGTGCCTGTAGATATTTATGTTCCAGGCTGCCCTCCTACGGCGGAAGCGTTGCTATACGGGATATTGCTGTTGCAGAAAAAAATCCGTCGAACTGGTTCTATAGAGCGATAGGAGCATTGTTGTCATGGTGGATGAGTCATTGGTTGAGCTTGCTACCTATTTAAAAAACAAGCTAGGAGATAAGCTTGAAGAGACTGTTCTTGCATTTGGTGAGCTAACTATTATAGCGCGTCTTGATGCAATTACAGATGTTTTAATGTTTGTTCGTGATGATTCTCGCTGTCAGTTTATTAATATTACAGATATTAGTGGTGTTGATTATCCTTCTCGTGACAAACGTTTTGATGTTTCCTATCAATTATTATCTCCTCGCGAGAATTTGCGTTTGCGTGTGAAGGTACGTACTGATGAAAATACTCCCGTTGCTTCTGCTTGCTCGATTTATCCCGGAGCAGAGTGGTATGAGCGTGAGGCATACGATATGTATGGGATTTTGTTTTCTGGTCATCCGGATTTAAGGCGGATTTTAACGGACTATGGATTTGAAGGGTATCCTTTACGTAAAGATTTTCCTATTACAGGATTTGTTGAGTGTCGTTATGATAATGAAGTAAAGAGAGTAGTTTACGAACCTGTGGTTTTGCGTCAAGAAATGCGCAGTTTCGACTTTATTTCTCCTTGGGAGGGTGGTCAATATGTTTTACCGTCTGATAAACAGCAGGTATCAAAGAGCGATACTGGAACTGATAAAGCTTAACATGAGAATTTTAAAATAATTAAGTTTTTTAGTATGATAAGAGTTTTTGTTAACATTTGATATAAAGTTTTTTAAAGTAAGGGGTTTAGAGTGGCTGAGGTCAATGTTCGGAACTTTAATATCAATTTTGGACCACAGCATCCAGCAGCGCATGGAGTTTTGCGCATGGTTTTGGAGCTGGACGGTGAAGTTGTTGAGCGTGTAGATCCACATATTGGGTTATTACATCGCGGTACCGAAAAGTTAATGGAAACAAAAACGTATCTTCAAGCTGGTCCCTATTTAGATCGTTTAGACTATGTTGCTCCTATGAATCAAGAGCATGCCTTTGTGCTTGCTATTGAAAAGCTATTAGGTGTTGAAGTTCCCAAGCGAGGACAGTTAATACGTGTTTTATTTTCTGAAATTGGGCGCATTCTGAATCATTTACTGAATGTTACAACACAGGCAATGGATGTTGGTGCTTTAACGCCACCGCTTTGGGGGTTTGAGCAACGTGAAAGACTGATGATTTTTTATGAGCGTGCGTGCGGTGCACGTCTTCATGCAAATTATTTTCGTCCAGGTGGTGTGCATCAAGACTTACCAGAGTCTTTAGTTGAGGATATTGGTGATTTTATTGATCCGTTTCTTGTTGCGCTTGGCAAATTGGATGCCCTTGTGACGCCAAACAGAATTTTTAAGCAACGTAATGCGGATATCGGTGTAGTCAGTATTGATGAAGCTTGGGCGCGTGGTTTTTCTGGTGTCATGATTCGTGGCGCGGGTGTGCCGTGGGATTTACGTAAAAGCCAACCTTATGAATGCTACGATGAAATGGAGTTTGATGTTCCTGTGGGTAAAAACAGTGATTGTTATGATCGTTACCTTATTCGTATGGAAGAAATGCGTCAGTCAGCAAAAATTATGCGCCAATGTGTGGATCGTTTGCTTGGCAGTGAGAAAAATGGTCCGGTTTCAAGTTTGGATCGCAAAATTGTACCTCCAAAACGTGGCGAAATGAAAAGCTCAATGGAAGCGCTCATTCATCATTTTAAACTTTATACGGAAGGTTTTCATACGCCTCCTGGTGAGGTGTATGCTGCGGTAGAGGCGCCCAAAGGCGAGTTTGGTGTTTATCTTGTTTCCGATGGAACGAACAAGCCTTATCGTGTTAAGTTGCGTGCTCCTGGCTTTGCACATCTTCAAGCTATGGATTTTTTAACCAGAGGTCATATGCTAGCAGATGCAACAGCTATTTTGGGTTCTATTGATATTGTTTTTGGGGAGGTTGATCGCTAATGTCCGTACGCCGTCTTGCAGATGATATTTATCAGCCAGCAGAATTTTCTTTTACCAAAGAAAATCAGATATGGGTACAAAATACCATAGAAAAATATCCTGTGGGGCGTGAGCAGTCCGCTGTAATTCCATTATTGATGCGTGCTCAAGAACAGGATGGTTGGGTGACGCGTGCTGCAATTGAGCATGTTGCCCAGATTCTTTCTATGGCATATATTCGTGTTCTAGAGGTTGCGACTTTTTATACGCAGTTTCAACTCAAGCCTGTTGGAACAAAGGCACATATCCAAGTGTGTGGTACAACCCCTTGTATGCTGCGTGGATCTGATGATTTAATTAAAGTTTGCCAGAAAAAAATTCATCATGAGCCTTTTGTTACAAACTCAGATGGAACATTATCATGGGAAGAAGTGGAGTGCCTTGGCGCTTGTGTCAATGCGCCTATGGTTATGATTTTTAAAGATACTTATGAAGATCTTACCGCTGAGCGTCTAGAAGAAATTATTAATGCGTTTGAGTCCGGTAAAGGCTCTGAGATAGCCGTTGGTCCGCAAAATAGCCGTAAATCATCGGAGCCGATTAGTGGTTTAACTTCTCTTATTGATGAAAAAGCCATAAAGACGTGCAAATCTTCGAAGAAAAAGGATAATGATGGATAATAAATATTTTATTATTTAATCCATTGGGATGTTCTTTAATGAAGAGTTAAAATTTTTAAAATTGCATTTGAGGAAAAGCTAAGAATGCTATGGATAATAGAAAAAAAGGTGGGGTATGCTGGCTGATAAAGATCGCATTTTCACCAATATTTATGGTTTGAAAGATAAATCATTAAAAGCTGCAATGTCGCGTGGACATTGGGAGGGTATTAAAACCCTTATCGAAAAAGGTCGAGACTGGATTATTGATGAGGTGAAGGCATCGGGTTTACGTGGTCGTGGTGGAGCTGGTTTTCCTACCGGAATGAAGTGGTCCTTTATGCCTAAACAAAGTGATGGTCGTCCTCATTATTTGGTTGTAAATGCTGATGAGTCAGAGCCAGGAACATGTAAAGACCGTGATATTTTACGACATGATCCTCATACTTTGATTGAAGGGTGTGTCATTGCTACTTTTACCATGGGGGCAAATATCGCTTTTATCTATATTCGTGGTGAATATATTCGAGAACGTGAAGCACTTCAGGCTGCAGTTGATGAATGTTATGAAGCAGGTTTACTTGGTAAAAAAACAAAATATGGGCATGCGTGTGATATTATTATTCACCATGGTGCGGGTGCTTATATTTGTGGTGAGGAAACAGCTCTTCTTGAAAGTCTTGAAGGTAAAAAAGGGCAGCCTCGGCTTAAACCACCATTTCCTGCTAATATGGGGGTCTATGGCTGTCCAACTACAGTAAATAATGTCGAATCTATCGCTGTTGTTCCAACAATTTTGCGTCGTGGTGCTTCATGGTTTTCATCAATTGGGCGTGCGAATAATGTTGGAACAAAATTATTTATGGTTTCTGGGCATGTGAATGCACCTTGTACATTTGAAGAGGCGCTCGGTGTTTCCTTCCGTGAATTAATTGAAAAACATACAGGTGGTATTCGTGGTGGGTGGAATAATTTGTTGGCGGTTATTCCAGGTGGGGCTTCTTGTCCGGTAGTTCGTGGAGAGGATATGATTGATGCGATCATGGATTTTGATGGGATGCGAGATATTGGGTCTTCTTTTGGTACGGGCGGTGTGATTGTTATGGATAAATCGACTGATATCATTAAGGCAATTTGGCGGATATCGGCTTTTTTTAAGCATGAGAGTTGTGGTCAATGTACGCCATGTCGTGAAGGGACGGGGTGGATGATGCGTCTTCTAGAACGTATGGTTGAAGGAAGAGCGCAAAAACGTGAAATTGATCTTTTGTTTGAAGTTTCTCAACAGGTTGAAGGGCACACTATCTGTGCACTTGGTGATGCTGCAGCGTGGCCTGTACAGGGGTTGATACGTAATTTTCGTCCAGAAATTGAGCGTAGAATTGATGATTATACGCGAAATGCCGTTCAAAGAAAAAATATTGTTTTGGAAGCAGTTGGATAGAGGATTTTGTTTTAAGAGTAACAGAATGCAAGTTTTAAGTGGATTATCCACAGGCTGGATGGGTGATGATAAATATCAAAGTTGATGGTAAAGAGATTGAAGTTCCTGATTACTACACGTTGCTTCAGGCAGCTGAAGCGGCGGGTGTTGAAGTGCCACGTTTTTGTTTTCATGAATCCTTATCAATTGCTGGAAATTGTCGTATGTGCTTGGTTGAGGTCAAGGGAGGTCCTCCTAAACCTCAGGCCTCTTGTGCTATGGGTGTTCGTGATTTACGAGCAGGACCTAATGGAGAGATGCCTGAAATTTTTACCAATACGCCGATGGTTAAAAAAGCCCGTGAAGGCGTTATGGAGTTTCTTCTCATCAATCATCCTTTGGATTGTCCTGTGTGTGATCAGGGAGGGGAATGCGATCTTCAAGACCAGGCGATGCTTTATGGGCGTGATTGTTCTCGTTATACAGAAAACAAACGCGCTGTCGAAGATAAGTACATCGGGCCACTTGTGAAAACTGTTATGACACGGTGTATTCATTGTACGCGTTGTGTCCGTTTTACGACAGAAGTAGCAGGTATTTCCGAGCTTGGGTTGATAGGTCGTGGTGAAGATGCTGAGATTACGACATATCTTGAAAAAGCAATGACATCTGAATTGCAGGGAAATGTTATTGATCTTTGTCCAGTGGGGGCTTTAACGTCAAAGCCTTATGCATTTCATGCACGTCCATGGGAGTTGGTTAAAACGGAATCAATTGATGTTATGGATGCGCTGGGGTGTGCTATTCGCATTGATAGCCGCGGTCGTGAAGTGATGCGAATTATGCCACGTACGAATGAAGACGTAAATGAAGAATGGATTTCTGATAAGACGCGTTTTATATGGGATGGTTTACGGACACAAAGACTTGATAGAGCATATGTGCGCAAAGATGGAAAGCTTCAACCTGTAAGTTGGATAGAGGCTTTTGCAAAAATTAAAATGGTGGTTTCTAAAGCCTCGCCAGAAAAAATTGGAGCAATCGCAGGAGATCTTGCATCCATTGAAGAAATGTATGCATTGAAAAAACTACTAATTTCGTTGGGTTCAAAGATTTTTGACTGTCGTCAAAGAGGAATGGCTTTATCTCCTGATTTAGGGCGTGCAAGTTATATTTTTAACCCGACAATTGCAGGTATTGAACAGGCTGATGCATTGCTTATTGTTGGGTCTAATCCGCGCCATGAAGCTGCTGTTTTAAATGCGCGTATTTTAAAACGCCAAAGGATGGGAGCTTTTCCAATTGCATTAATTGGAGAAGAGGTCGATTTACGTTATCCTTATTCTTATCTCGGAGAAGGCACTGACGCATTGAGTGCACTTATTCGGGGGGAGGATGCATTTTTAGAGGTGTTAAAAGAAGCTAAAAGACCTCTTATTCTTATTGGAGAAGGGGCTCTTTCAGGAAAAGAAGGGTTATCTGTTTTAAAAAATCTGGCAAAATTAGCGGATAGTATTGGAGCTCTTAGTGAAGAATGGAACGGATTTGGTGTTCTTCACAATGCGGCATCGATTGTTGGAGGGCTAGATGTTGGCTTTATTTCTGAGCTTGGGGTTGCAAATATTCTCAAAACCTGTGAAATCTTATTCCTGCTTGGTGCTGATGAAATAGAATTAGCCAATAAAAAGGCTTTTACAATTTATATTGGTAGCCATGGGGATAATGGTGCACATGCTGCTGATGTTATTTTACCAGCATCAGCTTATACTGAAAAATCAGGACTTTATGTCAATACAGAGGGGCGTGTTCAAATGACAAATAGGGCTGGTTTTGCTCCGGGTGAAGCAAAAGAAGATTGGGCTATTTTGCGTGCTTTATCCGACGTTTTGGGAAAAAAACTCCCTTTTGATTCTCTTTTTCAATTGAGACAGAGCTTGTTTAATGATTATCCACATCTTTGTGCTATTGATGATGTGGTGCCTTCAGATATAGCTGATCTTAAGGCACTTGGTTCACAAACGGTTAATTTGGAGCGGCAAACATTTCCCTCTATAGTGAAGGATTTTTATTTAACCAATCCGATAGCGCGTGCTTCTGCAGTGATGGCTGAATGTTCATCTCTTGCAAAAAGCCGTGTCACGCAGGCTGTAGAGTAAGGGCAGAGGAAAAGGAAGAATTATGCATGATTTCTTTATGACTTGGTTGTTGCCATTACTCATTATAATTGGAAAAACACTCCTCCTTTTGGTTGTTCTTCTGGTCTTAGTTGCCTATCTTCTTTATGCAGATAGAAAAATTTGGGCAGCTGTACAATTGCGTCGTGGTCCAAATGTTGTTGGTCCTTGGGGATTGTTACAGTCTTTTGCAGATTTAATTAAATTTGTTGTTAAGGAGCCGATTATTCCTGCTGGCGCTAATAAGGGTGTTTTTCTTTTGGCACCTTTTGTTTCTGCTACGCTTGCTTTATCAACTTGGGCCGTTATTCCTGTCAATGAAGGTTGGGAAGTTGCTAAAATTAATGTTGGTCTGCTTTATATTTTAGCTATTTCGTCTCTTGAGGTATATGGCGTTATCATGGGAGGATGGGCGTCAAATTCAAAATACCCTTTCTTAGGCGCTCTTCGTTCAGCTGCCCAGATGGTTTCTTATGAGGTTTCCATTGGCTTTGTCCTTGTAACTGTTATTTTAGTCAGTGGTTCATTGGATCTGACAACAATTGTTCAAAAGCAAAGTCATGGGCTTGGAACGACTTTAGGGATTCCGTTCAACAGTTTTCTTGATTGGAATTGGCTCGTTCTTTTTCCAATGTTTATTATCTTTTTTATTTCCGCACTTGCTGAGACAAATCGCCCCCCCTTTGATTTAGTAGAAGCAGAATCTGAACTTGTTGCTGGTCATATGGTTGAGTATTCTTCTACACCTTATATGCTCTTCTTCCTTGGTGAATATGTTGCTATCGTGTTAATGTGTGCATTAACAACTATTTTATTTTTAGGTGGCTGGTTGCCTCTCTTGGATGTTTGGTGGCTTAATTGGGTTCCTGGTATCATTTGGTTTATTTTAAAGGTTTGCTTTGTATTTTTTTGGTTTGCTATGGTCAAAGCGTTTGTTCCACGTTATCGCTATGATCAGCTCATGCGGCTTGGTTGGAAGGTTTTTCTTCCTCTCTCACTAGCAATGGTTGTCATAACTGCTGCTTTTTTAAAGTTTACGGGTTTTGTTTAAGAGGAAGTTTTACGATGTCAGGTTTTATTCAGGCGGCAAAATCACTCCTTCTATTGGAATTTGTGAGTGCTTTTTTTCTCGCAATGCGTCAGTTTTTTTCACCAAAACCCACGATCAATTATCCTTACGAGAAGGGTTTTGTTTCGCAACGTTTCCGTGGTGAACATGCGCTACGTCGCTACCCGAATGGTGAGGAACGGTGTATTGCTTGTAAATTGTGTGAAGCTATTTGTCCTGCGCAAGCTATTACAATTGAGGCAGGGCCGCGGCGCAATGATGGTACACGGAGAACTGTTCGTTATGATATAGATATGGTTAAGTGTATTTACTGTGGTTTTTGTCAAGAAGCTTGTCCAGTCGAAGCTATTGTTGAAGGTCCTAATTTTGAGTTTGCAACAGAAACGCGTGAAGAGCTATATTATGATAAGGAAAAGCTTTTAATGAATGGTGATCGCTGGGAGCGAGAAATTTCTCGAAATATATTGATGGATGCACCTTATCGTTGAGGGTATTATTGAATGGGATGTCGGATTATTATTCCGATAAATTGTAATCTGGTATGAAGTTTTATACCAATTTTTGGGTTAATTGAGGAGAGGCCTATGCTAACCGATCTAGCGGCGGCATTTTTCTATTTATTTGCTTTTATTATGCTAGCGAGTGCGATTGTTGTTATTACAGCGTGTAATCCTGTGCACTCAGTTTTGTTTTTAATATTGGCATTTTTTAATGCTGCAGCCTTATTTTTACTTGTAGGGGCAGAATTTTTAGGGCTTATCCTGCTTGTTGTTTATGTTGGCGCTGTTGCTGTTTTATTTTTATTTGTGGTTATGATGCTTGATGTTGATTTTGCTGAGTTAAAGAGTGGTGCACTTCGGTATGCTCCTCTTGGGGCTCTTGTTGGGAGTATTGTTGCTGTAGAATTGATCGTTATTTTTGTGAGTAGTCATTTTTCTCCAGCTCTTAGAACAAATATCATGCAGCCAATGCCAGATTTAGCGCAGCGAACGAATACACAAGCATTGGGTGATATTTTGTATACGGATTATGTTTTCTATTTTCAAATTGCGGGAATAATTTTATTGATCGCAATGATTGGAGCTATTGTTTTGACACTTCGTCATAAATCTAGTGTAAAACGACAATCCATAGCGGCGCAAGTTTCTAGGACAGTAGAAAGCGCAATTGAAGTTAAACAAGTTGAATCAGGCAAGGGCATTTAAGGGGGAAGTATGCACGTTGATATTACTCATTATCTCATTGTTTCTGTTCTTATGTTTACAATCGGTATTGCAGGGATTTTTCTCAACAGAAAGAATGTAATTATTATCCTTATGTCTATAGAGCTTATATTACTTTCCGTGAATCTCAATTTTGTTGCATTTTCGGCGTTTCTTCATGATCTCGTTGGTCAGATATTTGCTTTATTTATTTTAACGGTAGCAGCAGCTGAAGCTGCAATTGGTTTAGCAATTCTTGTAGTCTTTTTCCGTAATCGTGGTTCTATCGCGGTTGAAGACGTGAATGTAATGAAAGGCTGATCAGTGATGTTTTATGTGATCGTCTTTCTTCCACTTTTAGGGTTTCTCATTACTTCTATGGGGGGGAAAGCTATAGGAGATCGTGCGAGTGAATTGGTGACATGTAGCTTTATGATCATTGTTGCTGTATTATCGTGGATAGCCTTTTTCAATATTGCACTTGATCATGCACCGGTCATTGATATATCGGTATTACATTGGCTCACTATCGGTAGTTTAACATTCGATTGGGCTTTACATATTGATACATTAACAGCTGTTATGCTTATTGTCGTCAATAGTGTTTCAGCAGTAGTGCATATTTATTCCATTGGTTATATGCATCATGATCCTTCAAGACCTCGTTTTTTTTCTTATCTTTCTTTATTCACATTTATGATGCTTATGTTGGTAACATCCAACAATTTGATTCAGATGTTTTTTGGATGGGAAGGGGTCGGGCTTGCTTCTTATTTACTTATTGGTTTCTGGTTTCAGCGAGAGTCTGCAAATAAGGCTGCAATGAAAGCTTTTGTTGTTAACCGTGTGGGAGATTTCGGTTTTCTCTTAGGAATCTTTAGTATTTTTATTCTATTCCAATCGGTTGACTTTGCTTCTATTTTTGCAAAAGCTACAAGCAAAAGTTTCATACAGAATATGACATTTTTAGGTTGGCAGCTTAATGGACAAGCGGCAATCACTGTTGTATGTCTTTTATTGTTTATTGGTGCTATGGGGAAGTCCGCACAATTCCTATTACATACCTGGCTTCCCGATGCAATGGAGGGGCCAACACCCGTATCGGCGCTCATTCATGCTGCAACAATGGTAACAGCTGGTGTTTTTATGGTTGCACGGATGTCACCAATTTTTGAACTCTCTCCAACTGCTTTAACAGTGATTATTATTGTTGGAACAACAACCGCGTTTTTTGCAGCAACTGTGGGGTTGGTGCAAAATGATATTAAGCGTGTTATCGCTTATTCTACATGTTCACAGCTTGGTTATATGTTTGTCGCTCTTGGTGTTGGCGCTTATGGAGCAGCTGTTTTTCATCTTTTTACGCATGCTTTTTTTAAGGCTTTATTGTTTCTTGGGGCAGGATCTGTCATTCATGCAGTCTCTGATGAGCAAGATATGCGAAAAATGGGAGGATTACGCAAGCATATCAAGGTTACCTATTGGATGATGATGATAGGAACTGTTGCCTTAACAGGTGTTGGTATTCCAGGAACAGTTTTTGGAACGGCTGGCTTTTTCTCTAAAGATGCGATTATAGAGTCTGCTTTTGTGTCACATAATATTGCTTCAGGATATGCTTTCTATCTTCTTGTTTTTGCTGCTTTATTAACAAGTTTTTATTCATGGCGTCTTATATTTATGACATTTTACGGTAAACCACGTGCAACAGTTGATGTTATGCATCATGTTCATGAATCGCCTCCAGTGATGTTGGTTCCACTGTTTATTTTAGCAATTGGAGCGATATTTGCTGGAGCTGTTTTTCACCCTTACTTTTTTGGTGATCTATATGATGCTTTTTGGAAGGGAGCATTATTTACAAATAGCCATAATCACATTCTTCATGAATCTCATGATGTGCTGAATTGGGTAAAATGGTCACCCTTTGCAGCTATGGTTCTTGGTTTTATATTGGCCTATTTGTTCTATATTGTTGTTCCTTCTCTTCCCAAAAAGTTGGCGAAAATGATGCCTGGAGTATATCAGTTCCTTTATCAAAAGTGGTATTTTGATCAATTCTATTACTTTTTATTCGTTCGCCCTGCTTTTAAACTTGGGTGCTTCCTTTGGAAAGTGGGAGATGGTAAGATTATTGATGGCTTAGGTCCCAATGGTATTGCAGCGCGTGTTATTGATATTACAAATAGGGTTGTTCGCATGCAAACTGGCTATCTTTATCACTATGCGTTTGCAATGCTTATTGGCGTTGCATTGCTGATTACATGGATGATGATCGGGGGCGTAAGTTGATGACCGATTGGCCTATTCTTTCTACGGTTACATTTTTACCACTTGTTGGTGTGTTACTCATTTTATTTATTAAAGATGATAACGAAGCAGCACTGCGTAATATACGCAATGTAGCATTTTTTACGACTGTGTTTGTTTTTATTATTTCCTTAATTATTTGGGCAGGTTTTGATAATACAAACGCGCACTTTCAAATGGTTGAGAGATTCAATTGGTTGGGTGGGGGGATTAGCTATCACATGGGGGTTGATGGTATTTCTATCCTCTTTGTTGTTCTTTCGGCTTTTCTTTTACCTTTTTGTATTTTAGCAAGTTGGGAAAGCGTTAAAGATAGATTAAAGGCTTATATGATTGCTTTTCTTCTTCTTGAGGTTGCAATTATTGGGGTCTTTTGTGCTCTTGATGCGATATTGTTCTATGTATTTTTTGAAGGCAGCCTCATTCCCATGTTTATCATTATTGGTGTTTGGGGGGGCGCACGTCGCGTTTATGCAAGTATAAAGTTTTTCTTATACACTTTGCTTGGCTCTGTGCTCATGTTGGTTGCTCTTATGGCTATGTACTGGGAGGCTGGAACGCTCGATATACCGACTTTATTAAACCATCAGTTTCCTGCACATATGCAAATATGGTTATGGCTTGCTTTTTTTGCTTCTTTTGCGGTTAAAATGCCAATGTGGCCAGTTCATACGTGGTTACCTGATGCTCACGTGGAAGCACCAACGGCTGGTTCCGTTATTTTAGCTGGTGTTTTGTTGAAGTTGGGCGGTTATGGTTTTCTTCGTTTTTCTTTACCAATGTTTCCTATCGCGTCAGCTGATTTTGCTCCTTTTGTTTTCACATTATCGCTTATCGCTATTATTTATACATCCTTGGTGGCTCTTGTTCAAAATGACATAAAAAAACTTATTGCTTATTCTTCTATAGCGCATATGGGATATGTGACGATGGGTATTTTTGCTGCAAATGAACAAGGAATTCAGGGGGCTATTTACCAGATGTTGTCGCATGGAATTGTTTCAGCAGCTTTATTTCTTTGTGTTGGGGTTATTTACGATCGTTTACATACACGTGAAATTGCAGCTTTTGGCGGTTTGGTGAATAATATGCCCAAATATGCCGTTGCTTTCTTAATTTTCACTATGGCAAATGTTGGTTTACCCGGGACTTCAGGTTTTTTAGGTGAATTTTTAACTTTAATAGGTGTTTTTCAAGTGAATAAACTGGTGGTTGTTTTTGCTACAACTGGCATTATTTTATCTGCTGCCTATGCACTTTATCTTTATCGGCGTGTGGTTTTTGGTTCCTTGGATAAAGAGAATTTAAAAGTCCTTATTGATCTTTCTTCAAGAGAGAAATTCATCCTTTATCCTATGGTTATTTTAACAATATTTTTTGGTATCTATCCAACCCCTATTTTTAAGGTAACGGCATTTTCTGTAAAAGCCCTTATCAGTAAACTACACTAGACGAAGAGAAGAATGCTCATGCAAACTGAAATAGTAGCGCAATTAGTGTTAATTTTTCCAGAGATTTTAATAGCGCTGGGAGGGGTGGTGTTGCTTTTGATTGGTGTTTATTCCAATGCACGCTCTTCTTTAACAGTAACAGGTTTAGCTATTGCACTTCTGATTGCAACCATTGTTATCATCGTTGTTTTTCCGAAAAGTGGCTTATTTCAAAATAATGCGCTCATTATAGATTCTTTTGGTCGCTATATGAAAATTCTAACACTTATTGGTGCACTTTTTGCTCTTATTATGTCGGTTAGTTTTACCAGTTCTCAAAAGTTAGATATCTTTGAATTTCCGGTGCTTGTTCTTTTTGCAACCCTTGGCATGATGCTGATGATTTCAGCGGGCAATATGTTATCGCTTTATATGGGATTAGAGTTACAGTCTCTCGCTTTATATGTTTTGGCTGCGATCAATCGTGATAATGTAAAATCTTCTGAAGCCGGTATAAAGTATTTTGTTTTAGGGGCATTGTCTTCAGGACTACTCCTTTATGGTATTTCTTTGCTTTATGGTTTTACCGGTCAAATTGGTTTTCGCGAAATTGCTCTTGCTTTAAAAGGTGGAAATTTGCAATTAGGAGCTATTTTGGGAATTGTTTTTGTTTTAGCGGGTTTGGCTTTCAAAATTTCTGCAGTTCCCTTTCATATGTGGACTCCTGATGTTTATGAGGGAGCACCAACACCGATTACTGCATTTTTTGCTGGTGCTCCTAAGATTGCGGCAATGACACTCATTGTTCGGGTGATTGTTACGGCTTTTATTCCGCTCAGCAGTTCGGGTGAGGCTATGCCTGCATGGCAACAAATTTTGGTGTTCATGGCGATAACGTCAATGATACTTGGTGCTTTCGCTGCAATTGGCCAAACGAATATGAAGCGTTTAATGGCTTATTCATCGATCAGTCATATGGGATATGCACTTGTTGGTTTAGCTGCTGGAGATATGCTTGGGGTAAAAAGTGTTATTCTTTATATGACTATTTATCTTGGCATGACGCTTGGTTCATTTGCCTTTATTCTTGGAATGCGTTCTAGCAGTGGAAATGTCGAAAATATTTATGATCTTTCGGGATTAATAAAGACTAGTCCGTTTATGGCTGTTGTGATGACTATACAACTTTTTTCTTTGGCAAGTATACCGCCCATGGCTGGTTTTTTTGGGAAATGGTATACATTTTCTGCGGCTGTTCATGCTGGACTTACACCGCTTGCTGTCATTGGGATGATCGCATCTGTTGTGGGGGCTTTTTACTATTTGCGTGTTATTAAAATTATGTGGTTTGATGATGTAAAAGCACAGTTTATTGTTTTGCCAAATGAACTTAAATTCTGTCTTGGGGTTTCAGTATTATTCATTTTATTTTATACGTTTTTTGGAATTTGGTTCGCGGAATTAGCAGAAAAAGCCGCCACTGCATTATTTTAATGAATATGGTTTATATTTTATCAGACTTTGCTCAAAAACAAGGATACGCTGCTGAAGCATACGAAAATGTTGATTCAACAAATCTTGTTGCACAACGAAAAGCGCAAGCGGGTCATCAAGGATATCTCTGGATTGTTGCGCGAGAACAGGCACAGGGAAGAGGAAGAAGAGGGAGGGTGTGGTCTAGTCCAAAGGGCAATCTTTACTCTAGTCTTTTATTAATTGATGATATTGTTCATCAAACTGCTGCTCAGCTTGGTTTTGTTGCCGGAGTAAGTGTAAGAGAAGCAATCAACCAATTTATCAAAGATGAAGAAAAAATGAACAGCATTGTGAGCTTAAAATGGCCCAATGATATTTTATTAAAGGGTGCTAAAAGCTCTGGAGTTTTGCTTGAGATTTTTAAATTGCCATCACAACAATATGCCTTGATTATTGGTATTGGAGTGAATGTAAAATACCATTATGAAGATGCGCCTTATCCCACTTCAAGCTTAAAGAATATTGGTTTACAGATTGAATCCAGTCAATTATTTACGATTTTGACAGAGCGTTTTGCTAAAAATTATCTTCTTTGGAAACAACCAGGAGGGGGTGAGATCATTCGTGAAAAATGGCTTTCTTATTGTTCCCACCTTGGGAAACATGTCAAAATAGTCAATGATGAAAAAGTCATTGAAGGTGTTTTTGATGGTCTTGATAGCGATTTTAACTGCCTCATAAAACAAAACAATGGTCAGAAAGCCGTTATTACAGCGGGAGATGTTCATTTTGGTTTGGCCGCTTCTGTTCATGCAAGGCGTTATTAATTGATAGAATTTTCTTTCACCATCAGATTATCTGAATAATTCAGGAGATGTTTATATGGTTACAGCCAGTGAAAACGAATTTGTCTTTTTACCTTTAGGAGGAGTTGGTGAAATAGGAATGAATCTGGCTGCTTATGGGGTTGGTCCAGAAAATCTTCGTGAATGGCTACTTGTTGATATGGGGGTTAGTTTTGCTGGTAGCGAATTGCCCGGTGTTGATCTTATTTTACCTGATATTCGTTTTCTAGAAAGTGAAAAACATAATGTGCGTGGTCTTATTTTAACGCATGCTCACGAAGATCATTATGGTGCGGTTCTTGATTTATGGCCAAAGCTTAACGTTCCAATTTATTGTACGCCTTTTACAGCAGGGCTATTGGAAAGTAAAAAACTATCAGATTTTGGATCTTATAAGATTCCACTCAATATTTTTCACGCTGGTGATTGTTTTGAGGTGGGAGATTTTGCTATTGAGGCTATTGCTGTTAACCACTCAATTCCAGAATCTGTCTCTTTGGCCATTACAACATCTTTAGGTACTGTGATACACACGGGTGATTGGAAAATTGATAAGACACCTTCTCTTGGAGCTGTAACGAATGAAAAACGGTTCCGTGCTTTAGGCAATAAAGGTGTTTTAGCATTGCTTTGTGATTCCACAAATGCATGTCGAGATGGTGTAACACCGTCAGAACAGCAAGTTCAAACGAGTCTTACTGAAATTTTTTTAAAAGCTGAGGGACGCGTTGTGTTAGCAACTTTTGCTTCTAATGTTGGTCGGATACGTTCAATTGCTCTTGCAGCCGAATCTGCTGGGCGCAAAGTTCTTATCATTGGGCGTTCTCTTAAGCGAAGTATTATGGTTGCAGAAGAGCTTGGTTATATGAATGGTTTAGCTCCATTTGTGACAGAGGATGATTATGGTGGTATTCCACGAAAAGATCTTGTTTTAGTTGTAACGGGGAGTCAAGGAGAAGCGTCTGCTGCTTTAGCACAATTGTCACGCAAAGAAATGAGAAATATTGCACTTTCTTCTGGTGATACAGTTATTTATTCCTCCCGAAGTATTCCAGGAAATGAAAAAGCTATTCTTGAGATACAAAATCGTTTCATTGATAGGGGACTGACAGTTATTACAGATGAAGACGCCCTTGTTCATGTTTCAGGACATCCGCGTCGTTTGGAACTTTTACAGATGTATGATTGGACAAAACCACAAGTCCTTGTTCCTGTGCATGGTGAGGCAATGCATCTCACGGCTCAGGCTGATTTAGCGCGTCAAGCAGGTATTAAGACTGTTGCTGAAGTTAGAAATGGCGATATGCTGCGGCTTGCACCAGATCCAGTAGAAATCATTGATCAAGCTCCTATTGGGCGACTTTATAAAGATGGTTGCCTTATTGGGGATGAGGATACGTTAGGAATTCGCGAGCGTCGCAAATTAAGTTATGCTGGGCATGTTGCTGTTTCTCTTCATATGAACAGCAAGCATGAATTACTTAATGATATCGGTTTAACCACATTAGGACTCCCTGAAAGTAATGAGAAAGGAGAGCGTTTGAAAGATATTCTTTTAGATGTGGTAGAAAATACACTTTATAATATTCCACGAATTAAACGAAAAAATGATGAACTTGTCCGGGAAGCAACGCGACGTGCTGTGAGAGCGGCTATTAATGAAGTTTGGCAAAAAAAGCCCCTCTGTACGGTTTTTCTACATCGGTCAAAATAAAGCATTTTGGTGTGATGTTATTTTTTTGATCAAAGAAAGAAAGGAATTATCAAATTATTTACCGCTGAAAATAAACAAAAAAGGAATATGATCGATAAACTTTTTAACAACATAATCATTATCTTTGCAAGCATTCCGAATGTCGCTATAGATGGGCGTATAGTATATTTAAATTGTTCCGTTACAATGGAATTTGATTAGGAGTTAATTATTTCAATGCGTCTTTCTCAATATTTTCTTCCACTTTTAAAAGAGAACCCTAAGGAAGCAGAAATTGTTTCTCATCGATTTATGTTGCGTGCAGGTATGATTCGCCAACAAACATCAGGGATTTATTCTTGGCTTCCTTTAGGTAAAAAAGTACTCGATAAAGTTTGTAATATTATTCGTGAGGAACAAGAACGCGCTGGTGCGATAGAAATATTGATGCCAACAATCCAATCTGCGGAACTTTGGCGTGAAAGTGGTCGTTATGATGATTATGGTTTGGAGATGCTCCGCATTAAAGACCGTCAAAAGCGTGATTTACTTTATGGTCCGACGAATGAAGAAATGGTAACAGATATTTTTCGCTCATATGTTCATTCTTATAAAGATCTGCCACTGAATTTGTATCATATTCAGTGGAAGTTTCGTGATGAAATTCGTCCACGTTTTGGTGTGATGCGTGCACGAGAGTTTTTAATGAAAGATGCTTATTCTTTTGATCTTGATTATGAAGGATCTAAAACATCTTATAATCGTATGTTTATTGCTTATTTGCGTACATTTTCTCGTCTTGGTTTAAGAGCAATTCCTATGCGTGCTGATACAGGTCCCATAGGTGGTGAACTCAGTCATGAATTTATTATTTTGGCTGAAACGGGAGAGAGCACTATATTTTGTGATAAAAAATTTCTTGAGCTTACTGTTCCCAAAAGTTCAATCGACTTTAATGATAAAGCTGTGTTAACGGATATCATGAAACAGTGGACTTCTTTTTATGCCGCAACGGAAGAAATGCATAATGAAGAAGAATGGAGTAAGGTTTCTGAGGGTAGTCGTCTTTCAGCGCGTGGTATTGAAGTGGGGCATATTTTTCACTTTGGGACTAAATATTCAGCACCAATGGGCGCAAAAGTGATGGGGCAAGATGGAAAAGAGCATGTGGTTTCTATGGGGTCTTATGGTATTGGACCTTCGCGTCTTGTGGCGGCAGCTATTGAAGCTTCTCATGATGAAAATGGCATTATTTGGCCAAAGTCTATGGCACCGTTTGATTTTGGCATCATCAATATGAAACCGGATGATGAAAAATGTACGCATGCATGTGAAATGCTCTATCAGGGATTTAAAAAAGCTGGTTTCGATCCATTATTAGATGATACCAGGGAGCGCCCTGGATCAAAATTTGCAACAATGGATTTAATTGGTTTGCCGACACAAATAATCGTTGGACCTAAAAGCATTGCACAAAATGAAGTTGAAATGAAAGACCGAAAAACAGGTGTCAAAAATTCTTTAACGGTTGAAAATCTGCTCAACCAATTTTCTGCAGTTTAGTAGGCAATATTATGAAAAGGTTGAGAAGTAAAAAGTTTTTATCTTATGAATGGATGATTGCTTTTCGTTATATGATTCCCAATAAAAAACATGTTGTTGCTTCTGTTATTTCAATTATTTCTCTTATTGGAATTATGTTAGGGGTGTTTGCTCTTGTTGTTGTTATGGCAGTGATGAATGGTTTTCGTACGGAGCTTCTCAATCGTATTCTTGGGATGAATGGACATCTCATTGTTCAAACATTGGATTCGAGTTTTCCTGATTATAATACTCTTATTCCTTCTTTAGAATCGATAAATGGTATAAAATTTGCTTTGCCTGTTATTGAAGGTCAAGCTCTTGTACAAGGGGAAACGCAAGGAGGTTCAGGAGCTCTTGTTCGCGGTATGCGCAAACAAGATTTAGAGAAGCTTAAAACGGTATTTGAAAATGTTAAATTAGGATCTCTCGCTCAATTTGATAAGGAGGATGCTGTTGCTATTGGTAGTGGTTTGGCCGCAAAATTAGGACTCACTATTGGGAGTGATCTTCGTATTATTACTCCAGATGGCGATGCGACTCCCTTTGGGGTGACGCCACGTGTGAAAGCTTATAAAGTTGCGGCAATTTTTGAAGTTGGTATGTCTGAATATGATTCAATATTCGTTTTTATGCCTCTGCGCGAAGCTCAAATGTTCTTTAATTTAGGGGATAAAGTTCAGTCTTTAGAGCTGTTTCTGGATAATCCTGATGCTGTTGATCGCATAAAACCGTTCGTAGAAAAGGTCATTGATCAACCAGTTTATTTAATTGATTGGCGTATGCGCAATCAGGCATTTTTTTCAGCTTTACAGGTTGAACGAAATGTTATGTTTTTCATTCTTTCTCTTATTATCCTTGTGGCAGCTTTAAATATTATTTCAGGGCTCATTATGCTTGTAAAAGATAAAAGTCATGATATTGCGATTTTGCGCACAATGGGCGCACAACAAGGTGCGATTATGCGTATATTTATTGTTACTGGAATGATGATTGGACTTATTGGAACAATGTTGGGCTTAGTTCTTGGTATTATAGCTGCTGCAAATATTAATCATATTCAGGATTTTGTATCTTGGTTATTTAATGTTGATGTTTTTAATGCTCAACTTTATTTTTTAACAAAATTGCCTGCAAAAATTGAGTGGGGACAAACCGCCATGGTTGCTGCGATGGCTTTATTTTTATCCTTTCTTGCTGCTCTCATTCCGGCATGGCGTGCTGCTAAGCTAGATCCTGTACAAGCTTTGAGGTATGAATAATGACAGCTATTTTAGAGCTTGTAGAAATTGAGAGACATTTTTTTGACAATGATAAACCGCTTATTGTTTTAGACAAAGCAAATTTTATTCTTAATCGTGGGGAACTTGTCGCACTTGTAGCGCCCTCAGGCGCTGGAAAATCAACACTTCTTCAAATCGCTGGATTATTAGAAAAACCAACAGCTGGTGATGTGATGTTACGAGGTGTTTCTTGTGCGAAGCGCTCTGATAATGAGCGAACGGCGATTAGGCGAGATGATATTGGTTTTGTTTATCAATTTCATCATTTGCTTCCAGAGTTCACAGCTTTAGAAAATGTTATGATACCGCAAATGATAGCAGGATTAAAAAAAGCGACAGCAGAAGATCGCGCGTTTAAATTGCTAAAATATCTGCGTGTTTCTCATCGTGCAAATCATCGACCATCAGAATTATCGGGAGGTGAGCAACAACGCGTTGCGATTGCACGTGCTGTAGCAAATGGTCCTTCCGTTCTTTTGGCTGATGAACCTACAGGAAATCTTGATCCTGTTACCTCAGCTTATGTCTTTCAAGCTTTATCTGTACTTGTTCGTCAATCAGGGCTTTCTGCTCTTATTGCGACACATAATTACGCTTTAGCTAAACAAATGCATCGTCGAATTACGCTTAAAGAACAAAAGATTGTAGAACTTCCTTAAAGATGAATACAGAGTTTATTTGAAGAGTTGAAAGTTATAACGAAGATTATTTTGGGTCCATTAAGGAGATTTTTATGACAGCTTGTGTCGTTGATGAAAATCAATTGGATGTGCGTCGTCGCCGGTTAGTTTTTCGTGCATGGCATCGTGGTATTCGTGAAATGGATATCATTTTGGGGCAATATGTTGATGCCCATATTGTTGGGATGAGTGATAAAATGATCTCTGAACTTGAATATGTTATGTCTTTTGATGACCGCGATTTGCTCACTTGGGTTACTGGAGAGATTTTACCACCATCTGAAATTGATGGTCCACTTTTTCGTGACATCGTAAATTATCATATTTGCATAAATTGAAATGAATCCTGATGTCTCTTTTTAAAAAAATTGTTCTCCCAAAAAAGATTTCCTCTCCGATTATCTTTGATGGTATTGCTGAGGGGTTTGAGGCTTTTGCACTTTCTAAATTATGTTTAGAAAGTGCAGAAAATAAACCCATTGTCTATGTGGTTCGAGATGGAACAAGACTCGCTCATTTACAGCAAATTTTAAATTTTATTGATCCAAATTTACCGGTACTCCAATTTCCTGCATGGGATTGTTTACCTTATGATCGCGTATCACCTGGAATTGTGGTCACAGCACGTCGATTATCAGCCTTGGTCCATATGGCAGATTTGCGTCAAAATCCACGCGCAGCAATAATATTAACAACAGCAAATGCAGTGATGCAAAAATTACCCCCACGTGCAATGATTGAATCTCAGGTTATTCGTGCACGTGTTGGCCAATCGATGAATATGGGCCATCTCATTCAATCTTTAGAACGTAATGGTTTTGAGCGGGTTACGGTTGTTAAGGATGTGGGGGAATTTGCTGTAAGGGGAGGAATTCTTGATATTTTTTCTCCTGTTGATGCTGAACCTTTGCGGCTTGATTTTTTTGGCAACACCTTGGAAAGTATTCGCATATTTGATTCAGAGACACAAAGAACAATACGTAAAAGAACTGAAATTTTATTACACCCAATGAGTGAAGTTGTTCTTACCTCTGATCTCATTAGTCGCTTTAAAAGCAATTATACCCGTACCTTTGGTATATTGCAGAAAAACAACATGCTTTATGAAGCGCTTTCTCAAGGGCGACGTTTTGCTGGTATGGAACATTGGTTACCGTTTTTTTATGAAAATCTTGACAGTTTTTTTGATCACTGTGGTGATTTATCCATTGTTTTTGAACATCTTATAGAAGATATCTTCACTGAGCGTTATCGTCTTATTAAAGATTATTATGAGGCGCGCAAAGAGCATGAAAATGATAAAGAGAACTCTACGTCTTATCATCCGATAGAGCCAAGTCTGCTTTATTTAACGCCAGAGCGTGTTTTAGAGTGTGCACAAAAATCTGGGCAGCGTATTGATTTCACACCTTTTCATGTACCAGAATCTGTTGGAAAGGCTATTGTTCATGCGAATGTAAAGCAAGGATATGACTTTGTAAAAGAGCGTAATGCGCAAGAAAAAAATGTTTTCGCAAGTGTTGTTCATCATATTTCTTCATTACGTGCCGCAGGAAAGAAGGTGCTTTTAGCTTGTTGGAGTGAAGGATCTCTTAATCGTTTAGTGCAGGTTCTTGACGAACATGGATTGAAAAAAATAGAGGTTATAAAGTCATTACAAACTGTCAAAGCAACACCACGCGATCGCATATTAGCGGCTGTTATGATGCTTGAACACGGCTTTGAAATGGAAGATTTCTCTATCATAACAGAGCAAGATATCCTTGGTGATAGATTAATAAGGTCACCAAAACGGCGTAAAAATAATAAAAATTTTATTTCTGAAATTGCAGCTTTAAATTCTGGCGATATCGTTGTGCATATTGACCATGGTATTGGGCAATTTGTTGGTCTCAAAACCATTACAACCACAGGAATTTTGCGCGATTGTCTTGAAATTAAATATGCTGGAGGTGATAGGCTCTTTTTACCTATTGAAAATATCGAGCTTCTTTCACGTTATGGATCTGAAGGAACAGATGTAACATTAGACAAGTTAGGTGGTGTTGCTTGGCAAGCACGTAAAACACGCCTTAAAAAACATTTATTAGAAATGGCTGGGCAATTGATCCGTATAGCTGCAGAACGTGCTACACGTTCTGCGCCTGCTTTGGTTCCACCAATTGGACCATTTGATGAATTTGTCGCGTGCTTTCCTTATGAAGAGACAGAAGATCAAATGAATGCAATTGATGCTGTTTTAGATGACTTAGCATCGGGAAAGCCCATGGACCGCTTAATATGTGGCGATGTTGGATTTGGAAAGACAGAAGTGGCTATCCGAAGTGCTTTTGTTGCGGCATTAAGTGGCTATCAAGTTGCTGTTGTGGTCCCGACAACTTTGCTTTCACGTCAACATTACAAGACGTTTATTTCACGCTTTCAAGGATTACCGGTTAAGATTGCTCACGCTTCAAGACTTGTGAAAGCGAAAGAGCTTGCACAAGTTAAAAAGGGTCTTTCAGAGGGTACAATCGATATTGTCATTGGAACGCATGCATTATTAAGTGATGCAGTGAATTTTTTACGACTAGGGCTTCTTATCATTGATGAGGAGCAGCATTTTGGAGTGAAACATAAAGAGCGTTTAAAAGAGCTTAAAAGTGATATTCATGTTCTCACACTTTCGGCAACTCCCATTCCACGAACTTTAGGGTTAGCATTATCAGGAGTGCGTGAACTTTCATTGATAACAACACCACCCATTGATCGAATGGCTGTCCGTACTTTTATTTCTCCGTTTGATGCACTTGTTGTACGCGAAACATTACTTCGGGAATATTATCGTGGTGGACAAAGCTTTTATGTTTGTCCTCGTATTTCTGATCTTATTTTTGTGGAAGAATATCTCAAAACGCATGTGCCAGAACTCAAATTCGTTGTTGCCCACGGACAAATGCCGGCTGGACAACTGGATGATATTATGAATGCATTTTATGATGGGCAATATGATATTCTGCTGTCAACAACCATCATTGAATCAGGACTCGATATTCCAACAGCCAATACATTAATTGTACATCGTGCTGAAATGTTTGGTCTTGCAGCTCTTTACCAATTGCGTGGCAGGGTAGGGCGCTCAAAGCAACGTGCTTATGCACTTTTTACATTTCCTGCTGGTAAAGTTTTAACACCTGCTGCTGATAGACGTCTTAAAGTCTTACAATCTCTTGATAGTTTGGGAGCTGGTTTTCAATTGGCAAGTCATGATATGGATATTCGTGGTTCAGGAAACTTTTTAGGTGAAGAACAGTCAGGACATATCAAAGAAGTTGGATTTGAACTCTATCAAAAAATGCTTGAAGAAGCTGTTGTGGAATTAAAAGATGGTGAACAGAATGATGATAAACAATGGTCGCCTCAAATTTCCCTTGGTACATCAGTGATGATACCGGAGAGTTTTGTCCCTGATTTACCATTACGTATGGGGCTTTATCGCCGTTTAACAGAACTTGATGATTTAGAACAAATCAATGAATTTGCCGCAGAGTTAATTGATCGTTTTGGACCTTTACCACTTGAAGTTCAACATCTTCTTAAAGTTTTTTACATAAAAACATTGTGTCGAAAAGCACATGTAGAAAAATTGGATGCTGGACCAAAAGGAATTGTAATACAATTTCGCAATAATTATTTCGAAAACGGTGCTGCTCTTGTTCAGTGGGTTGGAAGACAAAAATCTATGGCAAAGATTCGACCAGATCAAACTATAGCCCTTATTTATGATTGTTCCACAGTGGATAAAAGACTTATTGGAGCAGCAAATATTATGACTCAGCTTGTAGAGATGGTGAGAAAACATTCTACTTAAGAGTTTTTTCTATAGATTTTAAAAATGGACATCTCTATCTGATACAAGAGGCATTTTTCGTTTTCATAAAAATGAATTTAAACCTTATAAATGAGATATTTTAAAAATATCTCATTTATACTTATTTATAATAAACACATATTGATACAATATAGAAAATGCATTAACAATGCGTTTGGTGAAATTTATTGTACTATTTATACGTATTGATATGAATTTTTTAAAGTGAGATAATATGATTTTTTCATTACAACGGTTATTTATTATAAGTTTTTTGTTACTCATTGTAATATGTGAAGTTAAAACCGTTCATGCAGAATTTCTTTATAATGAGACTTTTGAGGAAAAATACCAACGTTTTAAAGAAAGAAGAATTGTTGTTAATAGTGCAATTGAGGTTATTAAAGAAAGATTAGATGAATTGAAGCTTTTGATAGAAGCTCCTTCTGATCTAGAACACCACAAGCTTTTGCATGAACAAAATACGCTTTTAAGAAAACAAAGTGATTTAAAAGAGGAATATATCAGACTCACTTTGAAACTAAATAAGTTAGCTGAAGCACAACTGAAATTGATATCCAGAATGCACATAGCAAAAGAATATGAGGAGGGAGAGTATGAAGAAAAACTGGCTAAGACAAAAAAATATTTAGAAAAAACGCAATTATTTAATGCATGGAACGTGAATGAAGATGTTTGGGGCAAAAACGAGATAGTGAAAAATTATCTCGTTTTTGCTGTTGTTTGTAGAACGTTGGGGAGTATGCTGGATAGTGATATAGCTGTTGTTTTGCGTAAGGATTTTGGTTGGAAAAAGAGAGATTTTATTTGGGCAAAATATGCAATG
The DNA here is from genome assembly GCF_000312565.1 of Bartonella rattaustraliani AUST/NH4. GTDB lineage: Bacteria > Pseudomonadota > Alphaproteobacteria > Rhizobiales > Rhizobiaceae > Bartonella > Bartonella rattaustraliani. Next base: position 38,117 of record NZ_CALW02000050.1, read on the forward strand.
AATTCGATAGATCCAAAGTTAATAAAGGATATTAGAAAGCTCCTAAGGTCTGGCCCTTATAATTATAAAAAAGAATTATATGACAATATAAAGAATTCTCTCATACGCGGGAATTCGTTTTTGGAAAATGTGCCTATAATTTGTAGAGCTTTCGAGAAAGTACATAATGCAATGCTTCCAAATAAAAGCAAAAATATTATCAATCGCATAAATTATCATGTTAAAGACTGGTTCAACGATTAGAAGTGGTACGCATTCTTATTGCACTAGATTCATAGGGATGAAGAATATTATAATATTCTACTCTGATACACTTTGCAAAAATAACCAAGAAATACAATCACTACAGTTTATTGTATAATAAATATTGATATTCGTCTAGAGTAGAGATTATATAATAAAATATATTTTTACTTTATATGTAAGGTATATTCGAGTTTTTTTATAAAATCTCATTAACGAAACGAATAAGAGAGTTCACAATCTCAATAGAGATATAACTAATCCTTAATTTTCTACAGTACGTGAAAATTTCTTGGTAAAAAAATCTTCGTAAAGTTCGATAATGAGATTTTGTTTTATTTGTGGTTTTCAGTAATGCCAGAATCACAAAACCGTATCTTCATAAAACTCTTTAAGTTCTCTTTAATATCTGTTTTTCCAAACACAACTAAGTTTTTTTCACTGCTTGAGAAAGCTATTGTTCTATACAAATTCATTACCTCCTCAAACAAGGTTTCAAATACGGGCTGTATCAACATGTTGCACGATCATTTCAAGAGCATTCTCTTGTTTTAAATCATTCTTTAATTTGCTATAAGATACTTCAAACATATAGTGTGCTTTGCTTGTTTGATCAAAAATATGGTTTTAAGATGTGTGATATGATTTTACACAATCTCCAGCAGATTAAAAGTCTCAGAAGGTGTAAAAGTTTCAATAAAACTCTCATACAGGCTTTCCATATGAAAATGCGCTTTGGATGAAGAAAAAACAATTTCAGTGCCGTTCATCGTTTTATTCACTTTTTCTGCCAGAAGGCTATAAAGTGTAAAAGCTTTATTATGATGAGAATGCCATCATTGTTTTATAAATAAGACAAGAAAATTATTTATCAGAACAAAATTTTCTTGCAGTTGTTTTTAAACAGCGGATTGTAAATGGATTTAACCTATATATTCTAGAAAAATACCATAAGGCATATTGGTATTTCAACTTTTTTCAGGAGAAACACAAGGAAGAGATTAAAATTTGTCTGAATTATTTGCGATATTCATACATGTTGCACAACATTATGCCTCAAACGAAAGAATTATTCTCAATATAAAGAAAAATTTAGAGTAATGAGAGTTATAGAGTACTATAAGATTTTGCTTTAATGACATTACAATGTTAACTCATTTATATAACCTTACATTATTCTATTGCACTCATGTATTTTAGTGATAAATTTTAGAAGAAATCAATGCCATAAAAGGGAAAAAGGTTGGAAAATTTAATAAAATATTTATCATCTTTTTCTCTAAATTTGACTTCTCTCTCTATATTGAAGTAAGAATAATAAAAGAGGGTGTTATTTCATTGGTTTAATTTAATACACTTGATTTAAATTATATTTAATATTCCTAATGTTGGGGATATTGTAAAAGCGCGTTGAAAGGATTAATTTAGCCATGTCGCACAAAAATGTCTATTCTGTTGCTTCAGTACTTGCTGGAGCTGTTGCATTTTTTCTTGCAATCTCCCCTTCTGCGAAGGCACAAACTTTATCTCAAGGTTGGCACAAGGTTTGTAGTAAGCAGAATGATGTTGATATTTGTAATACAATGAACACTATTGTATCAAATACGGGGCAGCCTTTAACAGCTTTTAATCTTGTTGAAATAAAAGGAAAACAAAATGAAAGTCGTATAGGAATTCAAGTTCCTACAGGACGTTTTTTGCCAGAGGGTATTCATATTCAAATAGGAGATAATTTCTCTAAGAAAGTTCCTTATATTATTTGTAATGGAGCGAGTTGTATTGCTAATGATGTCCTAGATGATGAGCTTGTTGCAGCCATGAAAAGTGGTACAAAAATGGTTGTAACGACAATTAATTTCCGTGGTTCAGCGAATCCTATTGAATTTTCTCTTAATGGATTTACAGCCGCATACACAGGTTCTGGTATGGAAGAAAAAGATTTTCAGCAAGAACAGATAAAATTGCAACAAGCTATTCAATCCAATCAAAAAGAGATTGAAGAACGTATGCGTGCTGAACAAGAAAAGGCTAAAAAGGAGTAAAAAAATACAGCACAAAAATAAAGATTCAAAGAATATTTTTTCTGTGCTGGTCTCTTAAAAACGCCACAGGTATTTTGTGGCGTTTTTTTATGCTTAATTAGAGGAGAGAGTTTTACGTTTCCACCAACCAATACGTTGCGTTTTTGGAGTATCATCAGGAGTTGATGATATAACGACAGGTTGGTTAGCTGTTTCTTCAATTTTCGAGAGACTTGGGTCGATAGTTTTTTCTATTATAGTTTCTGATGTTCTTTCTATTTGTATTGTTTCTTTAGAGGATGATTTTTTGCGTGTTTTAGGGGCAGACTTTTTACTGTTTTTAGGCGTCTTTTCTACTGTTTTATGAGCGGATTTATCTGCTTTTTTTGTTTTAGTTTTCAAGCTGGTTGTAGATTTTTCTTCAAGAGATTCTGTAACTTCTACATTCTTATTGTCTTCAATGAACTGTTGACTTTTTACTGTCTTTGAAGAACGAGTTCTACGCTTTTTAGGTTTAACAACCGCATCAACTTTTACAACTTTCTCTTGCTGTGTATTTAAGTTTTGTATATCATTCTTTGCTTCTTCAAGTTGAATAGATTTAGTAGCTGAAGTACGATGTTCACGATGTGCTGTTTTTACTTCTTCTAAGGCTTGCTTAGCAAAATCCCCTACGGGTTCTGCATAAGGAATACGCAATTGATAAGAACCATTATCTTGATTACGACGTCCACCACGACGCCCACGACGACGCCCACGACGACGGGATTCATCATTGAAGAAATCATTTTTTGTATTTGCGGTGGAAGGAGAAGTGTCATTAACTTCACCTTGATGTTTTTTACGCCGACGTTTCTCGCTTACTTCACCGAGTGTTTTATCTTCAGCAGTTTTTCCCTCGTTTAAGAGTGCATTTTCATTGTTATTTTCAAAGTTCGATTCAGGTTGAGAAACGGCTTCTGCTATTGTTCCCTTAGAAATAAGGAAATGTTGCGTTCCAATACTATCATCTGCTTCAATGCTAATATTAAGTTTAAAACGTGCTTCGAGATTAACAAGAATATTGCGCTTGTGGTTTAGCACATAAAGCGCTGTTGTTACTGGGGTACGCACAATAATGTTATTTTGTGGATTCTGAAGAAGATATTCTTCAATTGAGCGCATGACATGTAAAGCAATTGATGATTCAGAACGGATGCTTCCCGTTCCCGCACAATGCGGGCAAGGTTGTGTCGTGCTTTCTAAAACCGATACACGAATACGCTGACGACTCATTTCTAAAAGTCCAAAATGTGAAATATGCCCCACTTGAATACGAGCACGATCGTTTTTTAAGCAATCTTTTAACTTTTTTTCAACCAGTTTCACATTACGCTCTTCAAGCATGTCAATGAAATCAATAACAATTAAACCAGCAAGATCACGTAAGCGTAATTGACGTGCCACTTCTTCTGCAGCTTCCAAGTTTGTTTGTAATGCTGTTTTTTCAACAGAAAATTCTTTTGTAGAGCGTCCAGAATTTACATCAATAGCAACAAGCGCTTCCGTTTGATTAATAACAAGATAACCACCAGATTTTAAAGAAACTTGTGGGTGCAACATTTTATCAAGCTGAATTTCGATATTGTTGCGTGCAAAAATAGGAATAGGATCGCGATAAGGTTGCACAACTTTCGCATGACTTGGCATGAGCATACGCATGAAATCTTTTGCTTCACGATATCCTTGATCACCAGAAACAAGGATTTCATTGATATTTTTACTGTAAAGATCCCGTATAGAACGTTTTATAAGATTGCTTTCTTCATGGACAAGGCATGGAGCAGTAGATTTGAGTGTCAAAGTACGAATAGTATCCCATAGCCGCGTAAGATAATCATAATCGCGTTTAATTTCCGCTTTTGTTCTATTCGCTCCAGCAGTTCGAAGGATAACTCCCATACCCTTGGGAACAGCTAACCCTTTTACAATTTCTTTAAGACGTTTACGATCTTGGACATTGGTGATTTTTCGTGAAATACCACCGCCGCGCGCTGTGTTAGGCATTAAAACAGAATAGCGACCTGCTAGGGATAAATATGTTGTGAGTGCAGCTCCTTTGTTGCCACGCTCTTCCTTAATGACTTGCACCAACAAAATTTGACGACGCTTAATCACTTCTTGAATTTTATATTGACGTTCTTGTTTTTGCTGGTAGGTGGGGAGTTCTTCACGTACATCTTCTGCCCCAACCATTTCGATATCATGCTCAGAAATATTTTCTTCAAAGATTTCTTCTACATCATCGATGACCATTGCTTCGGATATGATCTCACCTTCAACATCTGCTGCTATAGCACTGTTCTGTTCATCTTTTTTTGTTTTTCTAGAGTCGTTTTTTATTTTTTTTTGTTTCTTCGGGGAGGGGAATTATATCATTTTCTCCGACAGCGGCTTCCTCTTCTTTAAGAAGAGCCAGACGATCAGCAACAGGAATTTGATAATAATCAGGGTGAATTTCAGAAAATGTCAAAAAACCATGGCGATTTCCACCATATTCGACAAAAGCTGCTTGAAGGGATGGTTCTACACGTGTCACACGTGCCAGATAAATATTCCTCTTAAGCTGTTTTTTATGTTCTGATTCAAAATCAAATTCTTCAATTTTGTTGCCGTGAACAACAACGACACGTGTTTCCTCCGAGTGGGAGGCATCTATAAGCATTTTGTTTGACATAAGTTAAAATCCTGAAGGCGACATGCGCAATTTCATTCAAACGAATGGTATAACCATTCGCAAACATAAAGGGCTGTCTGCCATAAAAGGGGGGGGCCAGAAAAACAGAATGAAATACTGCATGTAAAGACATGGTTGTATTTACAGCATTTCTAATCATCATCTTCATTTGTTTTGTATGACTCATAACTTTTATAAGTCTCCGGCGAAATAATCTTTAAACAGTTCGGATATTCGAACCAGCGAATCTTAAACAACGCTCTCCTAGCTTTTGTGACATAAAGGGTTTTCATCCATAAAAAGCCTAAATGTATAATATGCAACAACCCCTCTAAAAACAACTTAATCTCGATCACAGATATTTAGATGGCTACTACAGCTAGGAAGCGTAAATATTCTTTTATGTTGATATCATCATTTTGGCAAGTAACAATATAAAAACGTACCATAATTCATGTTTTTAATGATGTTTTTTAAATGACGATCTTAATTTTGTTTTTTGGGGTATTTAAAGTTGAAAAGTTCAACATTTGTTGAAAAAGAAAGCGTAAACCTGCTACATTGCTTTTATACGGCTGGTGAAATCCATCGTTTCTAATGTAAAAGAGTGTTTTGCTTATGATAAAAGGTTTTTTTGCCAAAAAGCCGAAAGTGGCCTGTTGGAATGTTATTCTGCGTATAACACATTGTTTATTGTTTTTTTTACTATTTCAAACAAATATCCAAGCTGCTGCTTTAAAACTTATTCATTTGCGGACTATTGGTGATAGCACACATACACGTATTATTGCCGTTTTTAATGCAAAACCAAATGTTCGTTTGCAGATTTTAGATCGTCCCGCACGTTTGCTTATTAATTTACCTATAGCTGATTTTTCATCGCAAAACACGCCCTTAAAGAAACAAAATACACTCTCGGAGATGTTATCTGATATCCGTTATAGTTTTTCTGATATACGAACTTCACGCATTATTCTAACAAGCAAAATGACTTTTTCTGTTGAAAAAAGTAGAATACAAAAATTAGATAATGGTTCATGGCAATTATTAATTGATATAAGTAAAACAACACAAAAAAAATTTGATGAGATATTTGAAAAACAACAAAAAGCGAACTTCAGCACAAAGAGACAACCTGTTGTAGCACGTAACTTTCGTATTGTTCTTGACCCCGGTCATGGGGGAATTGATGGTGGAGCACGAGGCGTTACTGGAATCCTAGAAAAGGATGTTACGCTTGCTTTTGCACGTGTATTGCAAAATGAATTAAAAGAAGATTCTCATATTTCCATTGCTTTAACACGCGATTCTGATGTTTTTTTAAGGTTAAGTGAAAGAGTTAAAAAAGCACAAGAATTTGGCGCTGACCTTTTTATATCCATTCATGCAGATAGCATTAATATTCATTCTCTTCGTGGTGCTACAGTTTATACCATATCAGACAAGTCCTCTGACGCAATAGCAAAGTCCTTAGCAGAAAGTGAAAATAAAGTCGATTTGTTTGATGGGTTTCCTGCAGAAGAGTCACTTGAAGTTACAGATATTTTAGTTGATCTTGCTCGACGTGAAACGCATATATTTTCAGTTAATTTTGCTAATAATGTTATCTCAAACTTATCAAAGAGTAAAATTCATCTGATCAATAATCCTCATCGATATGCGAATTTTCAAGTTTTAAGAGCTTCAGATATTCCCTCTGTTTTGATAGAGATTGGTTATTTATCAAATGAAGAGGATGAAAAATTATTAAACAACCCTCAATGGAGGAAAAAAATGGCTACTTCTATTGCGCATTCTATTCGTCAATTCGCTGAGCATAGGCAGAAAACGACGCAGCCTCTTTAAATTTATAAGAAAATAGAGTACCAAAGTAAGACTTTATGATAAAGTGTAAAATAAGCCTTTATTTATAGAGTATAAAAATAAAAAATAACTTTTTCTTTATCTCAATTGAGGGGTGTTGTTCACCGAGTGTCGAGATAATGTATCTTTTTTTGATTTTGAGCAATTCTGAAGAAAGTAATAGCTGTTTCAATGATAATTTTTAGATATCTTTCTAGTTTTATTGTTAACGTTGGGGGCTGCGGAGCAATAGTATGGGGTGTAATAACAAGTAGTCAAGCGAGCGCGCTTCCTGATTATGAAGTGCTCTCGCTCTATGAGCCACCTGTGATGACTCGTATCCATGCGGATGATGGTAGTCTTATGGCAGAGTTTGCAACAAAGCATCGTCTCTATTTACCTATTCAATCAATACCTGAAATTCTTAAAAATGCTTTTATTTCAGCTGAAGATAAAAATTTTTATCACCATTTCGGTTTAGATCCAGGAGGGCTTGCGAGAGCTTTGATTAATAACATCCGCAATATTGGTTCCGGAAAACGTCTAGAGGGAGCATCAACCATTACACAGCAAGTTGCGAAAAACTTTCTTTTAAATTCAGATGCAACATTAGAGCGGAAATTAAAAGAAGCTATTCTCGCGATGCGTATTGAAAAGACCTACTCAAAGGATCATATTCTTGAGCTTTATCTCAATGAAATTTATCTTGGTCGTAGCACTTATGGTATTGCGGCGGCCTCTCTCGCTTATTTTAAGAAATCCGTTAATGACCTTACTTTAGAAGAATGTGCTTATTTGGCAGCACTTCCAAAAGGTCCTGCAAATTATGATCCATTTAAAAATGAACAACGTGCCATTAATCGGCGTAATTGGGTTATCGATCGAATGGTTGCAAATGGATATGTAACACGTGAACAAGGTGAGAAGGCTAAAGCAAAACCTTTGGGAGTCACAGTGCGTGGTAGTGATAGCTATGATTTTGCTGCTGATTATTTTACCGAAGAAGTGCGTCGTCGTCTCATACAACGCTATGGAGCTAAAACACTTTACGAAGGTGGACTTTCAGTTCGCACAACGCTTGATCCACATTTACAACGTGTTGCTCGGCGTGCTTTACAAAATGGATTAATTAAATTTGATCATTCACAAGGGTGGCGTGGAGCTTATAACCATATTGAGAAGAAAGAAGACTGGGGTGTAGAACTTGCAAAGATTACAGGGTTGAGCGATGTTCCAGAGTGGCGCTTAGCTGTTGTTCTTTCTACCAGTGCCAATCATATCGAAATTGGTCTACAACCACAGCATGAAGATTCAGGTGTATTATCCAAAAAACGGGAAGTTGCTGTGTTGTCTGAGGATTCTTCAAAATGGGCCTTACATGTTGTAAAAGAAAATGGCCATAGAAGGATTGTTCAAAATTTGTCTCATATTCTGCAAGTTGGAGATGTTGTTTTTGTTGAAAAACTACCCAATGCCAACAATGTTTATCGTTTACAACAAATTCCAAAAGTTGAAGGTGCGATTGTTGCTATGGAACCTCATACAGGGCGTGTGCTCGCTATGGTGGGAGGTTTTTCTTTTACAGCTTCTCAATTTAATCGTGCAACGCAAGCTTATCGTCAACCTGGTTCTGCCTTTAAGCCTTTTGTATATGCAGCGGCACTCGACAATGGTTATACACCAGCATCGGTTATTCTTGATGGCCCTATCGAAGTGCGCCAATATAATGGAGAGATTTGGCGACCTAAGAATTATGGTGGCACTTTTGCAGGACCTTCAACACTCCGTTATGGTATTGAATATTCTCGCAATCTTATGACCATACGCCTTGCCCATGATATGGGCATGCCCCTTGTTGCTGAATATGCAGAGCGTTTTGGTGTTGTCGATAAATTGCAACCTTATCTCCCTATGGCTTTAGGAGCTGCGGAAACAACAGTTTTACGAATGGTTACAGCCTATTCAGTCATTGCCAATGGTGGTCGCTCTATTCATCCTTCTCTCATAGATAGAATTCAAGACCGATATGGGAAAACAATTTACCGGCATGATGATCGTATTTGTGAAAATTGTAATGCTTCATCGTGGAATAATCAAAGTGAACCCACATTAATTGATGAGCGAGATCAAGTGCTTGATCCTATGACAGCTTATCAGATTACATCAATGATGGAGGGTGTTGTTCAGCGGGGGACAGCTGCACGCTTGCGTTTTCTTCATCGACATATTGCTGCAAAAACAGGAACAACCAATGATTCTAAAGATGTGTGGTTTATGGGGTTTACTCCTGATCTTGTTGTTGGAATTTTCATTGGTTACGATCAACCAGCACCGTTAGGATATAATGGAACAGGAAGCTCATTGGCGGCACCCATTTTTGGTGATTTTATGGAAGAGGCTTTGAAAGGAAAGCCCGATGTGCCATTTAAAATGCCAGAAGGTATGATTTTAATGCCTATTAATCGCAGAACCGGTATGCTTGCTGAAGCAGGAGATCGTGATGTGATTATAGAAGCATTTAAACCAGGAACTGGACCTGCTGATATATACCAGGTTATTGGTGGTACGAACTCTTTTCAAGAAGGCGTTCCGACACTCAGCACTTCTCCACAGGTTAACAAGGCTCTTGAAAGTGGTACGGGTGGATTGTATTAATTAGAAAAAGAAACTTTTAATATCACAGATTCAGTAAAATAATTTTATTTATTTTTGCAGTTTAGCTGCGGCAAACAAATTGAGAAAGAGAGGCTGTTTCCTTACAGCAAGTACTGAGTTCGTATAAAATGCGAATGAATCTTCATGAGGAAGTCTTTATTTAAATTACGGTGTTAAATTATGCGAGCAGAGATAGAAGCATTGGTCGATGAAATCCAACAAGCAATTAAATTGCTAAGGGGGCATCTTTGACTGGGATCAATCACTAAAACGTCTTGAATATCTCAATCAAAAAGCAGAAGATCCAACGCTTTGGAATGATGCGCAACAGGCACAAGATATGATGCGTGAACGTCAGCGTCTTGATGATTCAATCAATGGTATTCGATCATTTGCAAAGACACTTGAAGAGTGCATTGAGCTGATCGCAATGGGTGAAGAAGAAAATGATACCGAGGTAATCACGGATGCAGAAAATGCAATACGCAATCTTAAGAATGAAATAGATAAAAGACAGATTGATGTACTTCTTTCAGGAGAGGCCGATCCAAATGATACTTATCTAGAGGTTCATGCTGGCGCAGGGGGAACAGAAAGCCAAGATTGGGCTTCTATGCTTTTACGCATGTATACGCGCTGGGCTGAACAGCATAAAATGAAGGTTGAAGTATTAGAAATCCATGATGGAGAAGAAGCAGGGATAAAGTCAGCAACACTTCTCGTAAAAGGGCATAACGCTTATGGTCTGTTGAAAACAGAATCAGGTGTTCATCGCTTGGTTCGCATTTCACCATTTGATTCAAATGCAAAACGCCATACTTCTTTTGCAAGTATTTGGGTTTATCCCGTGATTGATGATAATATTGAAGTGGATGTTTCAGAAGTAGATGTTCGTATTGATACATACCGGGCCTCAGGTGCTGGTGGGCAACATGTTAATACAACAGATTCTGCAGTTCGTATCACGCATATAAAAACGGGTATTGTGGTTCAATGTCAAACGGAACGTTCTCAGCATAAAAATCGAGCAACAGCTTGGTCCATGTTGCGGGCACGACTTTATGAAGAAGAGCTCAAAAAGAGAGAAGAAGAGACGAATGCTCTTGAATCTTCTAAAACTGAAATCGGGTGGGGGCACCAAATTCGATCTTATGTTCTTCAACCCTATCAGCTTGTCAAAGATTTGCGCACAGGCATTGAAAATACGGATCCGCAAGCCGTATTGAATGGCAGTTTAGATGCCTTTATGGAAGCAGCTCTTGCGCAACGTGTTTACGGAAAGGATCAAGAAATTGAAGATATTAATTGATCGGAGAAACATTTTAAAAATTGTGTAGACTTATTTGGGTTATGAATTTTATTTTTTACCCTTCAGATTGATCTGTTGCAAAATAAATTCATTTAAGGCTTTTGTTTTTTTATGAGGCGTGTTCCCAGGTTTATTTTAAAGAGATCTCTCTTAGAGCTCCTAAGCCCGTCTCACGTCGGTGTGGGTGAATTATATAACGATAAATCCATTGAGCCCAACGTTTTTACATTTAAAGGATACAGGTTGGCATCATAACTCTATATTTACGAGATTCTAATGTATTTATGAGCTCATGTTGTTGTCAACAGCTTTTGTATTAAGTAGTGTTAATGAGACGCATTCTCCCTCCTTTCTTCTATAATGGTCTATATGCCAACCCCACTTATGGCGCACAAGCCAAATGAATAAAATTGATTCAACATGAAGAGGTTTGAAATGAGAAAACTTACAATATTTAGAGTTATGATTCAAGGTGTACAACAATGATTTATCGTTATAAATCAATATCTTTCATGTGTCATGAGATTCATAAACTACCATTATGACGAAAGACGCGTAGCAGCAGCTAAAACATCTTCAGCATGTCCAGATACACTCACTTTACGCCATTCTTCTGCTATTATTCCAGCTGCATCAATCAAAAAAGTGCTTCGTTCAACACCCATATATTTGCGTCCATACATGCTTTTTTCAACCCAAACACCGTAAACCTGAAGCGTTGTTTTTTCTTCATCAGAAACAAGAGTGATATCAAGATCGTGTTTTGTTTTAAATTTATCATGTTTTTTTACATTATCTGGAGACATTCCAATAATAACCACCCCGATTTCACTAAATTTTTCTTTTAATCGTGTAAAATCAATTGCTTCACTTGTGCATCCACTGGTATCATCTTTAGGGTAAAAATATAAAACAATCAGTTTTCCTTGAAGATCAGAAAGACGTAATGTGCCTCCACCATCGCGTGGTAAATCGAAATCAGGAGCGGGAGTACCTTTCATCGATCGTGTCATTGCTTTATCTTCCTTTTCTAGTAAACATTGAATATAAGAACTTTTTAGTCAATGGCGAATGCTACACAGAAGAAATAACACTCCAATTTTCGAGACGAGAATAGAATAATCCTTGGAATGTTTTATCTCCCATTGTAAGGTGCATCATATCATAAGGCTCGCATTGAGGAAACCAAATCAAAGAAAAAGCTACAAGCGTATACATCAAATAAATGAAAAAGCGATAAAATCATAAATAAATTATAGCGGTTTCAATAAAACATGTTTTTTCCTACCGAAGGACAGTTTAATAATCCCCGTTTCATTCACATCTTCTTCGATGATAAGGCGCGTTTCATCTTCGATAATTCGGTCATTGACACGCACACCTCCACCTTGAACGTGTCGACGTGCCTCACTGTTAGATTTGGCGAGTCCAGCTTTGACTAAAAGAGCAAGTAATCCTATACCATTTTTTAAGTCTGTGGCATTAATCTCAACAGTTGGAAGATTGTCTCCAAGCGTTTTCTCTTCAAAAGTTTTACGAGCAGTTTCTGCAGCTGCTTCAGCAAGGCTGCGTCCATGAAGCATTGCGGTTACTTCTGTTGCGAGAATTTTCTTTGCTTCGTTAATTTCATTGTCTTGCAATGCAGAAAGTTTAATAATTTCATCCATTGGTAGTATGGTATAAAGTTTCAAAAACCGTGTAACATCAGCGTCTTCTGTATTACGCCAATATTGCCAAAATTGATAAGGTGAAAGCATATCAGCATTAAGCCAAACAGCACCATTTAAAGATTTACCCATTTTTGCACCGGAAGAAGTCGTCAACAATGGTGAAGTTAATGCGTATAATTGCGCTGTTCCAAAGCGATGTCCTAATTCGATACCATTAATAATATTGCCCCATTGATCTGAGCCCCCCATTTGCATGCGTAGTCCATAGCGATTATAAAGTTCAACAAAGTCATAAGCTTGCAGGATCATATAGTTAAACTCTAAAAATGATAAAGAATGTTCACGCTCAAGTCGCAGTTTAACAGAATCAAATGACAACATACGGTTGACAGAAAAATGTTTCCCCACATCACGTAAAAACTCTAAATAGTTCAAATTGCATAACCATTCAGCATTATTGACAATGCATGCATCTGTTTTTTTATCACCAAATGTTAGATAGTTCGCAAAAACCTTTTTAATACCAGCGATATTTGCAGCAATATCATCTTGGGTTAAAAGACGTCGTGCTTCATCTTTAAAGGAAGGATCACCAATCAATCCTGTTCCTCCACCCATTAAAGCGATAGGGCGGTGCCCCGTTTTTTGTAGCCAGTAAAGCATCATAATTTGAAGAAGACTTCCAGCATGTAGACTTGAGGCAGTCGGATCAAAACCAATATAGGCACTCACGGTTTCTTTTGAAAAAAGATCATCTAAGCCTTTCTCATCCGAAATTTGGTGGATGAAACCACGTTCACGCATAATGTGTAAAAAGTCAGATTTAAAAGCAAGCACGGATTTTATTTCCTGATCAATATTATATTTATTTATAAAAGTGAGGCGTTAATGCATTATCCCTACCACAAGTAATGTGTATCTCACAAGAGAACGAAAAACGTCGATAGGGGGCAAGAAAATATAAATGTTGTTTTTGTTTAAGGAGAGCTATTTTTCAGTGAGAGAAAAGGCATTGTCTTTTCATTTTTAAGAACCATAGAATAGGGGAAAGAAGCAAAGCAATATAAAAATAGATCTTTCTCTTGTTTGCAAAGTGATTTTTATTCATTTCTATAAATTCCTTGCGCATTTTTTATGTAAGGGAAAGTATTTCAGGTGGAGGAGCAAGAAACTCATGTGTAATATGGCTATCCAAATATTGTGTACATCGTTCAATAAGCTCTTCATTACATCCGCTAAAAAAGTGGTTAGCACCTTCCAGTATTTCTTGTGTAATCGTAATGCCTTTTTGGTTTTTTAATTTATCTACGAGTGATTGAACATCTTTTGGGGGAGCAACTTTATCGAGAGCACCGTGAATAATAAGCCCTGATGAAGGACAAGGAGCAAGAAATGAAAAGTCATAGACATTTGGTTGAGGCGCAACGGATATAAAACCTTCAATTTCTGGTCTGCGCATTAAAAGCTGCATACCAATCCAGGCACCAAATGAATATCCAGCCACCCAGCAATTTTTAGAATCAGGGTGCTGTGTTTGCACCCAATCGAGAGCTGAAGCCGCATCTGAAAGTTCTCCAATTCCATAATCAAATTCGCCCTGACTTCGACCAATACCACGAAAATTAAAACGTAATGTTGTAAAGCCACGTTGCTGGAACATATAGAAAAGATCATAAACAATTTTATTGTTCATTGTTCCACCAAATTGGGGATGAGGATGCAAGATAATTGCAATTGGTGCATTCCTTTGTTGTGAAGGCTGATAACGTCCTTCAAGACGACCTGCGGGACCGTTAAAAATAATTTCTGGCATTAAATGCTCCTTAAATGCTACAAGGCTCTCATTGACCTGAAACAACTTTTATCATAGAATTCCTTAGTTAATCACTAAATATTCTTTTTTTAGTGCATCTTGCAAGAAGATTGCACTCTTTTTTAATCAATTCATGAGATGAACGATTGTGATGTCGAATGGTTGTAAAACGCCGATATTTTGATCATAATGCGACAACACCGCTCAAAGAAACAGCGCGAGTGGCATTGCTGGAGTCTCTAGAGATATTTGGGAATCCATCATCCGTTCATGAGGAGGGACGCGCGGCAAAAGCTTTATTGCAAAAAGCACGCCGACAAATTGCTGAAAACCTCCATACAAATCCAGATCATGTTGTCTTCACATCTGGCGCGAGTGAAGCAGCGATGACTTTGCTCACACCCTTTTATAATATGGGTAGTTCGAAGGTTTATTTTTCTCATCTTTATATTGGAGCGACAGAACACCCTTCTGTTGCAGAGGGGGGGCGTTTTTCTAAAGAATGCATCAGCACAGTGACTGTTGATCAAGATGGTCTCATTCAACAAGATCAATTAGCCTCTCTCTTAAGCCTTCACGATAAAACAAAAGGTCTTCCTCTTGTTGCTATTCAAGCTGCCAATGGTGAAACTGGTGTGATGCAACCAATAAAAGAAATAGCTGCTGTTGTTCGGAATAATGGGGGTATCCTTATCGTTGATTTGACACAATATGTAGACAAAAACTTTGTTGATATTCACCAAATGGGGGGAGATTTTTTTATATTGTCTGCACATAAAATTGGTGGACTTAAAGGAATTGGTGCTTTTGTTTCATGTGGCAATCTTCTGATGCCTGAGCCTCTTATTGTTGGGGGAGGGCAAGAAAAAGGTTTGCGTGGAGGAACAGAATCTTTACCGCTTATTGCTGTTTTTGGGGCAGCGATAGCGAATTGTTTTACGCCAGAAGAAAGAGAACAGTTAATTGATTTGCGCAATAAACTGGAAAATGGTCTACAAAAAATCAGTGATGACGTTGAAATTTTGGGTAAAAGGGTTCAACGTTTGCCAAATACAACTTATTTTACTGTGCGCAATATGAAGGCTGAAACGATGCAAATTGCTTTTGATTTGGCAGGATTTTCTGTATCAGCAGGTTCTGCTTGTTCTTCGGGGAAAGTAAAACAAAGCAAGGTTTTGGAAGCAATGGGATATGATATTTCCAACGGCGCAATTCGTATTTCAACAGGGCGATGTACAACGTCTGAAGATATTGATGCCTTTTTATTAGTTTTTTCACAAATCATAGATAAAAAATAAAATTTATCACTAAAGAATTTAGAACTTTTTTAAAAATAAAATAGAGTTGATTGAAATTGTCATGTTTTACATGTAATCTAACAAATAAGTTACTTGCTTTATTTTATGAAAAACGAGACTTTTAGTCACCGGTCTCTGATACCAAAGAAAATGGAGAAAACTGATGCCGGCAATACAGGAAACAATACGTCAGGTCCGTGAGATAGACGTAGATCAATATAAATATGGTTTTGAAACCAATATTGAGACAGATAAAGCTCCAAAAGGTTTAAATGAAGATATTATTAAATTTATTTCTGCGAAAAAGCGTGAACCTGAATGGATGTTAACATGGCGTTTACAAGCTTTCCGTCGTTGGTTAACAATGCAAGAACCTCATTGGGCACGTATTCAATATCCCCCCATTGATTTTCAGGACTTTTATTATTACGCTGCTCCTAAAAATCATACAGGGCCAAAATCTTTGGATGAAGTAGATCCTGAATTGTTAGCCACGTATGAAAAGCTTGGTATTCCTCTCAAAGAACAGGAAATTTTGGCAGGGGTAAGAAAACAGTCTGATCCTTCAACTTTTGATGATAGTTTTTCTACACTAGGGCAGGTCGCTGTTGATGCCGTTTTTGATTCTGTTTCGGTTGTGACAACATTCAAAAAAGAGTTAGCACGTGCTGGTGTCATTTTTTGCTCGATTTCAGAGGCAATTGTTGAACATTCTGCTCTTATTAAGGAATATTTAGGGACGGTTGTGCCTGTAGGGGATAATTATTATGCTGCCTTAAATGCAGCTGTTTTTACAGATGGTTCATTTGTTTATATTCCCAAAGGGGTAAGATGTCCTATGGAGCTTTCTACCTATTTTAGAATTAATGAACGCAACACAGGTCAATTTGAGCGCACATTAATTATTGCGGATGAAGATTCCTATGTTTCTTACCTTGAGGGATGTACGGCTCCCCAACGTGATGACAACCAGCTTCATGCTGCAGTTGTTGAGCTTGTTGCGCTCAAAGGCGCGGAAATTAAATATTCAACAGTGCAAAACTGGTATCCTGGCGATAAGTATGGGAAAGGGGGGATTTATAATTTTGTCACAAAGCGAGGAGATTGTCGGGGTAACAATTCCAAAATCTCGTGGACACAGGTTGAGACTGGTTCCGCAATTACTTGGAAATATCCATCTTGCTTACTCCGTGGCGACAATTCGCGTGGAGAGTTTTATTCCATTGCTGTTGCAAATGGTTACCAACAAATTGACTCTGGAACAAAAATGATTCACTTGGGAAAAAATACATCAAGTCGGATTGTTTCCAAAGGCATCTCTGCTGGTTTTTCAAACAATACTTATCGGGGACAAGTGACAGCACATCGAAAAGCACAGAATGCACGTAATTTTACGCAATGTGATAGTTTGTTAATTGGCAATGACTGCGGTGCTCATACCGTTCCTTATATCGAAGCAAAAAATGCAACAGCGCAATTTGAACATGAAGCGACAACATCAAAAATTTCTGATGATCAGCTTTTTTATGTTATGCAGCGCGGCATTCCTGAAGAAGAGGCTATCGCATTAATTGTGAATGGTTTTGTAAAAGAAGTTATTCAAAAACTTCCAATGGAATTTGCCGTCGAAGCACAAAAGCTCATTGGTATCAGCCTTGAAGGCAGTGTGGGATAATTGGTTAGATTAATAGCGTAACTTGATTTAAAATAACCAGAACAGGATTAAAGAATGTTAGAGATAAAAAATTTGCGTGCCCGTATTGCGGGGACCGAAACAGAAGTGATTCGTGGTTTAAATTTGACGGTTCAAGATGGCGAAGTTGCTGCTATTATGGGACAAAATGGGGCAGGGAAGTCAACTTTGTCTTATTTGCTTGCTGGTCGCGATGATTATGAAGTGATAGAAGGTGATATTCTGTATAACGGACAATCACTTTTAGGAATGGATCCAGCAGAACGCGCAGCGTATGGTGTTTTTCTTGCATTTCAATATCCAATGGAAATACCTGGAGTGGCAACAATGGAATTTTTAAAAGTTGCCATGAATTCTCAACGTAAAGTACGTGGTGAGGAAGAGCTCAAAATCCCTGAATTTATAAAATATGTTAAAGAGGCTTCTGCAAAACTTGAAATTGATATGGATATGCTCAAACGTCCATTAAATGTAGGTTTTTCAGGTGGAGAAAAAAAACGCGCTGAAATTTTGCAAATGGCACTTCTTGAACCTCAACTTTGCATTTTAGATGAAACGGATTCTGGCTTAGATATTGATGCATTAAAAATCGTTGCTGATGGTGTTAATAAACTGCACGGTTCAAAACGTTCATTTTTGGTTATTACCCATTACCAACGTTTGCTTAATTACATTGTCCCTGACACAGTGCATGTTCTTCATAAAGGACGTATTATTAAAAGCGGAGATAAATCATTAGCACTTTATTTAGAGCAAAATGGATATGCTGATCTTATCAATGAGGCGGCTTGAGGGCAGTGAATATGAGTAATGGGAATGCACAACAACAATTGTTAGCCGTTGAAAAAGATATTATCGGTAACTTTAATCAATATGTGAGAGATTTACCTGGTGATAAGACGGTGCAGGCAGTTCGCAAAAAAGCGATAGAGTCATTTCAAACCTCACAGCTTCCTTCACGAAAAATTGAAAATTGGCATTATACTAATTTGCGCACATTATTGAAATCTGTTCCAGGTTTTTCAGAAGGTAATGATGAACAATCCGTTAATACATTACTGTCAAAGAGCATTGTTTTTTCCATTGCAAATGGAAAAACATCGACACAATCAAAAGAAGATAATTTTACAGTCAAACGTCTTGCAGATGCATTAAAAGATGATTCTGTAAAAATAGACCAAATTATGTCTGATGAAGATTTTATTGGACAATTAAATACAGCTTTTGTTACAGATGGTTGGCTTTTTTATATTCCTGAAAAGACAAAAACCAATGTTCCCATTGAATTACAAAATATTCAAATGGGCGGACAGTCTCATATTTTCTCAGATATAAAAGTTGATAAAAACAGTCAAGCTGTATTTATAGAACGTCAAATTGGCAATGAAGAAAATACCTTTGTTAGTTCGATATCCTCGTTAGAGGTTGCAGATCATAGTGATGTTACATGGATTCTTATTCGCAACCGTGGATTCAATTCTACACAGTTTGGTCGTTTCCGTGCTGTTCTTGGCCAAAATGCTAAGCTATCGCTTTATGTGATTAATATAGGCAGTCAACTTAATCGTCAGGAAATTGATGTTAGGTTACAAGGAGAGGAGTCTGATTTTCAATTACGAGTCGTAAATTTGTTATCAGAACAAACGCATAGCGATCTTACGATGAATATTCAACACCTTGAAGAAAAATCGACCTCAACTGAAATTATACGCAATGTGGTTACCGATAAAGCAGTCGGAGTTTTTCAAGGAATCATACGTGTGGCTCAAAAAGCGCAAAAAACAGATGCGCGCATGGCTTGTAATAGCCTCATTCTTTCAGATGATGCGGAATTTAACGCAAAGCCTGAACTAGAAATTTTTGCTGATGATGTTGCCTGTGGTCATGGTGCGACAGTTGCCAATATTAATCATGATCATCTTTTCTATCTCATGGCACGTGGTATCTCTTTGAATACAGCGCGTGCAATTTTGATTAAAGGATTCATCTTTGAACTCATTGATGAGATCAAGCAAGAAAATATTCAAACCGTTTTGAAAAATATTATGGAAAAATGGTTAGAAAAAAATGTTTAAGGCAAAAAAAAATGAACAATGATGGAGAAGTGTTTGGATATGATGTAGAAGAAATTCGTCGTGACTTTCCTATTCTACAGTGTGATGTTTACGGAAAGCGATTGGCTTATCTCGACAGTGGTGCATCTGCTCAAAAACCACAATCTGTACTTGAAGCGATGGATAATTTTTATCGCTACCGTTATGCAAATGTACATCGGGGAATAAATTTTTTATCAAATGCAGCAACACAATTTTATGAAGATGCGCGTAAAACAGTGCGCGCTTTTTTAAATGCCCCAACAGAAAGAGAAATTGTTTTCACAAAAAGTGCAACAGAAGCTATTAATACTGTTGCTTACGGTTGGGGGATGCCCAAATTGAATACAGGTGATGAAATTGTTCTCACCATTATGGAGCATCACGCAAATATTATTCCTTGGCATTTTATTCGTGAACAAAAAGGAGTTAAACTTGTTTTTGTGCCAGTTGATGAGCATGGTATTTTACATATTGAAGATTTTCAAAAAGCTTTAAGTGATAAAACAAAACTTGTTGCCGTGACACATATGTCTAATGTTCTGGGGACCGTTCCTTCCGTTAAAGAGATTGTTAAATTATCGCATCAAAATGCTATTCCCGTTCTTGTTGATGGTTCTCAGGGGGCTGTGCATTTCACAGTTGATGTACAAGACCTTGATTGTGACTGGTATGTTTTTACAGGTCATAAGCTTTATGGTCCCACCGGTATTGGAATTCTTTATGGTAAGGAAAATAGATTAGAAGAAATGCAACCTTTTCAAGGAGGAGGGGAAATGATTGAGGATGTCACAATTGATAAGGTTACTTATAATTCACCTCCCCACCGTTTTGAAGCGGGGACTCCTCCTATAGCTGAAGCTGTTGGGTTGGCAGCTGCTATTGAGTACATACAACAAAAAGATAGGAATGCTATTCATGCACATGAAATGACCCTTTTATCTTATGCACATGAAAGGCTTGAAACGATTAAAACATTGCGTATTTATGGTCATTCTCCTCATAAAGGTGCTATTATATCTTTTGAAATGAAAGGCATTCACGCACATGATGTTTCTATGTTTATTGATCGGCAAGGTGTTGCTATACGTGCGGGAACGCATTGTGCACAACCTTTATTACAACATTTTGGCTTAACATCTGCTTGTCGTGCTTCATTCGCTATGTATAGCAGTCGTGAAGATATCGATCAATTAGTGGAAGCATTAGAAAAAGCAAGGATATTTTTTAATGACTAAAACAGATGAAAAGAATCCTTCTACAAAATCTGTTGAAACTGTGAATGAAGATGAAAAACCGTATATATCAGCAATTCCAGCAGATGAAATTGATCGTATGACCGATGATATTATTGCTGCTCTTAAAACAGTTTATGACCCTGAAATTCCTGCTGATATTTATGAGCTTGGCTTGATTTATCGTATTGATATAGAAGATGATCGTTCAGTAAAAATTGAAATGACTCTCACAGCACCAGGATGTCCCGTTGCCGGGGAAATGCCGGGGTGGGTAGAAAATGCTGTAAGTGCAGTTGAAGGAGTCCTTTGTGTTGAAGTCACCATGACTTTTGATCCACCATGGACACCTGACTGTATGTCAGAAGAAGCACAAATTGCTGTAGGGTGGTATTAAAAACTGTAGAGCAGTTTCAACAATCGCATGTTTTTAAAATTTTAAAAAACATAGCGTCTTTTACTTTGATTTGTGAACTTGTTGAAGGGAAATGTTTTAAGATAGGCTTGCCTTCACTCTCGATGGTATTGCGTTTTTCACACTATCTCTTAAGCCATGCAAAACGATTTTATGCGTCGGGGGACATAGCTTTAGAAAATCATGCAAATTTGCTTGTAGAGCGTTGTGATTATTTATCAGATGGTTTTACAGTACGGAATGTTTATAAGTGTGATTGAAAGTTTTTAAAGGATAAAGAAATTATTCAACAAACTTTAGAGCTTTTATGTTGTTGTAACTATCTTCGTGAAATTTATGAAGAGAAAAGCCCAAAAGGTAAGCATCCTACAAAACACTATGAATGACACCCTTTGGTGCAAAATCATAAGATCACACGATAGAGAAATCTCTTTTGAGAGTTTTTCAAGACAATCACTCAAAACTCTTTTTAATGATATTCTCTTCATTCTCTTTTTCAAAGAAAGTGATCAGAGTTCTTCTTAAAAAGAGCTTTGTAAAGTTTTGTTGGATCATTCTCTAGTGGTCATATGATTTTGTTTAATGAGAAAAATAAATCAATATGTAAGTATTTTTGTGAATACAACTTATATCAACAACACAACCTATGGGGTATATTTTAGGAGGTTTTGTCATTTTTTATAGACAAAACCCTATAATTTTTAGCCTATGATAAAACGATTCGAAAATGCATATTTGGTATTTAAAAACTTCTCTTGATGAACCCATAAAATGATTATTTCATAAAAGGGGCAGCAAGTCCTATTATTTTACTGTCTGTGCCCATTTTTCATAAAATTTGTTTTAAGCAACTTATTCACTTTCAATATTTATCCAAAATATATTTAATAAATTTCACTTCGATTCTTTTAATGACAATTGACCCACGCCTTAAGGTTGTGGAGATACCTGTATAATGCTTCGATTTCATAAATACATTTCTTTACGCTCTTTCTTACAATTCTGTCGTGAGAGTGTCACACCTTTCTCGTGATTTAGGAACTTTTTTTAAAATCTTGTGAAGACTTACCTGGTGCAAGCTTCCATTCAAAAGAAAGAATATGAAATAGTTCAGACCTATTAGTGAGCTAGAGAGCGCGGGGGAAGATGGGCGTGATTAGCATCGATCTTATGACTAAATGCATGATTACGCTGCTATTTTTCTAACTCTACCTTGGGACTATAAGACTTTTTTTATTCTTTAACAGTTGTTTTAGCAATGCTTACTACAAGGTACGAAAGTACTTCCACCGCTCAAGACGAAGGCATGTCCGCTGCTTAAGCCTTGTTCTAGCCATATGGTTTCTTTGTTTTATGTGTTTCTTAAAATAAAGTTTTTTGCGCTTTTTAGAGTAAACACTAACACTTATAGTGGGATTACTAATGTCATATCCACTGCTCACATAACCTAGATCCATATAACTTTCCACAGTAGTAAAGTTTTCATTTCTAGAAATATAATTTGTAGAGGTGACCG
Source organism: Bartonella rattaustraliani AUST/NH4 (assembly GCF_000312565.1). Lineage (GTDB taxonomy): Bacteria > Pseudomonadota > Alphaproteobacteria > Rhizobiales > Rhizobiaceae > Bartonella > Bartonella rattaustraliani. Next base: position 60,636 of record NZ_CALW02000050.1, read on the forward strand.
AATTATATCTCGGCGGAATGTACGTTTTTGATACGCCACGATTATCAACACTAAATACTAGAGCTGTATCAGCACCTTAATATCTTTGTAAGAATTCTGTATATATTTAACGAAGGATTTTCCCAAGGTGTCTTCAAGTGCTTCTTGCTCATAAATAGACATGCCAACACCCACGATGAGCATCTTTTTCGCTTGAAAATTGTCTCTGTAGTTTAGATGAATAATCCCATTCAAACGTGAGTTTGCAAAAACAATTTCACTCAGATATGTTGTGAAACTACAAGCCGTGAATATTAACAAACAGAGTAAAATAGAAAATTTCTTCATCATAAACCTTTGATTAACGTAAAGGGTTTGGCAATGTATTTGTAATTTAAAGTCAAGAGACAATTCAAACTTTTAAACACTCTTTTTTAGATTGTTTTGATATTTTTTTAACACGTTGTGTATTTATAATATCTTATGCTTATTAATTG
>NZ_CALW02000049.1 GCF_000312565.1 Bartonella rattaustraliani AUST/NH4
GAAGAGGATTTTGTCCATATGGCAAAAGTTCTCAATGGGCTGCGAGGCAAGTTTGTTTTAAGCCTGAATGATTGTGATGCGGTGCGAGATATCTTTAAGGATTTTGACTTTTTAGAAGTTGAGACAGTTTGGATGGCAGGTATGGCAAAAAAAGCTCCTCGAAAAGAGCTGTTAATTCACAATAGCCTTTGTGATTCTAATAGTTTTGACTTATTTAGCCGCGTATGCTTGGCGCGTTAGAGAATGTTTTTTGCACTTAAAAATGTGGGGCAGTAAGGGCTAGGGTCTATGATTCTTCTCCTCTAAAACGAGTAGCCAAAATGTGGTTACGGAGTACGTATTTAGAATCCTATTCCCTCGATTTTATCTAGGCATCCCTAAGATTTCAAAAAAGTAGATAAAATGAATATGTTACACGTAGAAAAAGCGATAATGGTACGCCCAAGGGGAATCGAACCCCTGTTTCCGCCGTGAAAGGGCGGCGTCCTAACCGCTAGACGATGGGCGCGAACCAATGATGAGGCTTATAGAGAGGATCTTTTTACTTCGCAAGCCCTCTCATTCATTTTTTTGAAAAAAATGCATTTTATTGAATTATTTTTTAGGTATATGTATCTTATTCTTGCTGTATTGTTTTATTTTCTGCAGTCTTATGCAAAAAAATGAGAGAAAAGAATTGTTATTCCTGATAGAAGGTTTTAATGACGAGCATCATTATGACCTCAATAATTTAAAGAATAGGGGGAAGTGATTTAAGACAGAGTTTTAACGCTATGGATGTGTTTTCTATATCATTTTTTTGTAGGGCGTTTGCGTTTCCTTAAAGGCGTTGTACAAAAGAAAGTAGAGTTTTTCTAAAATTATAACTTGCTATAGACCAGTTCTCTGAAAGACTACAGATGAGTATTTATTGGTTATTTCATAAATGATGCGAATCATACAAAAACTATTTTTGTGATTTAAACTGTAACGTCACTTCATAATATATAATAGAATATATTTTTAAATAATTATTGTGATGTATAAGTAAATATAAGTTATATATAAATGAAACTATAATGTTTTTATTGTACTTTAATTCATATGGTGAGATATGTTGTATTATTTTATATTTAAGTATGACTATACTTCGCATTAATCATTATGAAGGAATGCCATTTATTTGGTTGTTTATTTAATAATTGTTGATTCCGTTATTTTATGTATGATTCATCACGTCTTTAGGTGCTTATGAGGTGTTTTTGGGAGCCTTTGTGTTTTATTAAGCTTTTCTTTTATGCTGTTTTTTATGGTAATTTGTGTCGCTAAGTTTAAAATTTTCTATTTGGAAGTGTTTCTTAAGAGTTAAATTTATGTATGAAGTATTTTTCAATGTTGGGGAAGGATAGATTTCTCTAGTGAAAATAAATAATTGATCGTTTTTATACGGGTAAAGTCCTGTTAAGCTTATAACGTATTGCACTTTTATGAGTATCGGTGTTATGAGTGCTGATCAAAATAATATTTTTTATGTTGCGATTGTTTGCAAGAAGTATAAAAAGAATGCAATTTTAGTGGTTGGAACTTTTTGTGTTCTTCATAAAAAAATTCATCATTTGAGAGGGTTATTTTTCCATAGATCTTAGATCTTTGTAAATACGAATATTCGTATTCTTTATAAATTTTATTGAATGCGTGTTCGTCGTTTTATTAGGGAAAAATTGGGTTGAATAGAGTGGGGGGCTTCTTTATAAGTTGTGCTGTTTTGAGCATTGTTTGCGTTGATTTGCGCAACATGTGGCACGTTTTTCAATAAAGGTAAGCAGTTTGATAATGGCAGAAACTTTAAAAGTTGGTGTTGCTGGTCTTGGGACCGTTGGTAGCTCGGTTGTTCGAATTTTGCGTGAAAAAGCTGATCGTTTAGCTTGCCAATGTGGTCGGTCGATTGAAATTGTTGCGGTGAGCGCACGTGATAAGAGCTGTAATCGTAGCATTGATCTGAGTAATATAAAGTGGTTTGATACACCTGTGGAAATGGCTGTTTCTGATGAAATCGACGTTTTTGTTGAATTAATTGGTGGTGAATTGGATGTTGTGCATGAAGCTGTTAAGAAAGCGCTCGAAGTGGGGCACCATGTTGTTACTGCCAATAAGGCACTTCTCGCACGACATGGGGTAGCACTTGCTGTAAGTGCAGAAGAAAAAGGCGTTTTTCTTAATTTTGAAGCTGCTGTTGCCGGAGGAATTCCTGTTATCAAAACACTGAGAGAATCACTCACAGGTAACCATATATCGAGGATTTACGGCATTCTCAATGGAACTTGTAACTATATATTAACACGTATGTTTACGGAAGGTCTTTCATTTAAGGATTGTTTGACAGAAGCCCAAAGACTTGGTTACGCAGAAGCTAATCCAACTTCTGATATTGGTGGAAATGATACTGCTCATAAATTGGCTTTATTAACAAGTTTAGCATTTGGCACAGAGACTTCGTTAGATGATGTCTATGTTGAAGGAATTAGTAATATTTCGCAGATTGATATCCGAGCGGCTGATGAATTGGGGTATAGGATTAAGCTTTTAGGGGTTGCATTAAAAACTGAATCTGGAATCGAACAACGTGTTCATCCAACAATGGTACCAACCTCATCAATGATTGCACAGATTCACGGAGTAACGAATGCCCTTTCTATTCAAAGTGATTTATTAGGTGAACTACTGTTTTCTGGTCCTGGTGCTGGAGGAATGGCAACAGCATCAGCGGTTATTGCCGATTTAGTGGATATAGCAAAAGCCCGTCCTGGTTTTCAGTATGCACCTGTTTTTGGAATCCCAGCGTTGGAGCTTATGCCTCATAAAAAAGCACGTATTTCTCATCATGCAGGTGATTATTTTATTCGTTTGAATGTTCATGATCGCTCTGGTGTTTTTGCAACAGTTGCAAGACATATGGCTGATCATCATATTTCGTTAGAGTCGATTGTTCAAAGATCGTTTGTAGAAAATCAGACCGTAAAAACAATCATTTTGATAACACATGAAACAACAGAAGTGAATGTACGGCAAGCGCTTGCCGAAATTGAAAAAGATGGGCCTCTTGTTGTAAAACCTCAATTTATTCGTATCGAACCTGTGGCGTAGAATGAATAATTTTTTAATGTTTTAAAAGAGGGGGGAGATTCAGTTTTTATTTATTCTACAATTGGTTATGGTGGTTTTCTCTTATAAACAGGTGTTTAAGAAACAATTTTGGGTGTTAAACTAGGTGCCAGATGCCTTCTTGTTGTTTATCCAAATCTGTCTTTATTGTTGAGAGTCTTGATTTCTTCATTTATTAGATCAAGCATTTTGGTTTTGTTCATCTAATATACAGAAGGTTGGCCAATCAGTATTCGCTGCATAGAGTATCCTTTTTGGGTGTTCAAAATCTGTTTTTAAGTTTTTACAGATCGTTTGGATTTATACTGTTAACGCTATTCCATGCGTTTTTTCGTTTTTTAAAGAATTGGAATTTTTGCTTAGAGATTTTATATTTTATAACAAAAGGGAAGGAGTTTGAGTATTTTCTCTTGTGGAAAGTTTTTATCTTTTCCAAAAGCTCTCTTCTTAACATTTAAAAATAAATGTTAGTGTTTTTCGCTAGTGTTCATTCAGTAGGATTTTCATATGCCCACAACTCAAAAGATTTTAAATGGACTTGATCGTATTTTAACGCTTGAATTAGCACGTGTAACTGAACGTGCTGCTGTTGCAGCTGCACGCTGGCGCGGGCGTGGTGATGAAAAGGCCGCTGATCAAGCTGCTGTAGATGCAATGCGTCAAGAACTTAATCGATTGCCTATTGATGGTACAGTGGTGATAGGTGAAGGTGAACGTGATGAAGCGCCTATGCTTTATATTGGAGAAAAAGTAGGTCTTCAAAATGGATTGGCGATTGATATTGCACTTGATCCACTTGAAGGAACAACAGTTTGTGCTAAAAATCTTGGGAATTCTCTGGCTGTTGTTGCAATTGCTGAAAAAGGCAATTTACTTTATGCACCTGACGTTTATATGAATAAAATTGCTATTGGTCCTGGTTATCCAAAGGGGGTTGTTGATATAGATGCTGCTCCTGCTGATAATATTCATGCTCTTGCAAAGGCTAAGGGAGTGGCTGTTAATCAGATTACTGTTTGTATAATGGATCGGCCTCGTCATGAAAAATTGATTCATGAAGTACGAGAAACAGGAGCATCAATTCGTTTAATTGGTGATGGAGATGTTGCTGGTGTTATTGATACAACAGATCCAGATGAAACGGGCATTGATATCTATATGGGGATTGGGGGCGCACCAGAAGGTGTATTAGCTGCTGCAGCTTTACGTTGTATTGGTGGGCAGATGCAGGGACGCTTGCTGCTTGATACAGAAGAAAAGATTGCGCGTGCAGCCAAAATGGGGATCGATAATCCCAATAAAGCCTATACAATGGAAGAAATGGCAAAGGGAGATGTTTTGTTTTCTGCAACAGGTGTAACAGATGGAAACATGCTTTCAGGAGTTAAATTTACTCCTCTTTATATTCAGACGGAAACTCTCGTGATGCGTTCTCATACCGGTACAATTCGTAATATTAAAGCACAGCATCGAGACTGTTCAAAATTTGATTAATATTTTTTAAGAAAGATACAAGGAGTTTTATTTTTGAGGCGTGCGCTTCCATAAAAGTCAAAAAAGATGTGTTTATGGAAGCGCTCATGAGGTGCTTAAAGATTTCTTTTCTTTTTATGAAAGCTGGACAGAATGCACCCAACCATTATTATCTTCTCTATTCCCTTTTTGAAGATCAACCAGTTGTGTGCGAAGCTTTTTTGTAACTTCACCAACCATTTCATTTCCAATAACAAATTCCCCACCTTTGTGTTTAAAACGACCGATTGCTGTGATAACAGCTGCTGTACCGCAAGCAAAGACTTCTTTAAGGTGGCCGCTGCGTGCATCTTCTTGGAGTGTTTCAAAAGAGTAAGGACGCTCCTCTATTGTTAAACCTAGTTGTTTGGCTAATTGTAAAATGGAATGACGCGTTATTCCTGGAAGGATAGTGCCATTCAGTGCAGGGGTTACAAGTGTATTATTTTCCATAATAAAGCAAACATTCATACCACCGAGTTCTTCAACCCATTTATGTTCAACCATATCAAGGAAGAGCACTTGGCTGCAATTGTTTTCAGTTGCACTTTTTTGTGCAAGTAAGCTGGCTGCATAGTTGCCACCACACTTGGCAGCACCTGTGCCACCTGGACCAGCACGACTATACTCTGTTTCAATCCAGACACTGACAGATTCTTCTTCTCCTTTGAAATAGGATTCAACTGGAGAAGCTATGATACAAAAAAGATATTTTTGAGAAGGGCGAACTCCCAAAAAGTTTTCATTGCCAAACATGAATGGACGGATATAGAGGCTAGCATTGGGATGATCAGAAACCCATTTTTGATCAATTTTTACTAATTGATGAACGGCATCCAGAAAAATGTCTTTTGGTAATTCTGGCATAGCTAAACGTTGTGCTGATTCTATAAAACGTTGTGCATTAGCATCAGGACGGAAAAGCAAGATGCGTCCATCTTTTGCACGGTATGCTTTTAAACCTTCAAAAATTTCTTGCCCATAATGCAAAACAGTGCTTGCTGGGCTAATCTCTAAAGGTTTGTATTGAGAGATGACTGCGTTATGCCAACCCTTATCTTTAGTCCATTGGATGGTACACATATGATCTGTAAAAAATTGACCAAAACCAGGACTTTTAAGAATTTCTTCACGTTTTTCATCTGACAGGGGTGATAGGTGTTTTTCTATTTTAAACGAAAGTGATGATGTGGGAGAGTTCATAAGTAAAACCTTTTTAGGGATGTGCTTTCTTTTTATGTCTTTTTTATCATAAAAATGCCAAGATATTCTTATGATGACTTTATTATTAGAAAATCCTTTGTGTCAATGTCTTATTAGGAGATTAAAAGAAAAGACTCTTGAAAGATTTTTTGTTGCTGTTTTTAGGCTCTTCTTCTCAATTTCATCCAGTTATTTGGAACTTTTCTTCATATTTGTCGTTTTAAAAACTAAGTGTTTGAATTATTGCACATGCGCATATTTTACAACTTTAAAATAGGGGAATTGAGAAAAGGAATTTACTATGATCGATAGAAACTACCACACATACGAGGAACATACAGCTGCAGAAAAGAAAGAGCGTGAACAGCGTAGCTCGATTGGTAGAGGTATTCTTGCCATTCTTCTTGCTCTTTTTATTATCTGGTTTGTTTTTGGCTTTTTAGGATCTTTTTTTGAAAAATCTTCTCAAGACGTGTTTCACAATAATTCTACAGAATCAAGCCAAACCATCATAAGTCCGAGAAAAGATTTTAGTACAACATCTCCTACACCTTACACTTACAAAGGCACAACGCTACCTTCACCTTATGAACAAGGTCCTTCTTCAGAAAGAAGTCAGCCTAACATGGATCAAGGAACAACACCCTTTCAAATACATAAATCTGAAAAAATTTGATAGGATTTTCACTTTTTAAGCAGCCTGATGAGTTTAATGTATTACTATCGAAATCAATAATGCGACGGTTATCGAGCCCGTTGCATTATTGGTTAACGTGTTACGAAGCAATTTCCTCCATAACTTTTTATGTCTTCACAAAGGCTTATAGCGTCATTCCGGTTTTGCGTTTGAATACGAACACGGTAGTAGGTTCCTTTCCCTGGTATGAGAGCAGATTGAATATTTAAAGGACGAGCGCTGATAAGAAAGCCAAACTTTGATTGCATTTTTTCCAAAGAATCTCTCGCTAGCGCATGGGTTGGTTGGGAGGAAAGTTGTACGTAATAACCTTCTGAGCTTTGCGTGAGTGCTTGATTTGGTTGTTCTGAATGAGAAAAAGCATCTATTTGTTGTTCTGAGTTTCTTTCTGCGGGTGAAGGAATTGGTATAAATTTTTCTTCAATTTGAGAAATATTTTCAGCAATTATTTCATTAATATCACGCGTGAGATTGCCATCTGTTTTGTTATTATTCACGTCAGAATCGTGTGAAGAAATGGGGGAGGAATCCTGAAATTGATTTTCAGCTGTTTTGTCAATCATTTCTTCTTGTTCATTAGTAGTTTTTTGCTCTGTGTGATGTTTGGGTGCTAAAACAATTGTACCGTCTTTGTTGACAATAACAGTTTGTACTTCTTGTGTTGGAATAGTATGATTAATGGCTTCAGTTACGGCATCTTCAACATCAGATTCATTAGAAGAAGAACTTATAAGTTCTTGTTGGTTTATTTCCGCTAAATCCTCAGGCTGCTCAGAAGCATCAATAAGGAATTGTTGCGCATTTTCTTCGGATGTTTGTTTGTAAATATCTAAATTATGTACAGCATCATTTTTTGTTTCAGTTGTTTCGTGTTTGAATTTAAAAGGTGTATTGTCGGCGTGAATAATAGGAGGACTTTCATTTTCTTGTGGCGACACAAAAAAGCGAAAGTAACCGGCAAAACCGGCAGCTATTAAAAGAAGAAGAACGATAGTTTTGGTAAAAGTTTTACCAATAATAAAATTTTTTAAGGGAAAAGAGGGTGGTGTATGGGGAGGCGTTTGATCTGCGTCTTTGTGTGATGAATTTTCCCTAATAGGGGAAGTGTGATACTCTCTATTTTCAGTGGGAAAATTGGCATTTTGAGCTTGGGAATCTCTATAGACATCTTCTCCTGGATTTTGCATGGTTTGATGAAAGATTTCATTGAAGGTTTGATTTTGCTGATGTTGGTGTGAAAAACTTTCTTCTGGAACATTCCCAACATTGAGAACATCAGCAAACTCTTCTTTCAAACCATCGGTTGACACATCATATTGTGGCGCTTCATATGGGAGTTCAGGAACCATAATTGGCCCAGTTTTTTCTACTATCTCCTCTGAAAATTTATAGGTATCAACATTGGGAGGGGGTGTATCTTTGTGTGGATAGTTATGCGCAGAAAAATGATCTGCTTGTTTGGAGCTAAAAGCTTTCGATGAGGCGTGCGTATCATTGAGATGATCTTGATGATATGGCACCTCTTCTCCGAAAATCTTTTCAGAGATTTTGATGTCCTGAGCTTGAGTATCGCTATATTTTGGAGTTTTTCCAGTATGAGATTCTTGCTCTAAGAATTTCTCTTCATTAAACTGAGGATAATCAGCCGGATAGCCTTCTTGTTGAAAACCTTTTAAATCAGAAGACTTATCGATTGGCTCTGCAACGGAGTGTGGTGGGGGACTATTTGTTTCTTCATAGTTTACAGCGTTTTCTCCTTCTGAAATATGGTCAGAAGATGAAAAAAAACTGCTTACATCTGTGGGGAGGGCAGAGGCATCCGTATAATATTCTCCCATCTTATTCTTCTGATCCGCTGAAACTGTATAGGGATGATTTTCGGAAAGATTGCTATGATTTTGTTGTGTATTGGCGATATTCGACTGTTGCCCAGTTGTTTGTGAGGAACGGTTGATCTGTTCAACGGGTTCTGTCGGTGTTCTGTTGTTATATATACCAACTTCATCAAAAAATGGTTCATCATGCATTGAGGCTTTTCTTTTTTGCGATGATTGGTTCTTTTGAAGTGGTAATGGTGAAAGCGCATCTAAAATTTGTTCTTCATCATGAGAAAGAGATGAAGAGTTTTCTTCTTTGGATGAAAACCTCTTTTGTTCTAAATTGTTAGAAGAAGCAGTTTGCATCGCATATGAGGCTTGTTCATTGCTTGTTGCATGGAAGTCCCGTTGCTTTTCTTGTTCATCAAACGGTGGATCATTTGCTAAGTTATTTTCAAATTCCGCCTCTAAAAAGAATAAATCAAAATCATCATGTGATGAAACTTTGGGAGATTGAGAGGCTGATGGATCAGTCTGTACGGAAGATTGATCATGTTGGCTTGCATTTTGTTTATTCGGATTAAAAATTTGCATAAGCCTCTCTAAAGGATCGTGATGTTCATGATCCTGCTTTATTTCGCACGAATTTTTGCGATCGTTATCGCTCATAGTTTTTCTCACATGATGATCTGCATCTGCATGCAATAAATGGTTAATTGTAATTTCGTATACTTTAAAATTATAAATTTCCCCCTCTTATAACAAGCATACATAAAAAAGCTTTTCAATAAAGAACTTATTTTATGTATTTACAGAACTTTTTCAACGCATTTCTGTCGGTACGTCAACTCCTACAATTTGAAGTCCTGATAATAGGGTATTTATCGTAGCTTGAATCAATCCTAATCTGGCAAGTGATAGCTCTTTATCATCCGGTTGAATAAAGCGTAAACTGGTATTATCATTTCCTTTATTCCAATGAGAATGGAAGTTTGAAGCAAGATCATAGAGATAAAATGCCAATCGATGTGGTTCTTTATGGATGATTGCTTGCTCAATGATACGTGGATATTCAGAAAGCTTGCGTATTAAAGATATTTCACTCTCATCTATTAACCGATCAAGATGTGTAATCATTGTATTTGTCGAAAAATTTTCAATATGAAAAGCTTCTCGTGCTTGACGAAAGATTGAGTGGCAACGTGCACTTGCATATTGTACGTAAAAGATAGGGTTATCTTTTGATTGTTCCGTCACTTTTGCAAAATCAAAATCAAGAGGTGCTTCGCATTTACGGTACAGCATCATAAAACGGACTGGATCACGCCCTACTTCTTCTACAACGTCACGCAAAGTGACAAATGATCCTGCTCTTTTTGACATGCGCGCAGGTTGGCCATTGTGAAAGAGCTTTACTAATTGACATAAGAAAACACTTAATTTGGCTTTATCACCAGAAATTGCTTTGGCCATCGCTTCTAATCGCTTGACATAACCAGCATGGTCCGCACCTAGAATATAAATCATTTCATCATAATGACGATTGAATTTATCACGAAAATAAGCAATATCAGCAGCAAAATAAGTGTAAGAACCGTCAGATTTAATTAAGACACGGTCCTGATCGTCACCAACATTTGTTGAGCGGAATAGGGTTTGTTCAGCCGGTTCCCAGTCTTCGGTATCTTTTCCCTTTGGTGGCGGAAGTTTGCCTTTATAGATATAACCGTTTAAAGTAAGATCATTAATCGTATTACGAATAGCACGTGCATTATCTGCATAAAGCATTTTTTCAGAGAAAAAGACATCATGGTAAATATTAAGAGAGGCCAAATCTTGGCGAATCATTGACATCATCGCATGAATTGCGCGCTCTTTCACGATAGATAAAGCTTTCTCTTCATCCATGGTGAGTAATTGGTCGTCAAACTCTTGAGCAAGTGATTTCCCTAAGGGAATTAAGTATTCACCAGGGTAGAGACCTTCCGGAATTTCATTAATTTTTTCTCCAAGAGCTTCACGATAACGCAAGAGAACGGAGTGGGCGAGTAATTCGATTTGTTGACCAGCATCATTGATGTAATATTCTTTTGTCACATCATACCCTGCAAATTGCAGCAAATTGGAGAGTACGTCTCCAACAACGGCACCTCGACAGTGCCCAACATGCATTGGTCCTGTTGGATTTGCAGAGACATATTCGACATTGATGCGCTTTCCTTTTCCCATAGGAATGCGACCGTAAGAGAGACCTAATTCAAGTATAGATTTTACAACATCTTGCCAAAATGGCTTTGTAAGCCTGAGATTGATGAAACCAGGACCGGCAATATCAATCGAGTCGATAGCGGAATCATTTTTAAGAAGCTCTATGATTTTTTCTGCAAGCGCACGAGGGTTTAACCCAACAGATTTTGCGAGGACCATAGCAGCATTTGTTGATAAATGGCCATGTGAAAAATCACGTGGAGGATCAACAGTGATTTTTGAAAAATCGATTCTTTCACCATTTTTTCCTTTTATATCAGATAATTCGAGTGATTTTTTAATTTTTTCCTCGAAGTTTTTAAAGACATTCATATTCATCTTCCATTACGGTATTCAAAGACGATTAAAAGAAATCATCTGCATGGCCAAATAAACGGTGATATTCACGCAGAGCATAGTGATCGGTCATACCTGATAGAAAGTCGGCAATAAGACGTGCCCGCGCTTCATTTGTTAAATGGGCTGTTTTGCTGCCCCAACTTTCAGGCATTGCATCCGGATTTTTATAATAACAGTCGAATAATTTTTGTACAATAGATTTCGCTGTATTGCGACGATTAAGAACGTGATCATGGTAATAAAGATTTTTAAATAAGAAGTTTTTTAGTTCTTTTTCATAAAGGGACATTGTGGGTGAAAAGGCAACAATGGTTTCTTCTGCATGGTGAACATCATTGATGTTTTTGGGTTTTATGCGTGCGAGATTTTCTTGTGCGTGTTTGATGACATCTTCAACCATGGCTCTTATCTGTCTTCGTACAAGTGTGTAACCACGCCGATCTTGATCGAGTTGTGGGTGCTCGTCTGTTATATCTTTTAATAATGCTGCTGTCAGCGAAACTTGCTCGAACTGATCGAGTGTTAAAAATTGCGAACGCAGCCCATCATCAATATCATGGGCATTGTAAGCAATATCATCTGCAATGGCAGCACATTGTGCTTCTAGTCCAGCAAAAGAATCGAGCTCAAGATCCTGTTTTTCGTTGTATTGTAGAATATCGATAGGAACTTCTTTGTCGTGTGCATAACGGCCTAAAAGAGGACCATTATGTTTCACAAGTCCTTCGAGTGTTTCCCAACAAAGATTAAGTCCATCAAAATTTGCATAGCGTTGTTCCAATTTTGTAACAATGCGTAATGCTTGTGCATTATGGTCAAAACCGCCATAAGGTGTCATTGCTTCATTAAGGGCGTCTTCTCCTGCATGACCAAAAGGCGTATGCCCAAAGTCATGAACAAGAGCAATGGCTTCGGCAAGGTCTTCATCAAGGCACAGGGCACGTGCTAAGGTTCTTGCAATTTGAGAAACCTCTATTGAATGTGTGAGTCTTGTGCGATAATGGTCACTTTCATCAGCAATAAACACTTGGGTTTTATGTTTAAGGCGTCGAAATGCATTAGAATGGATAATGCGATCTCTATCTCGTTGAAAAGATGTTCGCATGCTGCTCATAGGTTCATGGAATAATCGACCGCGGCTTGCTTGCGGGTTGGCACTATAGATTGCTCGAGATTGGTAATTGATATTGCTTATATCCATTGCAAGCTGTCCATTCTCATTTTAAATTGAGGTTGGTTTATTATGAATAAACTCCTCTTTATTTGGGATACTCTTTCTTAAGGGTTTAATGCAAGAATATATAGCAAGGATATAGAGAATGCGTGTAAATATTTCAGATGTTGCTGCCAAACGAATTGCACAGATACTTTCGAGTGAACCCGATAAAATAGGATTGCGTATTTCCGTTGAAGGTGGAGGATGTTCCGGATTTTCTTATAAATATAATTTGGTTTCTGAAATGGATGAGGGTGATCTCGTTCTTAAAAAAAATGGTGCTGTTGTTTTGATTGATTCACTTTCTCTTCCTTTTATGGAAGGGGCTGAAATTGATTTTATTGATGATCTTATGGAGCAGTCTTTTCAAATTCATAATCCTAATGCTGTTTCGTCATGTGGTTGTGGTGTAAGCTTTTCAATTTAGGCAGATGATTCTGTGAGATTGTTTCTTGAAAAAAAAATGATTTTGGTCAACAATGCGAAAATGAGTATTTTTATAAGAAAATTGCGTCTATATTTGTGGTTATGCGTGGTGCTTACTGCAATGGGTGAAAGCTGCTATGCCTTTTCTGAAGAAGGAGGAGGACAAGATTCTCAGCAAAAACAGCCAAAAAGTTTCATTCTAAAATCTTACGATCATGAAAAAGAAGATTTCGTTGCTCAGTCCCAACTTATGCTGAATGCTCGATTAAAAAATAGTAATGAAGATATCATGAAGGGGGTGGTATGGCGGGTCTACGCACCTATTTTAGGAATTGATGATAAATTACCATTGATTGCAACTTATGAGGGTGGAAGTGCACGTTTTTCCTTAGAACCAGGAAGTTATCTTGTTCATGTCTCATTTGGTCACGCAAGTGTGGTGCGTCATGTTACTTTAGAAAGTGGGCAAAGTGTTGTTAAAAATTTTAATCTTGATGCTGGTGGTGTCGTTTTAAATGCTACATTGCTTAATGGGACAATCAATGACAAAGAATTGCGTTTTACTATCTATGAGGATGAGAAAGAAAATGATGAAACTGGTGTGGTTTTATCAAATGTTAAGCCCCAATCGCTTATCCGTTTAAAAGCTGGGCATTATCATGTTGCTTCTCATTATGGTTCTATTAATGCTACTGTTCGTTCAGATATTCAGGTGGATACTGGAAAAATTACCGAGGTCACTCTTGAACATCAGGCCGCTCAAATTGTTTTAAAGTTGCTACGACAAGAGGGAGGAGAAGCGCTTGCCGATACAAGCTGGTCTATTACCAATGATTCTGGTGATATTGTTTATGAAGCAGTGGGTTCTTATGTTTCACTCGTGTTAGCGGAGGGGGAATATATTGCAATTGCTAAAAATAAAGATAAAATTTATCAAAAAGGTTTTTCAGTTGTTTCCGGCCATGATGAAGATGTAAGTGTGGTGGCGGATACGCAAAATATGCAAAAAATTGATGAAGATGTAGATTGATGATTTTTCATAGGTATAAACCATAATAGGAGGCGGATAGAAAGTTTTGGCTATAGAAATTTCAACAGTTGGTGTCTTTTTTGCCGGTGCATTATCTTTTTTATCACCGTGTGTTTTGCCGTTAGTTCCTCCTTATTTATGCTATATGGCAGGTATTGGTATTGATGATTTTCGTTCAGAAAAGCACAATGGGAAAGTGTTTATACGGTGGGAACTTTTCTTTTCTGTTATTGCTTTTGTGCTTGGTTTTACAACCGTTTTTGTTGCTTTAGGTGCCAGTGCAAGCACAATTGGTCAATTCATTGGTTATTATCGTGATTGGTTTGCTCTTGCTGCTGGAATCATTATTATTGTTTGTGGTCTCAATTTTTTAGGTCTTTTTAAAATTGCTTTTTTATTTCGTGAAGTGCGGTTCCAAACGCGTAAAACGCCTGCTGGTCCTTTAGGGGCTTATATTATTGGTTTAGCTTTTGCATTTGGTTGGACACCTTGTATTGGTCCCATTTTAGGACCTATTATAACTTTGGCTGGAACAAAAGAAACTGTAGGTGAAGGGGCGCTCCTTTTAGGGGTTTACGCTTTAGGTCTGGGAGTGCCTTTTGTGTTAGCAGCTTTATTTTCAAGCAGTTTTATGAAGTTTTTAGGGACTTTTCGTATTCATTTAGGAAAAGTTGAAAAAATTATTGGCGTTTTTTTGGTTATTACTGGTATTTTATTTTTAACAGGCTCTATGCAGGATTTTTCATTTTGGCTTTTGGAACATTATCCTTCACTTAGTAATGTAGAATCCTTTCATTGGCGTGATGTTGTCAGCTTTTTTGGATTTTCTCGTTAATTATATGTGATCTTTATGGTTAGAAATTGTCTTTCTATTGTTTTGGCAGCAGGTGAGGGAACGCGTATGAAGTCGTCTCTTCCTAAAGTGCTGCATAAAATTGGTGGGTTGCCGATTGTATGCCACGTTATAAAACAAATAGAGTTGGCAGGTTCTTCACAATTAGCAGTCATTGTGGGGGCTGGTGCAGAAGATGTCACAAAAGTTGTGCAATCATTTGCAAAAAATGCAATGATTTTTGAGCAAAAAGAGCGTTTTGGAACTGCTCATGCTGTTTTATCTGCTCGCTTCGCTTTGCAAAAAGGCGTGGATGATGTTCTGATTGTTTTTGGCGATACGCCTTTGATTGAGCAAGAGACATTGCTAAAAGTTCGTGCGCAGCTTGCTAATGGGGCAGACATTGTTGTTGCTGGTTTTCACGCTTCAAATCCGACAGGTTATGGGCGCCTTCTTCAGAAGAATGGTCAGCTTGTCGCGATTGTAGAAGAAAAAGATGCAAGCAATGAAGAAAAAAAAATTTCTTTTTGTAATGGTGGAATATTTGCCATAAATGGAAAGCATGCACTTTCTCTTTTAGAGAAGGTTAATAATCATAATTTGAAAAAAGAATATTATTTAACGGATCTTGTTTCTATTGCAGCGAGTGAGAGACGAGATGTTCGCGTTGTTGAGGTACCTTTTGATAATATTATAGGGATTAATAACTGTTTTGAGCTTTCTGAAGCGGATGTTTTGTGGCAAAAGCGTAAAGCACGCAGTCTCATGTTATCTGGTGTTACAATTCTTAAACCAGAAACGGTTTATTTTTCTTATGATACAGAGATTGAGCCAGGGGCGGTGATTGAGCCCAATGTTTATTTTGGGGTGGGAGTCAAGGTACAATCTGGTGCAGTTATTCATGCATTTAGTTCTCTAGAAGGTGCTATGGTTGGGGCGTCTGCGCAGGTTGGACCTTATGCACGTTTGCGCCCTGGAACAGAATTAGGGAGATCGGTCAAGATTGGAAATTTTTGCGAGGTTAAACAAGCAAAAATCGGAGAATCTTCTAAGATCAATCATTTGAGTTATATTGGTGATGCAGAAATTGGCGCTCATAGCAATATCGGTGCTGGTACGATCACTTGCAATTATGATGGATTTCGAAAACATAAAGTGGTGATTGGTGATCATGCTTTTATTGGTTCTAATTCAGCTCTGGTTTCTCCATTGATTATAGGGGACGGTTCTTACATTGCTTCAGGAAGTGTTATCACCGAAAATGTCCCTATAAATAGTATGGCTTTGGGGCGTGCACGGCAAGTGATAAAAGAAGATTATGCAATAAGGTTGCGTGCGCGCTTATCAGAGAATAAACAGAAGAAGTGATCATTCTGTTTTTTCTTTATAACGATTTAACTCTTTTTATAGAAGATTTACTTTTAAGTGTTGCCGTACCACATATTTGATTTATCTGATGATTCAAAGTTTTGAATGGAAGCTATGAGATTATTTTATAGAATGATATAAATTTGGGATGGAGGTTGGAGCTTTTTAATGTGTGGAATTATCGGAATTCTTGGAAAGAGGTGTATTATATCTTCTTTGGTTGATGGTTTGAGGCGTCTTGAGTATAGAGGCTATGATTCTGCTGGTGTTGCAACAGTGCATAATGGGCACCTTCATCGTATGCGTGCTGAAGGTAAACTTGTTCATTTAGAAGAAAAATTAAAACAGACACCTCTGGAAGGAAGTTTGGGGATTGGTCATACTCGTTGGGCTACTCATGGAGTTGCTGTGGAGAGGAATGCTCATCCTCATGTTACGGAACGGCTTGCTGTTGTTCATAACGGTATTATTGAAAATTTTTTAGAATTACAAAGAGAACTCATTGAAGATGGTTATATTTTTGAAACAGAAACGGATACCGAGGTTGTTGCACATTTAATTACGCGCGCACTAAAAAGTGGTCTTTCTCCGCAAGAAGCAATGCGAACAAGTTGGAAAAGGTTGCAAGGTGCTTTTGCTCTTGCTCTTATCTTTGAGGGTGAAGATAATCTTATGATTGCTGTTCGTTCTGGTCCGCCGCTGGCAGTTGGATATGGAAAAGATGAATTTTTTGTCGGATCGGATGCACTTGCTTTGGCACCATTTGTAGATCGTGTTAGCTATATGGAAAATGGAGATTTGGCTGTCCTGACACGGGAAGGTGTCACAATTTATGATGCGAATAATCGGCAGGTACAACGCCCTGTTACAACATTATTTGAGGGAAATTTATTGGTTTCTAAGGGCAATCATCGTCATTTTATGCACAAGGAGATGTTTGAACAACCTGAAGTTATCTCTCATAATTTGGCACATTATCTTGATCTTGGAAATTATACAGTTCGTTCATTTGAAAATTTGATTGATTGGAAAAATATTCATCGATTACTCTTTGCGAGCTGTGGAACAGCTTATTATTCCACCTTAGTTGCACGTTACTGGTTTGAAAATTTTGCTGCTTTAAGTGTTGATAATGACGTTGCTTCAGAGTTTCGTTATCGTGAGCCTCCATTAAATTCTGATGTGTTATCGGTGTTTGTTTCCCAATCGGGTGAAACTGCTGACACCTTGGCTTCTTTGCGTTATTGTCGTGAACGTGCCATAAAAACAGCGACAATTGTCAATGTTGAGCAGTCGACAATGGCAAGAGAAGCTGATTTTATGTTCCCCACATTAGCGGGGCCGGAAATTGGTGTTGCGTCAACAAAAGCTTTTACCTGTCAATTGGCAACGCTTGCTGCTATGGCACTTGATGCCGCAAAGCAACGTGGATATCTTTCAGAGAAGGCAGAACACCAGTTGGTTCAACAGTTGGCAGAAATTCCAAGAATTTTAAACGAGGTTTTAAAACTAGATGATAGGGTTGAACAGATTTGCCGTCATTTAGCAAATGCAAAAGGTGTTCTTTATCTCGGGCGTGGAACTTCTTATCCGATTGCTTTAGAGGGAGCGCTGAAACTAAAGGAGCTTTCTTATATTCACGCTGAAGGTTATGCAGCGGGTGAACTGAAACATGGACCCATTGCGTTGGTAGATGAGTCACTCCCAGTTATTGTTGTGGCACCTTATGATAGATGGTTTGAAAAGACTTTTTCTAATATGCAAGAGGTAGCCGCGCGCAATGGTCGTATTATTTTGATAACTGATAAAAGAGGGGCAGAAGCAGTTCGTCTTGATACTTTATCAACGATTGTTTTGCCAGATGTTTCAGAATTTATTGCACCCATTATTTATGCCTTACCGATCCAGTTAATCGCTTACCATACGGCTGTTTTATTAGGAACAGATGTTGATCAACCGCGTAATTTGGCAAAATCAGTCACTGTTGAATAAAGACTTTTTCTCAGAAGAAAGAGAAAAAATCAGAAGAACGTAAGAGGGTTTTTGTCTTTCTTACCAGATTTTTTGAATGAAGAAATATTTTCGAAGTGTTTTATTTTTAGAGGAATAAAATTGTGTTGCTGTGCACGAGGGTTTGTTTTAAAGAGATTCTCTTAGAGCTCTTAAGCCTATTTCGCGCTATCGTTCGTAAATTATATAACGGGTAAGTCCATTGTGCATAGCAATCTTCACGCTTATGAAGGTACAAACCGGCACCATCATATATTTACTAGCACCCAATGTTGCTACAGCTTTTACATGAAGGCGATTCATGAGAGGTGTTTTCCCTTCTTTTTTATAACTTTTACCTTCATGCCAATCTTGCTTGTGGCGTACAGTCAAGTAAAAAAATTGATTCAACATAAAGAGGTATGAAATGAGAGAATCTTATGGGTATTTGGGGTTTATAATTCAAGGTTTATCACGACAAATTGTGATTATAAATCAATGTGTTGCTATTTTAAGGATAAAAGTTATAAATTATACAGAGGTGGTTAGAGTTTTTTAGAGACGTTTTTGCAGAAATTATTACTGATAGAGAACAATTGGAATGTTTTGAATAGTAAAAGAGAATAATATTTTGTTACTAGGGGGCCGTTCTAGGTGAGATGTCTTTTAGAAGGGAAGACAGCATTTGGGATTCAAAATTACTCTTGTAGATTTGCAAAACCGTTTGAAAAAATTCTATTTTTTAAATCTTGTGATAAAATTTGTTCTATAGATGGCTTTCGTACAAAATTATCCGTGCTTTTTCTTCTAAAATTGCCAAACATTAATAGAATTTTTCTTTTTGAAGAAAAACTCTCAATTATACGATTCAACTTACTATAATAGAAATGGCTAGATTGCACCCATTATTATAAAAATAATTTTATAATAAAGCTTTAATGACTAAAGTTTTTTGAAAAAGTAGAGATATGTAATATGTATTATATTAAAATATTAAGATAAATTTATCATTTTATTTAAAAATATTTTATAATATGGACAATTTATTTTAGAAATACATTGTATAATACTTAATTTTTAAATTTAATAATATTGACTTATTTAATTTATATGAAAAATATCTTTTTATGAAACTTTGATTGACAAATAACATATAATATCTGTTGGCAGTTTATTTAAAGAAACTGTATGATAAGTCTATGTGCTAGCTAAAAGAGCGTATTCGTATCTTTATGATTATTCATAGAGTGTTCTGAAAAGATTTTGGTGAAATAGCTTTAAGAGAGATATAATGGATCTGTTAGAGGGGGCTCTAATAGCAGTAAATGAGTATTTTAATGAGCATATAAGTTTCTTGAGAGACCTGTGGTTGTTTGAGATAACGGATCGATTACAGAGTTGTGCAAGTTTATATTATATAAGAGAATAAGGGTTAGTGTAGATAGAAAGGGTTTTATTTCTCATCGTTTAATGAGGGAAATATATTTTATATTTGCGGCAATTTGATTAAAAAATCACGAAAAAGTGCTTAAAATAGAGCAAGTTTTTTGGTATTGTTCTGATACAATGTTTTGTTGTTTGTGTTGTAAGTGTTTGTTTGTTGTTAGCAGCCAGGCTTATAGCAGTTATGTTGCAGGAGTGGGGGCTGTTTATTGTAGTCATCCTTTTCACGTATGAAGGGGATATGTTTACTCCATTTTGAGAGTGTTTGTTCTCTTGTTTTGGATTTTAGTGAGTGTCAAATTTTCTTTTTTTGCCAGTTAGATATTTAATATCTCCTGCAAATTCTTTATTGGTTTACTTTATAGGGTCCTTGGTAGGTCGAATTTTCCTCTAAAATGTGTAGCCAAGTGGCTGATGGAATACTCTATTTGAAATTCTTCTCGCCCTTGTATTCAGCTATTCGGTATTAAAATTTCTGAAGAAGACTAGCGTTTGCGGGGAGTTGGCATTTTAAAAAAATGTACAAACCACTATGTACAGGTATCATAAAAATAAAAGGTATCCATGATGGGAAAGAGAGATACTAAGGAGAAATGTTTGTCATAGAATTGGTACGGCTTTCTTTTTTGTTTGATTGTTTTTGGGCTGTTATCCGGCTCGTAATAAACGCATAGCGTCATCACGTCCAAAAAGATAAAGGAGTAAACGTAAAGCTTGTCCTCGTTCTGAAGAAAGGTGAGGATCACGTTGTAAAAATAAACGTGCTTCTTTTCTTGCTATGGATAAAAGATCACTATGTATTGCAAGGTTTGCTATGTGAAACTCGGGAATACCAGATTGTTTGGTTCCTAAAAGCTCTCCTTCTCCTCGTAAACGCCAGTCTTCTTCAGCAATTTTAAAACCGTCTTCTGTACTTCGTATAATATTAAGGCGTGTTGTTGCCATCTTTGACAATGGCTCTTTGTAGAGCAAAATACAGGAAGATTTTTTGTCTCCTCGTCCAACACGTCCACGCAATTGATGTAATTGTGAAAGTCCAAAATGTTCTGCATGTTCGATGATGATGATCGAAGCATCAGGAATATCCACTCCCACTTCAATGACTGTTGTTGCAACTAAAATACGTACATTGCCAGATTTAAAAGATGCCATAGCGGCTTCTTTTTCATCTGTCGACATTTTTCCATGGATCATTCCAACACGCATCCCAAACTGTTCATGAAGCATAGCAAAACGGCTTTCAATGGAAGTAAGTTCAAGCTTTTCAGATTCTTCCACTAAGGGGCAAATCCAGTAAAGTTTTTCTCCTTTTTCTAAGGCAATGGCAATGCGTTCTATGAGTTCATGAATACGTTTTGAAGAAAGGATTGCTGTTGTGATTGATTGTCGTCCAAGTGGTTTTTCGGTAATTTTAGAAACATCCATGTCACCAAAAGCTGTTAAGACGAGTGTCCGTGGAATAGGGGTGGCGGTCATTACCAGCATGTCAGGTTTATGGCCTTTTGCTGTCAGCGCAAGTCGTTGATGAACACCAAAACGGTGTTGTTCATCAATAATTGCTAAAGCAAGGTTATGATAAGTGACACTTTTTTGTATGAGAGCATGGGTTCCAATGATAATGGAAGCTTGCCCTGATAGAATATCGTTCAAGATGTTTAATCGTATTTTTCCTTTTTCTCGTCCCGTTAAAAGGGTTGTTTGCAGACCTACTTTTTCAGCAAGAGGTGCAATGGTCGCAAAATGTTGTCGGGCAAGAACTTCCGTTGGTGCCATTAAAGCGGATTGTCCTGAATTTTCCGCAATTTGTGCACTTGCCATGAGGGCAACAACGGTTTTTCCTGCTCCTACATCACCTTGGAGAAGTCTTAACATTGGTTCTGGTGAAGCAAGATCATTTGCAATATCTTCTATGGCTTTTGTTTGTCCATTTGTCAGTTGAAAGGGGAGGGCTTTTAGGAGTTTTGTTGTGTAAGTTCCTGTCGGTGGGCGAGAGATTCCAGAAAGAGATTTGGTTTGTAAACGTGTTAAACCAAGAGCCAATTGACAAGCTAGCAGTTCATCATAGGCAAGACGTTTACGTGCAGCACTTTCTAAAGTTAGATCATTGGGGTCTATAGGGGTGTGGATTCGACGTAAAGCAACGGAAAAGGAAGAAAAATTTTGCTGACTCTTGACGTCTTCTCCTATCCATTCTGGTAAGGGCGGAAGATAATCGAGGGCATTTTGTATTGCATGCCTTAGCATTTTTACTGACAATCCGGCGGTAGAGGGATAGATGGGCTCTATCAAAGGTATTTGATTTGATTGCTCACTGAATGCAATATGATCTGGATGAATCATGGAAAGCTGCCCGTTAAACCGCTCTACTTTACCTGATACAACGACTTTTTTTCCTTCCGGTAGTTGTTTTTTTAGCCAAGATGGTTTGGCATGAAAAAAAACTAAATTTATTTTTCCTGTTGGATCATGGGCAACAACCCGATAGGGTAGCCGGTTGCGGCCCATTGGTGGCGCTTGATGTTGATCGATTACAATTTCAAGGGTAACAGTCCTGTCTTCTTGGGCATAAGCAATAGTGGGGCGCGTTCTACGGTCTATAGCAGAATAAGGCATGAGTTGAAGGAGATCAATGAGTGTAGCTTCACGTTGTATCGGGTTGATATTTAAAATTTTTGCCAGTAGGCTATAGAGTTTCGGTGTCACCCCAGAAAGGGTACGAACAGAGTTAAAAAGGGGAGCGATAAGGCTTGGAGTCATAAGGGAATTTATCCTGCTCTTTTTATTTTTTCTAGTGTTTTAAAAAGACTTTTTAGGGACAAATTGTATCATAAAAAACTTCTTTATTTATACTTTGGATTTTATAATTTTAATCTTAATAATTTAAAGTAATACTTTACATAAGATATTAATTAAAAGTGTAATAAGAAATAATTTGAATATTAATCGTTTTTTGTAGGATTTATTTATTTTTGTTCTTGTGTATTTATTTGCTGTGAATAGAGGTGTTTTCTTAATAGAAAATGCCTATTAATATCATTAAAACTAGGATTCTAGGCAATCTACGGAGGAAATGAATCTCTAAGATTTATAAAGGTATGATACGTTAAAGTGTTCTTTAATATGATAGAGTGGTAAAGAGTTATAAATTGGTAAAGCTTGTAATTTGGTCTTTATTTTGTAGTGGGAAACTTTGAGAGTGGCGGAAAATAAAAGTAAAACACAAAATAATAAAAAATCTTTTCCTCGTTTTATTCACTTGAGGGTACATTCTGCTTATTCCCTTCTCGAAGGGGCTTTAAAAATTCCCCAAATTATTCAACATGCAATTTCCGATTATGCACCAGCGGTGGCCGTTACCGATACAAATAATTTATTTGGTGCTTTGGAGTTTTCCCAATCTTGTCTTTCTCAGGGGATTCAGCCTATCATTGGTTGTCAACTCGCAATTGATTTTGGTGATGAAAATAATCATTCGCATTTTGTTAAAGGGCACCATCCTTCTGATTTTGGTTCTCTTGTTCTCTTGGCTGCAACGGAGAGAGGTTATGCGCATTTGGTTCGTCTTGTGGGCCGTGCTTATCTTGACAAATGCGACACTGATCCTCCTCATATCAAAGCTGATTGGCTTTTGGCACACAGTGAAGGAATCATTGTTTTAACGGGTGGCAAAGGAGGACCTATAAATCTTCTTTTGGAAGAAGATAAAAAAGAACGCGCTGTTGAACGTTTAACTTATTTGAAAAAAACTTTTGGTGATCGTCTTTATGTGGAATTACAGCGTCATAGTTCTTTTGATCAGAAGGTAGAAGCTGCACTTATTGAATTGGCGTATACATATGAAATTCCTCTTGTTGCAACCAATGAAGCTTTTTTTCTAAACAAAGAAGGGTATGAAGCACATGATGCGTTAATGGCAGTTGCAGAGGGACAGATAGTTTCTAATCCGGAACGTAAACGTGTAACGCCAGATCATTATTTGAAATCACAAGATGAAATGGTTGCCCTGTTTTCTGATCTCCCAGAAGCTTTGGAAAACAGTGTTGAAATTGCATTGCGTTGTCATATTTCCTCGCCGGTTCGTAAACCCATTCTGCCTCGTTTTATAGAGCAATCTGTTGATTCAGAAACGACTTTAAAACTCGAAGATAGTGAGTTGTTAAATCAAGCTAAAGCTGGTTTGAAAATGCGGCTTGAGACAATTGGTCTTGCTCAAGGATATACCATTGCGGATTATGAACAGCGGCTTGATTATGAAGTTTCTATTATTACACGTATGCAATTTTCTGGCTATTTTCTTATTGTTTCTGATTTCATAAAATGGGCAAAGATTCATGGTATTCCTGTTGGTCCAGGGCGTGGTTCTGGTGCGGGCTCACTCGTTGCTTATGCATTGACAATTACCGATGTTGATCCATTACGTTTTTCTCTTCTCTTTGAGCGTTTTCTTAATCCAGATCGTGTTTCTATGCCGGATTTTGACATCGATTTTTGTCAAGAGCGACGCGAAGAAGTGATTCATTATGTTCAAAAAAAATATGGTCGCGAGCAAGTTGCTCAAATTATTACATTTGGTAAGCTACAGGCGCGTGCAGTATTGCGTGATGTTGGGCGTGTTTTGGAAGTGCCTTATCGTCAGGTCGACTATCTGACGAAACTCGTTCCTGCGACACCTGGGAGCCAGGTTGAATTGGCTGATGCTATTAATGATGAATCTAAATTTGAGGAAGAAAAGAAAAAAGATCCCGTCGTTGGGCGCATGTTAGATATCGCTCTTCAGTTGGAGGGGCTTTATCGTCATGCTTCAACCCACGCAGCGGGAATTGTTATTGGTGATCGACCACTTTCAGAGCTTGTTCCGATGTACCGCGATCCGCGTTCTGATATGCCTGTTACACAATTTAATATGAAGTATGTTGAGCAGGCAGGATTGGTAAAATTTGATTTTCTGGGATTAAAAACGCTGACTGTTTTAAAAATGGCGGTCGACTTTGTTGCACGCAAGGGAATCAAAATAGATTTAGCCAATATCCCTCTGGATGATGTGCTGACCTATGCTATGATGGCACGTGGTGAAACGGTTGGTGTGTTTCAAGTTGAAAGTGCTGGTATGCGTAAGGCACTCATTGGAATGAAGCCGGATCGTATTGAGGATATTATTGCACTTGTTGCACTCTATCGTCCTGGTCCGATGGAGAATATTCCAACTTATAATGCACGCAAGCATGGAGAAGAGGAAATTGCTTCTATTCATCCTAAAATAGATTATCTGATTCAAGAAACACAAGGTGTTATCGTGTATCAAGAACAGGTGATGCAGATTGCTCAGGTGCTTGCTGGCTATTCGCTTGGCGAAGCGGATTTGTTACGCCGTGCTATGGGGAAGAAGATTCAAAAAGAAATGCAACAACAGCGTACGCGCTTTGTAAATGGAGCTGTTGCGAATGGTGTTGATAAAGATCAGGCTGATGTTATTTTTGATCTTTTAGCAAAATTTGCAGATTATGGTTTTAATAAGTCGCATGCTGCTGCTTATGCGATTGTTTCTTATCAAACAGCTTATATGAAAGCACATCATTCCGTTGAGTTTTTAGCTGCTTCGATGACGTATGATATGACCAATACAGATAAATTAAATGATTTTCGGCGTGAAGCATTAAGGCTAGGAATTAAGGTTATTGCACCTTCTGTGCAAACATCACACCGTGTTTTTGAGGTTGGTGATAACTGTATTTATTATTCTCTTTCTGCTATTAAAGGTGTAGGGGAGGCGGTTGTTGATCATATTGTTGCTTGTCGTGGAGATAAATTTTTTAAAGATTTAGAAGATTTTTGTGAGCGTATTGATCCACGTATTGTTAATAAGCGCGCGATGGAAAGTTTAATTTATGCTGGCGCTTTTGATTGTTTTCATATTGCACGCGAAGTTTTATTGGCAAGTCTTGCAACGCTTCATGCGCGTGCACTTCGTATTCTCGATAACAATTCTAGCGGACAAACTGATATATTTGGGGCGACAAGCGCGTTAAAAGAGCCTTTAATTTTATCGCAAACAGCTCCTTGGTTTCCCGCTGAAAAGCTCTATAGGGAATTTCAAGCAATCGGTTTTTATCTTTCTGCGCATCCTTTAGACGAATATCAAGATATTCTTGCTAAAAAACGTATACAGACTTGGGGTCATTTTTCTCATGCTGTTAAAAGGGGGGCGACTGTTGCGAGGCTTGCTGGAACTGTTGTGGCAAAACAAGTACGAAAAACAAAATCTGGTAAGAAAATGGGGATTATTCATTTTTCTGATACGAGTGGACAATATGAGACAATTTTATTTTCTGAAGCGCTTGCAGTTTATGAGGATCTACTAGAACTTGGAAAATCTTTTATTGTTACGGTAAGTGCAGAAAACCGTTCTGAAGGTATTAGCTTACAGCTTGAGACCGCTCAATCCTTAGAAGATGAAGTGTTACAGCATCATAAAATGATGCGTCTTTTTATAAAAACAGTTGATATGCTTCCACAAATTGAGCAAAATTTAAACCATAGTGGAGATGGGCAAGTAGGGATTGTTCTGATTCAAGAGAATGGATTACGGGAAGTCGAAATCACACTTTCAAAGCGATACAAGGTTAATTCACATGTGGCAAATGCGATGAAATCAATTCATGGTATTGTTGATGTGGAGCTTACTTAATCGAAAGCTATGGGGTGACTGTTTGTTTTGATTGGTATTTTTTCTTATTGGTCTCCTACAGTTTGTCTCTGAAAAAAATATCGTGGCAATATATCGCTTTATAAGAGTAATGCACATGTTTTTCACGATTGAGTAAGCGTGCTGAATACAGCGGGTTTTTTCATTTCAAGTTCTTTATGATGAAGTCATCAAGATTATTCCTTTACCTATCATTGGTGCTATAAGTGTGTGAAAAAATTCCTGTACAAGATGGCTTTTGTGAACGGTTTGAATGCAAGAGCTGTTGCCTGTTATGAGCGTTGGTAAGTGAATAATTGTGCTGCACTGGCTTGTATTTAACAGGTACAAAATTGGTCTCTATCAGGCATAAAGCGGTGTATCATGGCTTTGGACTATTAGATATCATTTTATAAGCCTATCGTAGGATAGGTTTAGGTAATAAGAGATGTTTTTTAGGCAAGTTTGTGAATGTACAACAAATGGTATTTACTGCTATAACAAGCCGGCACAATCATTCACTTTACTAATTCATGGGTTATAAATAGCTCTTGCATGAAGGCCATGAGAGGCATTTTTCTTCCTTTTTTCTCATTTTACTCTATATGTCAACTCTGCTTATAAAGCCAAGTGAATAAAATTGATGCAAGATAAGTAAGTTTGAAATGAGAAAATCTTACAGTATTCGGGATTATGATTCAAGGTGAGAAACGACAGATAATCATTACCAATCAATATGTTGCTATTAAAAAATTGACACAGAAAAATGTGATAAACAAAGAACAGAGGTTAGGTTTCAATGCTTTTATCGTAAGTCTCACCTTCCGTGATTGACAGAAAACTTTTATCAAGAAGTTTAAGAAATAGATTTTTGTTTTTTATTCATCTTTTGGGCAAGTATCAATTCCTCTTTTTTAAAAGGCAGAGACTCTGCTTTTCTTTGTGATAATTTTATAAAAAAATTTTAGTATAATGAAGCTGGAGAAATTATTCTTTTGGGTTCATAAGTGCAAAATATGAGGAGAGTTTTATAAGTTTTTATCCTATATTTTTGTGAAGTTCATAGCATCATACATATAAAGCCAGTTAAGGTCAGACATGAGGCTTTCTGGGGTACGCATTTTCATGATGAAATTACGTGCGAATGCTATGGGGCCGGTTGCGTGGTAGACTATTCTATTTAAATCTCCGTGCTTTTTTACTGCTGTAACGCGGGGGATGCGTATTTTTTCGTATAGTAAAAGAGCTTTTGTTAATGAAAGATTTTTAATAGAGAGAATTTCTGCTAATGTGGCAGCGTCTTCTATTGCCATAGCAGCGCCTTGCGCTGCAAAGGGAAGAGCCGCATGAGCACTGTCACCAACAAACACTTGTCTTTCTAAACCTAAAAAACGAATTTGTTTCATTTGAAAGAGTGGCCAAGAGCTCCATTCATTGATATGGTCAAAAGTTTGCAAAATTTGCAAATTCCAATCTTTAAAAAGAGCGATAAGATTTTCTTTTTTTCCTTTATGGGCCCACCCTTCTTTTGCGTGCTTTCCATGTGTAATAGCTACAAAATTAAAAATTTTTTTTGATGATTGGATGGGATAGACAACAAGATGATTTTTGGGTCCCATCCAAGCTGTGATTGTTTTCGTATTTTGTAATAAAGAGTGAAAACTTTTAGGAAGATTTTTCAGTTTTGTTGTTGCTCGCCAAGCAATAAAACCGCTAAAATTTGCTTTTTCATGAAAAGGAGGCAGTTGTCGTAATGTAGACCAGACTCCATCGCATCCGATAAGCAAGGGTGTTGAATAAGATTGTTGTTGTTGTGCTTTTGTAAATGCCTCTCGTCTTATTGTTTTTATATGAAGACTGTTGGCTGCAGTTTGGGTTACTGAGACAATGGATTCACCTGTTTTATATGTGATCAAAGGATTTTTTAAAACAGCATTGTATAAGGTTTTTTGTAATTGCGCACGATGAATCGTGATATAGGGGAATTTCCAACGCTTTTCTGTGAAGTGGATAAGATCAATACGCAGCTGTGTTTTTAAAGATTTCCCCTCTCTTAATTCAAGAAAATGTGGCGTTGTACCTGCTTTTGTAAGTTCATTAAGGATTCCCCAATGGGTAAGGATACGTGTCGCATTGGGGGTGAGCTGAATACCAGCTCCCACAGCATCAAGCTGTGTACATTTTTCGATAATGATGCTTGCAATTCCTTTATGAGCAAGTGCCAAAGCCGTGCTTAGACCGGCAATGCCTCCTCCTATAATGATTGGTGATTGATCCATGTATCACTTTATATCCATGTGCACTTTATATTGAAAAAGCAGAGAGTATACTAGAGCGGATCGCTGGGATGATAGAGACATCCTGTTGGTTTTGTTTGATTGGAGGATAGTGAGGAAACATAGCGATAAAGTGTTGAACAATAAGGGCAGATTTTTTCATCTGCAGCTCCCATATCTATAAAAATATGTGGATGATCGAAGGGCTGTGTGGCGCCCACACACATGAATTCTTTCACGCCAATTTCGATTGTTTTATATCCAAAGTCATTTTGGAAATGGGGAATATTATGGTCAGCCATGGCGTATAAACTCCGGATAAATTGCCTTATCAGATATGATTTAAGTTCTCTATTTCTACCTGTTAATTTGTAATAAAGCCTATAATAATGCAAGGTGCTTTTTGCAAAAAAGAGCTGTTTTCATACATTATATGAAGATATACTGTGTCTTAAGTATTTTGCATAAGGAGTGGGCTTTTAAGTGTTTTCAGATGTTCATAGAAGATAAAATGGTTCGTTCATCTGTTACGGGAGTGGTAACATATCGTAAAGTGTTGTGTGAGATATTTACCGATAATTTGAGAGAGTATAAAGGAAGATTAGCTAGAATATATGAAAAAGAGGGTGAAAGATAAAGTTGCTCTATCGGATATCACAATGAAAGATCCGGTACGGTTTATTAATAGAGAGTTTTCATGGTTACAGTTTAATACGCGTGTATTGATGGAGGCGAGTAATCTGAAGCATCCTTTATTAGAACGGTTACAGTTTCTTTCAATTTCAGCAGCAAATCTTGATGAATTTTTTATGGTTCGTGTTGCAGGTCTTGCTGCTCGAATTCGTGCGGGTGATACAGTGTGCAGTATAGAGGGGTATACACCGCAAGAGCAGCTTGATTTTGTGTTAGATGAGATTTCACATTTGCAGACCCAGCAATTACAAGAATTATGCGTTTTATGTTATGAGTTAAAACAAAATGCTATTGAAATTATTCGTTCTGAGGCGCTTTCAGAAGTTGAAAAATTGTGGCTTAAAAAATATTTTTTTGATACGATTCTTCCCGTTTTAAAGCCTTTATCTGTTGATTCTACTCATTCTTTTCCATTTATTCCTAATTTAGGACTTTCATTTGCTCTTCGACTGTTTCAGAATGCTGAGCAACACTCATGCAGAGTATTGTTACCGATTCCGATGTCTTTAAGACGTTTTATTCTTCTTCCTAGAGAAGAGGGCAAGGATTTTCGTTTTATTGCATCTGAAGATGTTATAAGCCTCTTTATATGTTATGTTTTTCCTGATTTTGAAGTTGATGGAATTGGCACATTTAGGGTTATTCGTGATAGTGATATTGAAGTAGAAGAAGAGGCTGAAGATCTTGTTCATTTTTTTGAGGCAGCTCTTAAAAGGCGTCGTCGTGGGCAGGTTATTCGAATTGAATTTGACGCAAAAATGCCGGAGGATTTACGCACATTTATAACGAATGCTCTTGCCGTTCCCGATCATTGTATCAGTGTTCTGGATGGTTTTTTAGCACTTAATATGCTCTCAGAGATTGTTTCTATTCCGCGTGATGATCTCAAGTTTGTTCCTTATCATCCTCGTTTTCCTGAATGTATTCAGGAGCATGGTGGTGATTGCTTTGCGGCTATTCGTGAAAATGATATCGTGGTTCATCATCCTTATGAGTCCTTTGATGTTGTTGTGCAGTTTTTAGATCACGCTGCTAGCGATCCTGATGTTGTGGAAATTAAACAAACTCTTTATCGTACATCAAATGACAGTCCAATTATCAGTGCTTTAATTAAGGCTGCTGAACAGGGAAAGTCGGTAACTGCTTTGGTAGAACTGAAGGCGCGCTTTGATGAAGAAGCCAATATTCGTTGGGCACGTGATCTTGAAAATGCAGGCGTTCAGGTAGTTTTTGGTTTTATTGCCTTAAAAACACATGCTAAGATGTCACTTGTTGTGAGGCGTGAGGGAAAACGCCTGTGCTCTTATGTTCATCTTGGAACTGGAAATTATCATCCCATTAATGCTAAAGTTTATACGGATCTTTCTTTTTTCACCACCGATGATGCTATTGCTCATGATGTTGCGTTATTGTTCAATTATATTGCTCAATATGAACGTCCAAATGAGGAGATGAAGATTGCTTTTTCGCCTTTAACATTGCGTAGCCGTATTCTTAAGCATATTGAAGGAGAAATTACACATGCGCGAGAGGGACGGTTTTCTGCTATTTGGATGAAAGTTAATGCATTGGTTGATTCCGAGATTATTGATGCTTTATATAGTGCTAGCCAAGCAGGAGTAAAAATTGATCTTATTGTGCGTGGCATATGTTGTTTACGTCCTGGGATTTCAGGGATTTCTGATAATATTCGTGTTAAATCAATTGTAGGGCGTTTTCTTGAGCATAGCCGTATATTTTGTTTTGGTAATGGAGAGGATTTACCAAGTGAAAATGCATTGGTTTATTTAGGGTCCGCTGATATGATGCCTCGTAATTTGGATCACCGTATTGAAATATTAGTTCCAGTTTTTAATACAACGGTTCGTAAGCAGATTCTTTTACAAATTATGTTGGCTAATCTTATTGATAATCAGCAAAGCTTTGATATACTCAATGATGGAACATCAAAATGTATAACACCGCAAAAGGGTGAAAGTTCGTTTAATGCGCAGGAGTATTTTATGGTCAATGCAGGTCTTTCGAGGCGAGGAAAATCTTTTGAGTCTTCTGTTTCGCGTTTGATTGCATTGTATCGGCAACAGGCTGAAATGCGTAAGAACTGAAAAGTCCAATGACATATATCAATGCTCAAGGTCGATTAAAAGGGTGTAAGCCTGTTGCTGTTATCGATATTGGCTCAAATTCTGTTCGGCTTGTTATTTATGAAGGTCTTGTTCGTTCTCCAACAGTTTTATTCAATGAAAAGGTCCTTTGTGGTCTTGGTCACGGTGTTGCAAGAACTGGATTTTTAGAAGAAAAATCGATCAATATGGCATTGCGAACACTCAAACGATTTCGTGTGCTTTGTCGACAAATTGGAGCAGACGAGGTTTATACTCTCGCAACAGCCGCAGCGCGGGAAGCAAAAAACGGATCAGCATTTATTCAAAATGCTGAAAATATTTTGCAAAATAAAGTTCATCTTCTTTCAGGAAGTGAAGAGGCTGCTTATTCAGCATATGGAGTTATTTCTACTTTTTACCAACCAAAGGGTGTTTCTGGAGACCTTGGTGGTGGAAGTCTCGAACTGATCGGTATTGATCATTCTGATGTCGGTCAAGGAATAACTTTGCCGCTTGGTGGTTTACGGCTACAGTATATGTCCAATAATGATATTGATGTTGCTGCAAAAATTACCCATGAGCAATTTTGTAAATTGTCTGCAGTTCGTAAAGGTATGACACCTTATTTCTATGCAGTAGGAGGTACATGGCGTAATTTGGCAAAACTTCATATGGAAACAACACATTATCAACTTCCTGTTATGCATGGCTATGAAGTTGAGGCCGTTGAGCTGGAAGATTTTTTGCATCGTGTTGTGAGTGGCAGTATTGATGATATGAAAGGGATTTCAGCTGTTTCCAAAAATCGTCGTCAGCTTTTGTCTTATGGGGCGATTGTTCTTATTGAACTTATTCAATCTATGGGGTTTGAAAAAATCATTTTTTCTGGAGCTGGAGTGCGTGAAGGTTTTCTTTATTCACGATTGCCGCAAGAGATTCGTGTTTCAGACCCTTTAATTTCTGCATGTACGGAGATGGCTATCCTACGAGCGCGTTCACCAAAGCAAGCTGAAGAACTTATTGACTTCACAACCAATGCTTTTAATGTTTTTGGAGTTTTAGAAACTGAAAATGAGAGCCGTTATCGTAAAGCTGCTTGTCTTCTTGCGGATATTGGTTGGCGTATACATCCAGATTATCGCGGCAATGAGGCGGCACATCAGATCGTATTAGGATCTTATCCAGGAATTTCTCATGAGGGGCGCGTTTATGCTGCGCTCGCTGTTTTTTTTCGTAATGCGGGTTTGCAGACTGACGAAAAATCTCTTCCCATTTTTCAACTCGTCACCAAAGAGATCATGAAAAAAGCACAGATTCTAGGTGAAGTTATGCGTATTGCTCATCTTTTTAGTGCTTCTACTGCAGGAATTTTACCTCACTTATCATGGCAGAAAAAAACAGATCATATCGTTTTGTACATTCCAGGGCGTTATGCTGATTTATTAGGAGAGCGCCCCCTTGGACGATTAAGGAAATTATCAAAAATAGTCGAAATGCCTTTTTCTTTTGAAACGTTTTAATTCTTTTCTTGATGAATCTATAGGAATCCTCCCTTATATCGTGCACACTTTATCAATTTCTTTTTGAATTTCTCTATCGATTCATTTTAAGCTGTTGGCTTGTTATTATAAATGTTCAATTTTGCATTGATGATTAGACATTGTTAATTTTTTCCATTATGTAAATAATTAAAGAAAAGCACGAAAATGATTCTAAACCTTCAAACGGCATTGTTTTATTGCTGAAGCGGACAGGAAGAATTTTTACTCGGAATAAACGCCGTAGCGCTTTTGCTTTGATCTGTGACTTTCTGCGTTGTGTCGCTTTTTTGAGTTTACTGAAGATGGCTTTAAAATACGATGGTGGCTCTCAAGGTAGTGGTCAGGAAACAATTGTTCAGCAGGCGCGCCAAGGAAATCGGCCATGGTTTGTTCAGCTTTTACATATGGCCTCTTCCCAATATGGAAAAGCTAGAATGAGGGAGATTATAAGCTTTTGCTAATTCGGTCATACCGCGGCGACGTAGTTTGGCTAAAATAGAATGGCGATCCCATATGACTGGAGATGGTGAAGAGGTATTGTCATGTTTCGCTCCTTGGTAAAGTACGGGCTCTTTTTAGGGTTAGGTGTAACTTTATCGCCCATTTTTACGGGCTATAACTAAAGTATAAATCCTATTGCAGGTTTTTTAGACCCTGGATAAAGTCTTTGAGGGATTTTTTTGGGGGCTCGACCTGAATTAGAACCTAAAACTCCATTAGCTAAGAGGCTACGTGAAGTACGAAAATCACTTGGAAATGAGGAATGCGGTGCGTTTGCGAGGTCAATCGGGCTAGAAAAAATACGCTTGCAAATTATGAATTAGGGCTGTATGAGCCTCCAGCCTCGTTGATAACTACTTATCACAAAACTTATGCTATTAGTTTTAGTTGGCTTCTCACTGGGAGAAGTCTAAATGTTTACAGATAAACTCAAAGGCTTAGGGAAGAGCCTTAAGGCGGCGCACATTATTCCGCAAGGAATCATGAAAAGCTAAGCCGTGCAGTGCTCATCACATATCATGACACACAAATAAAACTCTCTCCAGAAGACATAGCGGAATGCGCAGTTCAGCTTTATGGTAAGTTGCAAACAATGGTTACAGATATAAATGATGCCGAGGAGGTCAAGGCATATTTACCCGTTTTGCAACTCCAGCTGAAAAGGCAACTCAAGGCTGAAAAAAGTGATCTTACATCCATCCAAAACAGGGAATAAACTGCTCAATTTTGAAAATAAAAGTGGAATTCTTTTTTGCTTTTGGGGCAAATTTTTATTTATATTTCCTTTATAATGGGCGTGTGGGATCAAAATCTTTAAAGATTCTTCAAAGGTGGATTTCTGTGCTTTCAAAGACATGAGAGAAACTTTTAAAGGGTTTTCAAAGATGTTTTGAAGGTTTTTAAAGGCTCGCGATATTTTTTGTAAAAAAACAAAAATTTGTCATTTTTGCCAATTTTTACGATTTCCAAATGACGAAATTAACTTTTTAACGAAACGAATTAAATGATAAAATATAAATAAAAACAATAAATTACACCTAATTCCACCACTTCTCACCTAATCCCACTTTATGCAAAACTTAGTGATAAACTGCAATGAGAGAGCATTTATCTTTTTGAGATGATGTATGTGAGGCATTGTTGCTTTGTATTTCGAGATTGAGCGTTCTTTTTATCAACTGGGAAGCTGTTGTTTGAGGAAAGTTTTTCTCTCTTTTCCACTGACAATAGAGAGTATCATGCTTCTCCTTTTAGGGAAAATTCATCACGCAAAGACGCAGATCAAATTTTATATTTTGAAATGAAAGACTTTTTATTTTTGAAATATATGTTTGTTCTTCGGTGAAGGTTCTAAGATTTATTCCCTTGGAGGGGGGAAGCAAATATTGATCAAGTTTAAGTTTTAAAATTATCATACATCTTTTTAAGCATATGCGTATTGATGATGGAGTGCACTTCAGCTCATCTCAAAATAGAAATGCTATCATAGAATTGTCTTCTTGGATAAGAGAACTTTAGCTTTATTCTCAACGCATTTCCATTGTTAAAAATAAAGTTTGCTTAGCAGAATGAAAGTGAATACTTTATTTTTCAGTGATTTATTACAAGAAATAAAATACGGTATTCCTTCTCAATTTTTTTGTAATCACTTTGAATGCAAGTGGCTCGATCTTTTTGTAAATCAGAGCTGTTTAGTGCTTATTTTTCCGTCATTAAAATAAAATGCTATTTGACCTTTTAGCATCTGTTCAGCTTTTTTCCCAAATATTTCATAGCGCCAGCCACTCATAGCGGGAATATTTTTCTTAGTGCATCCATTGGCAATTTTTTCTAAGTCATGAGACGTTGCAATAATTTTAGGTGCAATGCCATTTTCATTTGCAACAAGTTTTAAAAGTACTTTGAGAAGATCGACGACAGCGCCTGAAGCTTCATTAAGCGGGTTATATTTAGGAAGAGGGGGGAGAGTTGCAAGATCAACTTCTAAGCCTTTGTGAACAGCTTCAATTAATGTTTGTGCGATTGAGAGTTTATTCCAGTTTTTATTCAGACTGCGTAAACGTTTTAAGGTCGATTCATCTTTTGGTTGTTGAATGGCAATTTCAATAAGGCACTCATCCTTCATAATATGACGACGTGGGACATTGTATTTGCGTGCTTGATCTTCACGCCAAGCTGCTATTTTTTGTAAGACAGCGAGTTCGCGTGGTTTTTTAACTTTGCCTTTCACTTTTTTCCATGCCTCATCTTCTGGCATATCATAGGTTTTTGGTGATAAAAGAATTGCTATTTCATCATCCACCCAGTGGCTACGTTTGTTTTTTTTCAGATGTTTTTTTAACAAGAGATAAACGTCTCTTAAATAGGTTACATCAGCAAGTGCGTAGCGCAGTTGTTTTTCAGAAAGAGGTCGCTCGCTCCAGTCTGTAAAACGGGATGATTTATCAAGTTGATGCCCCGTACAACGTTGCACAATTTGGTCATAAGAAATAGAATCACCAAAACCACAAATTGATCCTGCTATTTGCGTGTCAAAAAGAGGGGAGGGAATGATGCCCCCAAGATGATAGATTGTTTCGATATCTTGGCGTGCCGCGTGGAAGACTTTAACAACTTTTTTATCGATCATGAGATCAAAAAATAATTTTAAATCAATGTCTTGCGATAGTGGGTCAATGAGAACTGTCATGCATGGTGAGGCAAGCTGAATAAGACACAGTTGTGGCCAAAAGGTTGTTTCGCGAATAAATTCAGTATCGACTGTTACAAAGTCTGAGGTCCGTAAAGTGGCGATTGCAGTTTCAAGATCTGTCGTTTTTGTAATAAGATTCATCATTATTTTATTATAGCGAGAGAAATTAAATTTGTCTTTTATTGACTTTTTTTTTGAGTCTTTATCCTCATATCTTGACAAATGGTGATTAAAAAGCGTTTGTAGCGCAAGAAATATTTAATCAAAGGCAAAAATTATGCATCGTTATCGCAGTCATCATTGCGCTGCTCTTCGTAAGTGTGATGTAGGAACACAGGTTCGTCTTTCGGGATGGGTTCATCGCGTTCGTGATCATGGAGGAATACTTTTTATAGATTTGCGTGATCATTTTGGAATTACACAGATTGTGGCTGATTCTGCCTCACCAGCTTTTAAAATTATTGAAAAAATGCGTGCGGAGTGGGTTATTCGTGTAGATGGTGAAGTTTGTGCACGTTCTGATGAGGTTATTAATACATCTCTTCCAACAGGTGAGATTGAAATTTTTGCAAAAGAGGTAGAAATTCTTTCAAAGTCTGATGAACTTCCTCTTCCCGTTTTTGGTGAGCCTGATTATCCAGAAGATATTCGATTAAAGTATCGTTTTCTTGATTTACGTCGAGAAACTATGCACAAAAATATCATGCGTCGTACGGAAATTGTTGCTGCTCTGAGACGGTCTATGCAAGAGAATGGTTTTACGGAATTTACAACGCCACTGTTGACAGCCTCATCACCGGAAGGGGCACGTGATTTTTTGGTTCCAAGCCGGATTCATCAGGGAAAATTTTACGCATTGCCACAAGCACCTCAGCAGTACAAACAGCTGTTGATGATGTCTGGTTTTGATCGTTATTTTCAAATTGCTCCATGTTTTCGAGATGAAGATCCACGGGCAGATCGTCTTCCTGGTGAGTTTTATCAGTTAGACGTTGAAATGAGCTTTGTGGAACAGGAAGATGTGTTTCTCACTATGGAACCCATTATACGTTCCCTTTTCGAAGAATTTGCAAATGGAAAACCGGTAACACAAAGCTTTCCTCGTATCTCCTATGATGAAGCAATACGTAAATATGGTTCTGATAAACCTGATTTGCGCAATCTGATTGTTATGGAAGATGTTTCTCAACATTTTTACGATTCTGGCTTTAAAGTTTTTGCTCAAATTTTAGCGAATGATAAGAATGCACAAGTGTGGGCTATTCCAGCTAAAACGGGTGGAAGTCGTGCTTTTTGTGACCGTATGAATGGTTGGGCGCAAGGTGAGGGACAACCAGGGCTTGGTTATATTTTTTGGCGTGAAGAACAAGGAAAGTTTGAAGGTGCTGGTCCTATCGCAAAAAATATTGGTGAAGAAAGGACTGAAGCACTTCGTGTGCAGCTTGGACTTGAAGGTGGTGATGCCTGCTTTTTTGTGGCAGGTGATCCAAAGAAATTTGCATCTTTTGCAGGGGCTGCGCGTACAAGGGTTGGCGAAGAATTAGATCTTGTTGATCGGGAATGTTTTTCTCTCGCGTGGATTGTTGATTTTCCATTTTTTGAATGGAATGAAGAGGAAAAAAAGATTGAGTTTTCTCATAACCCTTTCTCAATGCCCCAGGGTGGAGAAAATGCCCTTGAGTCTCAGGATCCTCTTACTCTTAAAGCTTTTCAATACGACCTTGTATGCAATGGTTATGAGATTGCTTCAGGTGGAATCCGTAATCATTCACCAGAGATGATGCTGAAAGTTTTTAATCTTGCAGGACTTTCTAAAGAAGTGGTAGAAGATCGCTTTGGTGCTCTTTATCGTGCATTTCATTATGGTGCTCCACCGCATGGCGGTATGGCGGCCGGTGTTGATCGAATTGTTATGCTTTTACAAGGTGTAAAAAATTTACGTGAGATTGCTCTATTTCCTATGAATCAGCAGGCGCTTGATCTTTTGATGAGTGCTCCATCTGATGTTTCTGCTGCACAATTGCATGATTTAGGGATACGAGTTGCTCCTTCTACCAAAAAGGGTTAATGAATGAATTGCGGTTTTTTGCCATTTTCCTATTCCTGTGAAATTTAATATTTTACACGGGCATGTGTCTATAGTGTTTTGTGTAATAGGATTTATACTTCATTAAGTTATATTTTATGTTGTGAAATATTGTATGCTTTATTCTTTGAATAAGGATATACGTTATGTTTTTTTATAAAATAGTCTTTCTTTATTTAAGTAAATTTATAAAATATCTTATTAAGATAGATTGTTAATATTACACTCTTAACAGTATTAATTATATAAGTTTGTTATTTTGAATATATAATACTAATATGTATATATTTTGTTTAATTAATACCATTAAGTTATTCATATAATTTAATTTTTTAAATTAAGGTGGCTAAGTTTTGAGTTAGCAATAAAGTTATTCTTATATTTTTGTTTATTTTGGAATTGTTCATTGTTCAATGGAATGATGACGTGTATTCTCTACGTTTTTATCATTGTTTGTTGCTTGTTTGAAGGTTTTAAAGACAATGTTATATGTTCCTTTTAAAAAAGTTTTTTAAGTTAAGATATGAAAACAGGTTCTCCATCTTTTTAAAGTTGAATGTGAAGGATGTACATAGTTTTTTGTTCATCTTTTAATCATAATGTTTACTTTTATACATTGATTTTTAATAAAAATAGTCAATTTTTGTAAAATTGCACTCAAGAAATTTTATGAAACAATTGCTCATTATTGTGGGAATTATTATCCTAATATTATGTCTGATAAAATGATTTTACCTTTTGATAAAGAACATATTGAACCAATAGAATTACGTTCTGCTTTACAAGAGCGTTATTTGGCTTATGCACTTTCTACAATTACGCACCGTGCGTTACCTGATGTGCGTGATGGGTTGAAGCCTGTGCATCGACGTATCGTTCATGCAATGCGTTTACTTAAACTGAATCCAGGGCAATCTTATGCGAAGTGCGCACGAATTGTTGGTGATGTCATGGGGAAATTTCATCCCCATGGTGATGCATCTATTTATGATGCATTAGTGCGCTTGGCTCAAAGTTTTGCAGTTCGTTATCCATTGGTGGATGGACAAGGCAATTTTGGTAATATTGATGGTGATAATGCTGCTGCCATGCGGTATACGGAAGCACGCATGACTGAGGTAGCTGCGTTGTTGCTTGAGGGAATTAATGAAAATGCTATTGATTTTCGTTTAACTTATAATGAGGAAGATGAAGAGCCGGCTGTTTTACCCGGAGCTTTTCCTAATCTTTTAGCAAATGGTTCATCAGGTATTGCAGTTGGTATGGCAACATCTATTCCACCTCATAATGTTGCCGAACTTTGTGAGGCGGCACTGCATCTGATTGCCCATCCAGAGGGAAAGGATGAAGAATTAAATCAATTTGTGCTTGGTCCTGATTTTCCAACAGGCGGTATTTTGGTTGAACCTAAAAAAAGTATTGAGGAGTCTTATCGTACCGGACGTGGATTTTTTCGATTGCGTTCGCGTTGGCACCAGGAATCTGGTAGCCGTGGTTCTTACGCTATCGTTGTTACGGAAATTCCCTATCAAGTTCAAAAGTCGCGTCTTATCGAAAAAACAGCAGAATTATTGCTTGCACGGCGATTACCAATGCTTGAGGATATTCGTGATGAATCTGCAGAAGATATCCGCATTGTGCTTATTCCCAAAAATCGGACTGTTGATCCTGAACTCCTTATGGAGTCTCTTTTTAAGTTGACTGATTTTGAAGTGAGATTTCCTCTTAATCTGAATGTTTTATCTTTGGGAAAAAGACCGAATGTTCTTTCTTTGCGTGAAAGTTTGCAACAATGGCTCGAACATCGTCAAGAAGTGCTTATCCGTCGTTCTACTTATCGGCTTGGTGAAATTGATAGCCGATTAGAAACTCTTCAGGGTTATCTTATTGCCTATTTGAATCTTGATGATGTAATTCAAATTATTCGTGAAGAAGATGAACCCAAAAAAGAACTAATTGATCGTTTTAAATTAACAGAAAATCAAGCTGAAGCTATTCTTAATATGCGCTTGCGTTCTTTACGTAAGCTTGAGGAATTTGAAATTCGTAAGGAATTTGAAGCGCTCAAAACTGAAAAAGAAAAACTGCAGAATTTGTTAGATTCCCCTCCAAAACAATGGAAAGTAATTTCTGAAGAAATCATAAAAGTTCGTAAAATCTTTGGTCCTGATACGCTTTTAGGAAAAAGGCGTACGACATTTGAAGAAGCACCAAGGCATGATATTGATGAGATTCATCAGGCAATGATCGAAAAAGAACCTGTTACGATTGTTCTTTCTGAAAAAGGTTGGATGCGTGCTTTGAAGGGACATTTGAGTGATTATAATACACTATCTTTCAAAGAAGGGGATTGTTTAAAGTTAGCATTTCCAGCATTCACTACGGATAAAATTGTGGCAATAAGCACTGGTGGAAAGTTTTTTTCTATTGCTGCAAATAGTTTGCCTGGGGGACGGGGCCATGGTGAGCCAATTCGTATTTTAGTGGATATGGATGATGAACACGATCTCCTTACGGCTTTTGTGTATGAGGCACAGGAAAAACTTCTCTTAGTTTCCTCTCGTGGAAATGGCTTTATTGTATCTGCTAGGGAAGTCGTTGCGAATACACGAAAAGGCAAACAAATTATGAATGTGAAGTCTCCTGATTCGCTCAAGCTTTGTGTCCCGGTTAAAGGTGATCATGTTGCAGTGGTGGGTGAAAATCGTAAAATGCTTGTTTTTCCTATTGAGCAGATACCAGAAATGAACCGCGGTAAAGGCGTTCGTTTGCAACGTTACAAAGAAGGCGGTATTGTTGATGTTAAAACTTTTAATTTATCAGAAGGTTTAAGTTGGCAAGATACAGCTGAGCGTTGCTTTAATCGTCAGGCAGATGATCTCATTGAGTGGATAGGAACCCGTGCTGGGAGTGGACGTTTGGTTCCGAAAGGTTTTCTTAAATCAGGAAAATTTACCCATTGAACTTGTAGGATATTTCCATTGGTAAATCACATAAGTATAAAAGTGAATCTTGTCATAGTCTTGTAAGAGAAGCAAAATTCCTTTTATAGCGAGTTTTTTTATTATAGCAGAGTCTATTGATGAGGATTGATATGATATTGCCTAAAAAGATGTCCACGTTCTGCCCATAATACAAGAGCTATGGCAATGAGACTCAAAAAGAAAAAACCTGCTGCATTGGGCGTGGTGGTTTCATTAAATTGTTGTGCAATAAAAAAGCTAATTCCTGCACCAATGGATGTTTGCAAAAAGCCAGAGACAGAGGATGCGGTTCCAGCAACCGATCCTACGGATTCGAGAGCGAGTGTATTGAAATTAGCCATAATTCCCCCGCAGGTAAACATGAGTATACAAAATAAAATCATGTAGAAAGGAAAAGGAATGACACCGTTGGTTAAGACGGAGCCAACAAACCAGATGCCGGAAGTCACACAAAAGAGCAAAAGCATAGAGTGTGCGATGCGTCGCATTCCAAGGTGTCCCACAAGATGAGAATTAAGGTATGAGGATAAAATTTGAAATGCTGCGCCAGCAGCAAAGGCAACGGGAAACCAGAGACCTAGATTATAGATCCCTTCGTATGTTTGTTGTGATGTATTCACGGAGATAAAGATACATCCTAAAATAATGGACGTTGCCAGCGTATAGCAAAGAGTTGTACGGTTGGTGATGACAAACCATAAATTATATTTCACTGAAGAAAAGGATA
Source organism: Bartonella rattaustraliani AUST/NH4 (assembly GCF_000312565.1). Lineage (GTDB taxonomy): Bacteria > Pseudomonadota > Alphaproteobacteria > Rhizobiales > Rhizobiaceae > Bartonella > Bartonella rattaustraliani. Next base: position 41,569 of record NZ_CALW02000049.1, read on the forward strand.
AGGAGCGTTGTGTATGAAGCGTTTCAGGTAAACGCAGATAAATCCAAATCATCAGCCCAAAACCAATGGCTGCCATAAAGACAAAAATGAATTGCCAATGTACAAATAATAGAATGAACTGCCCTGTTGCGGGTCCAATCATTGGTGCAATAAGAAAAATCATCATAACAATAGACATGACTTCGGCCATTTTTCTACCGCTATAGAGATCACGTACCACCGAAACTGTGAGGATACGCATGGAAGCTCCTCCCATACCTTGCAGAATACGCAAAATAAGCAGTACAGAAAAACTGGATACAAATGCACAGCCAATAGCAGCAAATGAATAGAGTGCAAGACCAATAAGAATAATCTTTCGTCGTCCATAACGATCACTTATTGGACCAAAAAATATCTGTGTGAGGCCATAGCTGATAAGATAACTGAAAATGATAAAATGCTGATCATTTTCGTTGAAAACATGCAGACTGTTCAGGATATCAGGCATTGCCGGTAGCATAATGTCTACCGCTATAGAATTAATAGCCATGAGCGCGCCAATAAGAATAACAAATTCTTTATAGCCAATTTTCTTTCTTATCGCATCACTATGCGCTTGTTCATCAATTGCATACGACATACGGCATCCCTGAAAAAAGTTTTCAATAAACACAACCTCACCTTAAGAGATTGAGTAACAAGCTCTACTGAGGAGTCTGAATAAAGTGAAAGACACCTATGATTCATTGCAGGAAATATTTTTTTCTTTTAGGAGTTCTTGCAATTCATTATTTTGGAACATTTCTTTCACAATATCACATCCACCAATAAATTCACCTTTGATATAGAGTTGCGGAATCGTTGGCCAATTTGAATAGTCTTTAATCCCTTGACGTAATTCATTAGAGGTTAAGATATTAATCCCTTTATACTCTAGTCCTAAATAGTCAAGAATTTGAACGACTTGTCCTGAAAACCCACATTGCGGAGCATCAGGTGTTCCTTTCATGAATAAAATGACATCATTTTTTTTAATTTCGTTGTCAATAAAATCATGAACAGTGGTCATTTTTATTCCTCGATATTGCAAATTTTGTAAGTGTATAATTCATGTTTGCATCCTTTTTTAATCGTATTGAATGCGTGAATGCAAGAAGAAAGTTTTAAATTATTTAGAAACACTGGTTTGCAGTGCTAAAGCGTGAAGGTCATTTCCCATATTGCCCTTAAGAGCATCATAGACCATTTTATGTTGCTGAACACGGCTTTTGCCACGAAAACTTTCAGAAACGACTTCTGCAGCGTAGTGTTCTCCATCACCAGCTAGGTCATGAATCGTTACATGTGCATCGGGGATACCTTGGCGAATAAGTTTTTCAATGGTATGGGCATTCATTGCCATGAATATTCTCCTCTATTTGTTCACTTTTTGTCAGAATAGCATCAGTCAAGAGAGACGAATAACTCTTCATCCTTCGCTCATAAACTGTGGAAACCAACCTTCATAGGCTTTTGTGAGTTGGTCTATTGAGAGTGTTAAGACTCCATCTATATTGAGAGAATTTCCTTCAACTATACCAAGTAGTGTGAAAGAAACTGCATTGACTTGTGCCAGTTCTTTAAGATTGTTGAGGGCATGTGGTTTGACAGATAAGATATAACGTGCTTGATCTTCTCCAAAAAGCTCTGCATGAGGGGGGAACTTATTGCTTAATTTGGCTTTAATCCCTTTGCTCGCTTTAATAACCATTTCTGCAAGTGCAATAGCTAAGCCTCCATCCGAAATATCATGAGCCGCATGAATAAAATCACGATGAATAACATCTCGAACAAATTCTCCATGTTTTTTCTCAAGTTGTAAATCTACATGAGGCGGTGCACCTGCATCAAGATGTAAAATATCACGTGCATAGATTGATTGCCCTAAATGAGAACCACAAGCTCCAATTAAAACAATATGATCTCCGTTTTGCATTCCACCGATTGTCCCCATTTTAGACCAGTCGTCAAGAAGACCAACACCAGCGATTGTGGGTGTGGGAAGAATTGCTTCTCCATTGGTTTCATTATAAAGAGAGACATTGCCTGAAACAATAGGGAAATTAAGGGCTCTACAAGCTTCACCAATGCCTTTAATGGCAAACACTAATTGTCCCATAATTTCAGGTTTTTCGGGATTCCCAAAATTAAGATTGTCTGTCGCTGCGAGCGGTTTTGCACCTGTTGTGCTGATATTTCGCCAGCATTCTGCAACAGCTTGTTTTCCTCCTTCATAAGGATCAGCTTCACAATAACGAGGTGTAACATCAGAAGAAAAGGCAAGGGCACGTTTGTCGTTGTTGTTTACACGGGTGACACCTGCATCACCTCCTGGACGAATAAGAGTATTCCCTTGGATAAGGGTATCATATTGTTCATAAATCCATCGCCTTGAACTTTGATCGGCAGAGTTTAATAATGTAAGGAGTGCTTCACCAAGATTTTCGACTTGCTTAACTTCTTCTGCTTTTAGGAGTGGCTTTTTGGCAGGTTCAACCCAAGGACGATCGTAAACCGGTGCTTCATTTCCGAGTTCTTTGATTGGAAGATTGACGACTTCCTCTCCTTGATGCACAACACGAAAACGTAAATCATCAGTTGTTTTTCCGATAAGAGAGAAGTGAAGTCCCCATTTATGAAAAATTGCAGCTGCTTGTTTTTCTAGTTCTGGTTTTAGCACCATAAGCATACGTTCTTGGCTTTCAGAAAGCATCATTTCATAGGCTGTCATGTTTTCTTCACGAACGGGCACTTTATCAAGATTAAGCTGTATTCCTAAATTTCCTTTTGCACCCATTTCAACGGCAGAAGATGTTAAACCTGCAGCTCCCATATCTTGGATGGCAATGACAGCACCTAAATCCATGAGTTCTAAACACGCTTCAAGAAGACATTTTTCTGTAAAAGGATCTCCCACTTGAACAGTTGGACGTTTTTCGCTGATTGAATTATCAAATTCGGCAGAAGCCATTGTTGCACCACCAACACCATCACGTCCTGTTTTAGCACCAAGATAAACAACAGGAAGTCCTACACCTTGTGCTTTAGAGTAAAAAAGGGAATTTGTCTTTGCAATACCCGCAACAAAAGCGTTAACAAGGATATTACCATTATAACGTTTATCAAAATTGACTTCGCCTCCAACGGTTGGAACACCAAATGCATTGCTATAACCACCTATTCCAGAAACAACTCCAGAAACAAGGTGGCGTGTTCTTTGATGATCTGGAGCTCCAAATCGTAATGCGTTCATAGCTGCAATAGGACGCGCACCCATGGTAAAGACATCACGCAAAATACCACCAACACCTGTTGCTGCACCTTGATAAGGCTCAATGTAGGAGGGGTGGTTATGGCTCTCCATTTTGAAAACTACACACTGCCCTTCACCAATATCAACAACACCAGCATTCTCACCAGGTCCTTGAATGACACATTTCCCCTCTGTTGGAAGAGTTCTAAGCCATTTTTTAGACGATTTATAGGAACAATGCTCATTCCACATTGCAGAAAAAATTCCCAACTCCGTAAATGTCGGCTCTCTTCCAATTAAGCTCAGGATATGTTGATATTCATCCTCTTTTAGTCCGTGTTGTGCAATCAATTCTGGTGTAATGGTGATGTTATTGCAAGGATTCATGAGTATTTATCCATCAAATTAATCAAAAATTGAGTATTTTCATTATTTAAAATTGAGCTGTTTAGATTATAAACGATACCGTTGTTTCATTGTATGAGAATTCATAAACTTTTAACTTAAGCTTTTGGTTATTTGTTTGCTTGATCTGTAACAGTTTTTGAAGCAATTTCAGTGAAAATTTTTGAATAAATCTCCACGCGTTTATGAAAATACCTCTTTGCATATTGCGAAAAACATCCTTCATTGTACCTCTAAAATGCTTGATTTGTAAATCTATTACGCAGGAAACGATATAGATTCTTGTTTTTTAACGATCAGATAGCACAAGCTTTTTTTCATCACCTATTGACCAATTCTAAAACACTTTTAAAAAGTAAACGGCCGTCAGTCCCACCGTGTGCGGGTTCAATAAAGTTTTCAGGATGAGGCATCATACCAAGAATAGTACCAGCTTTATTCATAATACCAGCAATATCCTTTATCGAGCCATTAGGATTTGTATTTTCTGCATAACGAAAAACAATTTGCTCGTTGTCTTCCATTTGTTTTAATGTTTCATCATCAACAAAGTAATTTCCATCGTGATGGGCAACAGGACAGCGAATGACTTGTCCTTTAGAATAATAGCGAGAAAATTTTGTTTGAGCATTCGTGACTTCAAGTTTTACTTCGCGACAAACAAACTTTAATGAAGCGTTAGGCATTAAAGTACCAGGCAATAATCCAGCTTCCAACAAAATTTGAAATCCATTACATATGCCTATTATTGTAACATCTTTTTGTGCTTTTTCACGAACAGCTTGCAAAACCGGTGTGCGTGCTCCAATTGCACCGCACCTTAAGTAATCACCATAGGAAAAACCACCAGGAATAACAATGGCATCTACATTTGGGATTGTTGTTTCTGTTTGCCAAATTTTAATTGGTTCAATGCCTGTTATATTCTGTAGTGCTGCAATCATGTCCCGATCGCGATTGAGTCCAGGTAATTGAATGATAGCGGTTTTCATGAAGAGACCTACTTAGAGAATTTCTATAGTGTAATTTTCAATGACAGTGTTTGCCAATAATTCTTGGCACATCTGGTGAAGCTTTTGTTCTGCTGCTTCAGCTGGCTGATCATCAAGCTCAATATCAAAGACTTTTCCTTGGCGAATAGACTGAATGCCTTGAAAAGCTAAACTTTTTAAAGCACCGGCAATTGCTTCTCCCTGCGGGTCAAGAACGCTGTTTTTTAAAGTCACTGTAACGCGTGCTTTCATTTCTTCTTTCCTGTTGCTCGAAGCTCTTTTCTTAAAGAGATTATTAAAGAAAGGTGAAATTCTATCACCTTATTGTTTATTTTACTAAAACGGGCCCACTTGGTCGTGGAGGTTCATTTTCATTCATAATACCAAGACGTTTTGCAACTTCTTGGTAAGCGTCAATAAGTCCTCCCATATCACGCCGAAAACGATCTTTATCCATTTTTTCTCGTGTTTGCATATCCCAGAGTCGTGCAGAATCAGGTGAAATTTCATCAGCAAGAACAATGCGCATTGTTTCATCTTCCCATAGGCGGCCAAATTCCATTTTAAAATCAATTAATTGGATATTAACACCCGCAAAAAGTCCAGAAAGGAAATCATTAATACGAACGGAAAGTTGCATAATATCTTCTATTTCTTGTGGTACAGCCCATCCGAAAGAAGTGATATGTTCTTCTGTAACCATTGGATCATCAAGAGAATCATTCTTATAATAAAATTCAATGATTGATTGTGAAAGAGGCGTTCCTTCTTCTAGCCCCAAACGTTTGGCAAGAGAACCGGCTGCAACGTTACGAACAACAACCTCTAAAGGAATAATCTCAACGGCTTTGATAAGTTGTTCACGCATATTTATACGCTTGATAAAATGTGTCGGAATTCCCAAACGACCAAGATGACTGAAGATATATTCTGAAATACGGTTATTTAAAACCCCTTTTCCATCGATAATTTCATGTTTCTTTGCATTAAAAGCAGTTGCGTCATCTTTAAAAAACTGAATATAGGTTCCTGGTTCAGGTCCTTCATATAAAATTTTGGCTTTGCCTTCATAAATACGGTGGCGACGATTCATTGTGTTTCTCTATTGATTTGAGAGGTTTTAATAATAGTGATAAGCTATACTATCCTAATTGCTAAGAATTCTCAATGATTGCTATCATACTTCATACAACTTTTGTTCTTGGAGTTCTCAAAAAAGGCAGGAGCTTATAAAGACAAAGAAAAAAGAGGTGCTTTTTTCAAATTTTTGCGAGAAAATGAGAAAAAATAATAAGACCTTCAGGCCAAGGACCATGACCAGATTCTGCGTTGATATGGCCCGATTGTCCTGCGTCAATAAAGAGCGATCCCCAATCATTGGCAAGACTTTCTGCTACTGAGAATTGACAAAATTCATCATTTTGGCTGGCAATAACAACGGAGGGGAAAGAGAGTTTCTCACGATGATAGGGACCAAATGCCATGAAATCTTTGGGGGTTATTTTTTCATTGGAAATATCCGGAGGTGCAGCAAAAAAGGCACCTCGAACTTTTTCTGCATCTTGTTGTGTTGCATGAAGAACGGTAGGAACGCCTAATGAGTGGGCAATAATGACAACGGGTTTTTGCGCTTGTGCAATGGCGCTTTTAACCTCATTGACCCATTCTTCATAAACAGGTTTTGACCAATCACTTTGTTGAACGCGGCGTGCTGTAGACAGTTTTTTTTCCCATCGTGTTTGCCAATGGTTAGAACAAGCTCCTTTGTATCCAGGAACAATGAGAATATCGAGTTGATTGACTTTCATGAATTGTTTCTTTCACCACAATAGATTTGTCTTTTGAGAGAGAAAATATATCTGTTTCTTGTCGATAATTTTTATTCTTTTCCAAAGACGCGCTGAAAAATTGTGTTGACATGTTTGGTATGATAAGAAAGGTCAAATTTTTCGCGAAGTTCTGCTTCGCTTAAAGCTTTTGTAACATCTGCATCATTGAGCAATTCTTCTAAAAAATCCTTTCCTTGTTCCCAAACCTTCATCGCATTTCGTTGTACAATCCGGTAAGAATCCTCACGGCTTATGCCAGCTTGCGTGAGTGCTAAAAGCACCCGTTGCGAATGAACAAGCCCACGGAATTTATTGAGATTTTTTTTCATATTTTCTGGATAGACAATTAAATTTTCAACAACAGATGTGAGGCGTGCAAGAGCAAAATCAAGTGTAATGGTCGCATCAGGAGCAATATAACGCTCAACAGATGAATGCGAAATATCACGTTCATGCCAAAGTGCTACATTTTCCATAGCAGGCATTGCGAATGCACGTACCATCCGCGCCAGTCCGGTTAAATTTTCTGTTAAAACGGGATTACGTTTATGGGGCATGGCGGATGACCCTTTTTGTCCTGGTGAGAAATGTTCTTCTGCTTCAAGGACTTCTGTCCGTTGTAGGTGGCGTATTTCTACAGCCAATCTTTCAATAGATGAAGCAATAACACCAAGTGTTGCAAAGAACATGGCGTGGCGATCGCGTGGGATGATTTGGGTGGAAACGGGTTCAACACGCAGTCCCAAGGCTTGTGCGACATGTTCTTCAACATGCGGATCAATGTTTGCAAAAGTTCCTACAGCTCCTGAAATAGCGCAAGTAGAAATTTCTTCGCGCGCCGCAAGAAGACGTTTACGACAACGAGAAAACTCCGCATATGCAAGGGCAAATTTTATTCCAAATGTTGTTGGTTCAGCATGAATACCATGACTGCGTCCAACTGTGATTGTCTCTTTATGCTCAAACGCACGTTTTTTTAATGCTTCAAGAAGTGCATCGATATCTTTTAATAAAAGATCACTGGCACGCATTAATTGAATATTAAGCGTTGTATCTAAAACATCTGATGATGTCATACCTTGGTGGACAAATCGTGCCTCTGGTCCAATAAATTCGGCTAAGTGTGTGAGAAATGCTATAACATCATGTTTGGTGATCGCCTCAATTTCATGAATGCGGTTTACATCAAATTGAGCAGCATTTCCTTTTTCCCAAATAATTTTTGCTGCTTCTCTGGGAATAACACCGAGCTTTGCCAAGGCATCACAGGCGTGTGCTTCAATTTCAAACCAAATACGGTATTTCGTGTCATGAGACCAAATTGCTACCATTTCAGAGCGAGAGTAACGTTCTATCATAATCTTTTTCCTTATTGTGAGAGGTCTGCAGCTTGGCGCAATGCATGGATACGTGTTTTGTAAAGCTCTTTATTTCCATTTTTATAAATTGCAGAACCTGCTACAAAGACATTTGCACCAGCCTTTGCAGCTATCTCGATTGTGTCGACAGTGATACCACCATCCACTTCAAGATCAATAGGTCTATGTGCGATCATGCTTTTGACGCGTTTGATTTTATTTTCCATTTCTGGAATGAAATTTTGCCCACCAAAACCAGGGTTAACTGTCATGATGAGGATAAGATCTAATTGATCAAGCAAATATTCAAGTACATGTTCTGATGTACTAGGATTAATGGCAACACCTGCTTTTTTTCCCATTGCTTTGATGATTTGCAGTGAACGATGAAGGTGCGGGTTTGCTTCAGCGTGAATCGTTATAATATCTGCACCCGCTTTTGCAAAAGATTCAAGATAAGGAGTTTCTGGTGAGATCATCAAATGAACGTCAAATATTGCTTTGGTCAATGGGCGAAGTGCCTTGACGATATCCGGACCAAAAGTAATATTAGGAACAAAGTGTCCATCCATGATATCAAGATGGAGCCAATCTGCGCCCGCATCAATAACATCCAATACTTCTTGGCCAAGCTTGGAAAAATCAGAAGCCAAAAGCGAAGGTGAAATAAGAGGGGAATAGGGCATTAAGATCTCCTTGAGAAGCTGTTTTTATCATGCAGTTCTTTATACTAAAATATTTTTTGTGTTATGACGAAAGGAAGAAATATGTATCATAGATCTTTTTATAGAAAGATCACTTGAAATTTTAAAGCTCTCTAAGTGAACAATATGCCAAACCATACAACACATTTCACGCCTAAACTTCAAAATAATACTGTTTCTTCGCAAGAGTATCGAGACGCTATGAGTCACTTTGCAGGAGCTGTGCATATTGTGACAACAGATGGTATTAAGGGGAAGCGTGGGGTGACAGTTTCAGCATGTTGCTCTTTATCTGATGATCCTCCAACACTTCTTGTTTGCCTCATGCGTCATAATCCTAAGAATCAGTTATTCATGGAGAATGGAAATTTTTGTGTGAATAGTTTGTCAGGAAAACATCGTGCATTAGCAGATATTTTTTCAAAGCGTCGCAATGACACACCAAATAAATATTTTGGTATAGATCAATGGAGAACCTTGCAAACTGGTGCACCGAGTTTATTAGA
>NZ_CALW02000048.1 GCF_000312565.1 Bartonella rattaustraliani AUST/NH4
AAGAGCAGCCAGCATGACAATGAAATAATAATTGACCATTATAACCATAAGTAAGAGCTAAACTAGGAGTGCTATCATCATGGGCAGGGCAATGGGCAAGTCCATAATGCCCATGCCAAACACCATGCAAGGCACGTGTTATGCCCGCAGCATGTGTATAAGAATACATTTTTTTATCCTATGATCTTGCGTCACAGGACGGATTTTGCTATTCATAATTTGATAAGTAATGAAGAGCCTTGTCCGTCCTTACGTGACAAGGTTTTCTTTTATGCAGCATTATTGCTACGGTTGTTTTTTGCTTTCTCTATCACACCGTGAAGATCCGATTGTAACCAACGCGACAAAAAACCAAACTTTAAGGGTTTTGGTAAAACACCGTTTGTCACATGACGGCGGAATGTTGAAACCTCATATGGAGCAATTTTGCACTTTCACGGTCTGTGAGAAGAGTATCATTTTCTGTCATTAAAAAATCCTTTCAGAACATAAATTGTAAACAAATCATAACCACTTATTAACCATATTCTTGAATCGTTGAAAAGGTATTTAATCTATAAAAAACAGTCTTTTATCATGTATTTTTAAAATTGAATCTTGATGATTTTTAATGACACAATATGAGAAAAGAGAGAAAAAAGTTATCCACAGGTTAGGGGTAAAATACCCCATCTCTTAAGTTTGACCCGTGACATAAGCTGCCCATTTATCCATATAAACACGGCGCTGTTCAAGATAGTCAGTACGACGATAGGCACGCTCTACTTTACCTCCGACCGTATGACTTAGAATTGTTTCAGCGACCTCATAGGGGGCATCGGTTGTTTCAGCGAGCCAATTGCGTAAACTAGAGCGAAAACCATGCGGGCATGCCTCAAGACCAGTTTTTTTCATGTATTGTGACATGCCACATTCTGCAAGAGGACCTCGACCGGTTGCAGAAAAAAGGAACTCATTGCGTGTGAGAGAGCGCGCTTGTTCACTCACTTTGAGTGCTTCTGTTGATAAGGGAACACGAAACTCTTCTGTAGCATCACGTCGACCTTTCATATTTTCAGCAGGAATAGTCCATATATCCCCTTCAATCTGATCTTCACGAATATGACGTAAAGGACGTGTACGAACACCCGTAAGGATAAGCAAACGCAAAGCCAGTTGTGTGAGGGTTGTTGTTTGGCAAAGTGTTTTATAAAAAGCCGGCACATCTTTCCAATCCATTGTAGGTCTATTAATAGTTTTATGGCGTTGTTTCCCTAAGAGGGCACGTGCTTTGGCTGTGACTTGTAAATCAACATCTAATCCCAATGCAGCCGCATGTTTGAGACAAATATTAAGACGGTTTAGCGCTTTTTCTGCTGTTCCTGCTTTTGTATGCCATATGGGGGCAAGCGTATTGAGTATCTCTGTTTGTGTGATTTCTGAAATGGGAAGGCAGCATGATTTGGGAAAGACATGAAGTTGTAAAGATGAAAACCAATCGGCCATCCTTACCATCATCCTTTAATTCAGCTTTACGGCTTTCAAAAGCGTCTAAAGCAATGTCGTTTAAGTAATGAAGATTACGCATTGCCTCACGCTTTTGTTTCTCACGTTCTTTAATGGGATCACGACCCTCATGTAAAACAGAACGCCACCGTGTTGCAGTTTCACGGGTTTGTTTTAAAAAGACTTCTCTGAGAGTCCCTAAATCCATTTCACGACGGCGTCCGTGAATGGTATAGCGATAAAGCCATTGAGCACCACCATCATTATATTTACCAGCACCCAATGTTGCGACAGCCCTTGCATTAAGACGGTTCATAAGAGCCATTTTTAGTCCTTTCTTATATAAATTTTATCCACACGCCAGCCCCGCTTATGGCATAAAGCTAAGTGAATAAAACTGATTCAATATGAAGTGATTTGAGATGAGAGAATCTTACAATATTCGGGGTTATGATTCAAGGTGAGAAACGATAAAACCATTATGAATCAATACGTTGTCTAATGATTACAACGGCTTCAGCTGTTTTTTTTATGGCTTTATCTAGGGCGTTTT
>NZ_CALW02000047.1 GCF_000312565.1 Bartonella rattaustraliani AUST/NH4
GATACGCCCTTGGAATCACCTGATGACCCGCTTATTTTTACTAAATGGTTTTTAATTTTTTTGTGAATTTTGTTTATAACGCATTTATCATTTGAACTATCTTAATAAACGCCGCGCTCTTTATAACCAATGCTTTCATTTGCATTATGATTATAAAGCCTTGCTGTTTTTAGGCATTCTCTATAGCTATTATGTTTTTTATAGCCATGGCATCATTTTTCATTTTCATAAGAGAAACGATAAATAGGATATAGGATAATTGCGATTTATAGACTGTTATGAAAACATCTCAATAGAAACTGATAATTATAGAGATTAGAAAAATCCCTTTTAATAGACCGTGTCAGTGTTGTCAGTTCCTTTTAGACTCTCTATTATTTTTTTTAATGAGAAAAATTAAAAATATTATATTTCAAAGGGTTAATGTCTTTAAAACATAATTCATATCAATCGTACAATCTTTAAAGATAACTTATGATAGGCGTTGATTAAAACCTGTCAGTTATGTGTCAGTAAATTGCACTGACAGAATAGACCATTTTAGTGAGTGATTAAAACGTGTCTTATGAAAAGTATGTGATCTTTTAAAGCTTTTCAAAAGATAGCTTGTAACTTATAGAGATGCTATCAAGATCATTATGGTTATGAGTTTTGAGGTTTTGAAGATTTTGAGGGTTCCTTTTACCCCCCTTATATGTTTTTTCAATCAAAAAATAAAAGTCATTATATTTCAAGTGGTTATTTTTTAATAAACAACTTATATCAAGATACAACCTATAAATACAACCTACGATATATTTTTGAAGGTATTTTGAGGGTGTTAGGAACCTTCAAAACCTATAAAGTCATATAAGAAAATGAATATACATAACTCTCTTAAACAAAGCTTTTGAAAAGGATAAAGCTATCATTTTAGATGACGGTATAATCTTTTAAAGGCAATCCCAAAAAATCTGATCTATAGAGGAAGGGGTTTCTGAAAAGCCTTAAAGCAATCCAAAGAAGAGTGTTTAAAAGTGCAAAGATTCTCTTTTTATTGAAATAACGTATGACAAAAAATTCCTAGTGTTTTAAATTGTCTATCATCAATCATCACAATATGATGCCTTATAGACTGTAGTGTTAATGAAGATTCAAAAGACCTCTATAAGATGAGCATGCCCTAAAAGTGAGCATGCTTTATAAGCTTATTCAGTTTCTCTTATTTCTAATGCTGGTAAGTTTCTAACAATTTTCATGGTTTCTAAGCTTACTGTGATAACCCTTTGAAACAATTCTAAAGGATAAGCAGGGTTGCCAATGGTCTCAACGGCATAGCAATTGGCATCATTAACAATGCCGCTTTTTTTATCGGTCTTAACACATTGACGCCCCATAACCCATTCAAGAGCGGGTTTACCATTGACGATATACTCATAAGTTTCAAGAGGGATATCTGTCATGATGATATTGCTGTTATAAATAACTGTTGATTTATCTTTCTCTTTACCTGATTTTGCGAATTTCATTTCAGTCACATAATAGAATTTTTCTGGATTAGGGATATCAGTCAGTTTAGGATCCCCCTTTTTAAAGGTCACGGGATAAGGCTCTACAGTTTCATAATTCATGTGTAAGTGACCCAGTTCACGTCCTGCTGTCACAAACTTCCAAAAATCATCAGCACTCTTTACACAAGGGATACGAGGCAATTCTTTGCATAAATTATCAGCATAACGAGCACGGTAATCTTCTGAATGCAAAATGCCATAAACATAATAAAAGAGATCATCTTTTGTTATAGTTTCACCAGCATAAGCTGCTTTAAAATGTGCTAAGCCTTCATCAGTAATGGCATCACGCCTCTGTAAACCAGCTGTTGTGCTTTCTTCTGTAGAGTTCGTAAATAAATGGGATTGTTTCTTGTTTTTACCTTTTGAGACCGTAGTGTTTTCGTAAAAATATCTTGGAAAGCATTGACCATTATGCACCACATGAAGATCAAGTATAGACTTAGCTATCAAAACAGAAAACCCTGATTGAGTTCCCATGCCTGAAATTTGTATTACCTTATTTTCAACCGCTTGCCCTATTGGAAATATACACGGCATTTGATAAGTTCTTTCATTAAAGATACGATTGTAATAGAGCCACTGTTGTGTAAAAGGACGATAAAAGCTTTGAATTAAGCAGTCACTCTCAAATTCAGAATTTTTTTTTCTTATCAATTCTTCTTTTAAACTACTACTCCAACTTATCTTTTTCTCATCTGTATCGACGAAGTGGTCTATAGACTTTGCACGTGTTTTACGGTCAGCATGAGGGTAGGTATCATTAAAACGTTCTACTTCACTGTTATAGAAGGCAATCATGTTATTCATGTTTTTAGCTAAAATTTTACGGCTTGAGTTATATACCCACGCATCACGGCTTGTCATAATGCCACGAGAATAAGTCTCAAAGAGTTTTTTATCATGCCCCTTTTTAACACCTAAAGCTAAAAATGTTTTGAAATTTTCATCACGCTGATTTATCCAATCACCATGTTTGTCTGGTGTAATAAGTTGCCAACCTTGTTTTTGTTTAATGCCACCAAGACTGCCAAATTCGTCAAGGATCTCAAGTTTTCTTTTTGTTGTAAGATTATTACCAATGTCATGATAGTAAATTTTACAAGGTCCAGAAGCATTGGGATTTTTGATAAATAGCGTCACAGCAATGCCAGTCATACTACCATTGCCAAAAATATTTTCTCCTTCTTGAGAATTATTTTTATTCATCATATTTTTACGTATATCCCCCCGTAAATTAAGAACATAAATACTGGTGAACTCTTTTGCTAAAGATTTTCGTAAACTGTCCATTGTTGGTTTTTCTATGTAGCTTGAACCGGAAACGAAGCCAATTAGCCCAGCGTTATCAATACGATCACTTGCCCAGCGAAGTGCGCGAATATAGCTATCATAAAGCGCTCGTATATTACTTGCTTTAGATTGAGCAGCATAAGTTTCACTGATCCGTTTATCTAAAATTGGATAAGGAGTATTTTTTGCATTATCATTTTCATTTTTTTGCCCTACTGAATAAGGAGGATTACCAAAGATAACTTGAATGTTTAGATTTTTCTGAAGTTCCAAATAGTCACTGTTCGCTTTGAATATACCTCGCAGCAAGTCTTTCTTTTCAAGCATCTGAAAGGTATCCGTTAAACCAATATGCTTAAAGGGGATATAGTCACCTTTCATAAGACTATGATAGGTCGTTTCAATGTTAATCGCCGCTATGTAATAGGCAAGCAAGACAATCTCATTGGCATGGATATCATAACGGAATTTATATTCCATATCCTCGGGCTTGATGAGATTGGATTGTAAAAGCCGTGTGATAAAGGTCCCTGTTCCCGTGAAAGGATCAAGAATAGAAACATCACGAGACCCAAGGCTTGTTTCAAATTCATTCCGCAACACATCATCAACAGAATGAATGATAAAATCAACAACTTCAACGGGGGTATAAACAATCCCAAGCCTATCCGTGGTTTTCTTAAATGCCTTGGAAAAGAAATCCTCATAGAGTTTGATAATAAGGTTCTGTCTTGCATGGGGTTCGGTAATCCCTGAGGCACGGAATTTCACACTGTTATAAAACCCTTGTAATTCCTTAG
>NZ_CALW02000046.1 GCF_000312565.1 Bartonella rattaustraliani AUST/NH4
CGCATTGATTTATAATAATAATTCACTGTTTTGCATGTTGAATGAGAGTCCCGAATAACGTAGGATTCTCTCATTCCAAACCTGTTTATGTTGAATCAATCAAAACCACTCACTTGCACCTCACAAGTGGGATGAGTGTGTGGATAAAATTTATATAAGAAAGGACTAAAAATGGCTCTTATGAACCGTCTTAAGTGCCAAGGGCTGTCGCAACATTAGGGGCTGGCAAATATAATGATGGTGCCGGCTTGTTACTTCATAAGCGTGAAGATGGTGGCGCTCAATGGATTTATCGTTATACCCTTCACGGGCGCCGTCGTGAAATGGGCTTAGGGGCTTTAAGAGATGTCTCTTTAAAACAAGCTCGTGAACATGCAACGCAGTGGCGTTCTGTTTTACATGATGGTCGTGACCCCATTAAAGAACGTGATAAACAAAAGCGTGAGGCAATAAGCAATCTTCATTATCTTAAAGACATTGCTTTAGAGACTTTTGAAAGCCGTAAAGCCGAATTAAAAAATGATGGGAAAAATGGGGACTGGTTGGCACCTTTGCGTCTTTACATTCTTCCTAAATTAGGCTGCCTTCCCATTTCAGAAATTACCCAAACAGATATACGCAATACACTTTCCCCCATATGGCATACAAAAGCAGGAACAGCAGAGAAAGCACTAAACCGTCTTAATCTTTGTCTCAAACATGCGGCTGCCTTAGGATTGGATGTTGATTTACAAGCAACCACCAAAGCACAAGCTTTATTAGGCAAACAACGCCATAAGATCACGAATAGACCAGCTATGGATTGGAAAGATATACCAGCTTTTTATAAAACACTTTGTCAAACAACAACCCTCACACAACTGGCTTTGCGTTTGCTTATTCTGACAGGTGTTCGTAGCAATCCTTTGTGTCATATTCGTGAAGATCAGATTGAAGGAGATATATGGACTATACCTGCTGAAAATATGAAAGGAAGGCGTGATGCAACAACAGAATTTCGTGTGCCTTTATCATCAGAAGCATTAGAAATTCTGAAACAAGCGCGCCTGCTCTCTCGTAATGATTTCTTTTTTTCTGCAACCGGTCGCGGTCCTCTTGCTGAACGCTGTATGTCGCAATATATGCAACAGACTGGACTTAAAGCCTGCCCCCATGGATTTCGCTCTAGTTTACGCAATTGGCTCGCTGAAACAACTGATGCCCCCTATGAGGTTGCTGAAACCATTCTAAGTCATACGGTCGGGGGTAAAGTAGAACGTGCCTATCGTCGCACTGATTATTTAGAACAGCGCCGTGTTTATATGGATAAATGGGCGGCTTTTGTCACCGGTCAAACTTAAGGGATTGGGTGCAATACCCCATAACCTGTGGATAACTTTAGCTCTCTTTTCTCTCATTCTTTCTCAATAAGATTCATCAAGATTCAATGTTAAAAAAACATGATAAAAGACTGTTTTTTATAGATTAAATACCTTTCCAATGATTCGAGAATATGGTTAATAAATGCTTATGATTTGTTTGCAATTTATGTTCTGAAAGGATTTTTAAATGACAGAAAATGACACTCTTCTCACAGACCGTGAAAGTGCAAAATTGCTTCATATGAGTGTTTCAACATTCCGCCGTCATGTCACCAATGGTGTTTTACCAAAACCCTTAAAGTTTGGTTTTTTGTCGCGTTGGTTACAATCGGATCTTCACGGTGTAATAGAGAAAGCAAAAAACAACCGTAGCAATAATGCTGCATAAAAGAAAACCTTGTCACGTAAGGACGGACAAGGCTCTTCATTACTTATCGAATTATGAAGTGCAAAATCCGTCCTGTGACGCAAGATCATAGGATAAAAAATGTATTCTTATAGACATGCTGCGGGCATAACACGTGCTGTGCCAGGTGTTTGGCATGGGCATTATGGACTTGCCCATTGCCCTGCCCATGATGATGGCACTCCTAGTTTAGCTCTTACTTATGGTTATAATGGTCAATTATTACTTTATTGTCATGCTGGCTGCTCTTTTAAACAGATCATCAAAGCTCTTAAAAACATTGGTCTTTTCAATACACAAGCATATTTTGAGAATGCTTATGGTCATACGCTTTCTTTCTCAAAACAGTTTTATGCTGATCTCAAACGAGCAAAACAGAATGCAGAGAGAGCAAGAGAGCTTTGGAAACAAAGCCAAACTATAAAAGATAGCCTAGCAGAAACTTATTTACGCAAGCGTGGTATCACTTGTGCCTTGTCACCCAATTTACGCTTTCATGATAGCTGCCCCCACCCCTTAGGGGGAAAACTGCCCGCGTTGGTAGAATTGGTTGAAGGTGCATGCCCCTTTGCAATTCATAGGACCTTTTTAAAAGGCAATGGCTGCAAAACAGATCAAAAACCAGCCAAAGCTATGTTGGGATCTGTTATGGGCGGTG
>NZ_CALW02000045.1 GCF_000312565.1 Bartonella rattaustraliani AUST/NH4
TAGAATTTTTTCGATAAAGAGAGGTTTTGACCATAAGCATTTTCAAAACATGCTTGTGTATCAACAAGACCAATGTTTTTAAGAGCTTTGATGATCTGTTCAAAAGAGCAGCCAGCATGACAATGAAATAATAATTGACCATTATAACCATAAGTAAGAGCTAAACTAGGAGTGCTATCATCATGAGCAGGGCAATGGGCAAGTCCATAATGCCCATGCCAGACACCATGCAAGGCACGTGTTATGCCCGCAGCATGTGTATAAGAATACATTTTTTTATCCTATGATCTTGCGTCACAGGACGGATTTTGCTATTCATAATTTGATAAGTAATGAAGAGCCTTGTCCGTCCTTACGTGACAAGGTTTTCTTTTATGCAGCGTTGTTGCTACGGTTGTTTTTTGCTTTCTCAATCACACCGTGAAGATCAGATTGTAACCAACGCGACAAAAAACCAAACTTTAAGGGTTTTGGTAAAACACCGTTTGTCACATGACGGCGGAATGTTGAAACACTCATATGGAGCAATTTTGCACTTTCACGGTCTGTGAGAAGAGTATCATTTTCGGTCATTTAAAAATCCTTTCAGAACACAAATTGTAAACAAATCATAACCACTTATTAACCATATTTCTGCAGGATTGAAAAGTAATATTATCTATAAAAAACAGTCTTTTATCATGTATTTTTAAAATTGAATCTTGATGATTCTTAATGATACAATATGAGAAAATAGAGAGAAAAAGTTATCCACAGATTATGGGGTAAAATACCCCATCTCTTAAGTTTGACCGGTGACATAAGCAGCCCATTTATCCATATAAACACGGCGCTGTTCTAAATAGTCAGTGCGACGATAGGCACGCTCTACTTTACCCCCGACCGTATGACTTAGAATGGTTTCAGCGACCTCATAGGGAGCATCGGTTGTTTCAGCGAGCCAATTGCGTAAACTAGAGCGAAAACCATGGGGGCAGGCTTTAAGACCAATTTTTCTCATATATTTTGCCATACATTTATCACTAAGGGGACCTCGACCGGTTGCAGAGAAAAAGAAATCATTGCGAGAAAGCAGGCGCGCTTGTTTCAAAATTTCTAATGCCTCTGTTGATAAAGGGACGCGAAACTCTGTTGTAGCATCCCGCTTTCCTTTCATATTCTCAGCAGGGATTGTCCATATATCTCCATCAACTTGATCTTTATGCATACGACACAAAGGATTGGTACGAACACCTGTCAGAATAAGCAAACGCAAAGCCAGTTGTGTGAGGGTTGTTGTTTGGCAAAGTGTTTGATAAAAAGCCGGCACATCTTTCCAATCCATAGCTGGAAAGTTTTGCGTTTTATGGCGTTGTTTCCCTAAAAGAGCGCGTGCTTTGGCTGTGACTTGTAAATCAACATCCAAACCCAAAGCAGCCGCATGTTTGAGACAAAGATTAAGACGAATGAGTGCTTTCTCTGCTGTTCCTGCTTTTGTATGCCATATGGGGGCAAGCGTATTGCGTATCTCTGTTTGTGTAATCTCTGAAATGGGAAGACAGCCTAATTTGGGGAGTACATGAAGTTTTAAGGGTAGAAACCAGTTCCCATTTTTCCCATCTCCTTTTAATTCAGCTTTACGACTTTCAAAAGTCTCTAAAGCAATGTCTTTGAGATAATGAAGATTGCTTATTGCTTCACGCTTTTGTTTATTGCGTTCTTTAATAGGGTCACGCCCCTCACGTAAAACAGAGCGCCACCCAGTTGCCAATTCACGGGCTTGTTTTAAAGAGACATCTCTTAAGGCACCCAAGCCCATTTCACGACGGCGCCCATGAATGGTATAACGATAAATCCATTGAGCACCACCATCTTCACGCTTATGAAGGAGCAAGCCGGCACCATCATTATATTTGCCAGCCCCTAATGTTGCGACAGTCCTTGCATTAAGACGGTTCATAAGAGCCATTTTTAGTCCTTTCTTATACAAATTTAATCCACACACTCATCCCACTTGTGAGGTGCAAGTGAGTAGTTTTGATTGATTCAACATAAACAGGTTTGGAATGAGAGAATCTTACGTTATTCGAGACTCTCATTCAACATACAAAACAGTGAATTATCATTATAAATCAATATCTTGCAGTGCAGATGACGGGTTGCCCAAAGGTGTTGCGCACATCTTGAATCATTTTATTAAGCAACCCGTGCCATCGCATGTTATTTCCCTCCACTTACCGCTTTAAAGAGCATTTCAGGACGCGTGCAAATATAAAGCGGATAGCTGTATACCTCCGGTTTTACCCATGCATTACGGTCGTTATCAACGATCAACATGGTGTAGAGCGGTTTTCCAACCGTGTTGGCAAAATCCAAACTTTCTCCCGGTGCAAAGGTTTTTTGAAACACACCAGGGGCGTCCATGGGAAAGAATTGACATTCATCAGGTTTAATACCTATGGCGCGCTTTGTTCCAGCCTTCGCACTCACATTATAGTTGTGAATACTCCGGTAATTAATGAAAGTGATGCCCGCAAAGTCAAAACTACCAAAGCTCCCCGAACCAATAGTGCTTGGTGTTGCAATACCTCCGGCACTATTCAACGTTTGTGCAAGAGCTGTGTTGAGATAAGTCTCACGAATTGTTTTATGGTTTTTTAATTTGGAGAAAAATTCATTTCCACAAAGCCCAATAATGCGTGAACGATCAGAAAACGCTCCCTTTGAAACTTCAATCATTTTCATAATGACTTGATCAACATGGTCCGCAACATTGGTTGTCTCATTATTTAATTTAAAGTCAATCGGCTTTGGTGGTGCGATTTCCCATTCCTTGTACCAATCGACAATGACAGAGCCATCGGCATCAAGTACTACCCCTTGAACAGCGCCAAGTTGCATGTTTTCCCATGTCAATTCGATTTCAGAAATCAGTTTCTTTTGTTTTCTGGCAATATATTTCATTGCCGTCTCGAGTTGATCTTCTGTCCCAAATTCACGCCGGTTCTGGATTTCTTCTGATTTCACCGTGTCACTTTTGGCAATCCGTGTTGTTTTGAAAAACCGAAGATTACGCCTCTCTCTGTCACCTTCTGCCAAGGGGGCGCCACGTTCACTGGTTTGAATCAAGGACAATGTATTGTCACGTCTTTCAATATCAACCACTGTGGTGCTTGTTTCCACTTCCTCAAAAAGATCAAGAGAACTAATAAGACCCGGTTGAAACTCATAGTTTTCAATCGCTTTCATCATGGTCGTGGCTGAGAAAGCATCATGTTTAAAAAAATTCATATCCATGTGCGCATTCTCCTATCGCAATAGAATGTTGTTATGGTTTTCGAGAGACTGAATGGCAGCATTTTTTTGCTCGTCCGTAATGGCATCTGGCCATAGCAGTTCAGAAGCCTTTACAGTGCATAAGCGTGCTGTCATCACGGCCCGTTGATCGGCTTGAGAGGCATCAACAGTGGCAAAAGAAATTCCAGCAGGGATTTGACTCCCATCTGATGCTGCTGGATTAAGGGGGGTATATTTTTGTGATGCTGTAATTTTTCCCATGACAGTTCCAGCTTCAATGAATGCTCCTGATGCAAAAACCACTTCTTCGTTTGACATATCCGGATCGTAGGGTCCAAGATAAGCGCCATTGCGGATGTCTTCATAAAAAATTTGACTCATTTTATTCCCTTCCAAATTGTTTCCCATTTTGTATGAATTTTTCCCTTGCTCGTCCCATCACCATGGGGAGCAATAGGAGATAGTTTCAAAGAGGTGCTTCTGGATACGGCAGTGTCTAAAACAATCTTTTTTGCTTTTTCTAAGCTCATGCCGTTTTTAATTGCTTGTGCGGCATTAAAAGAAACACCCAAACTTTGGGCTTGTTTTTCAAGGGCTGTTAACGCCCCAGCACGTCTTCTTTCTTTTGCAAGGATAGCCCTTACATCTTCGTCCTTTTCTTCGTTGTCTTCGTCTTCTTCATCTTCTTGGTCTTGGTCGTCAAAGACTTCGGTGTTTGTATCCATGTCGGTATCGGCTTCTTCTTCTTTTTCTTCATCTTCATTGATGATTTCGATGATCTTTTCATCTTCATTTTCTTCAATTCGATATCTTGTGCGTGCCATATATTTTGTCCTTCTTTTGCTGTTGACATTGGGGGTGATGAAAGGGAAGCCTCTAGGGCTTCCAAGGCTTGTGCGAGGGTGCCCTGCGCATCCGCTAATCCAAGCTCTATGCCTTGAGACCCAATAAAAGTTTCTGCTTTTGTTTCACGAATTGCAGTAGCGCTCATGGATCTGCTTTGCGCTACCAAATCGACAAACATGTCATAGAGCAGCGCGCAATCTGCTTGCATTTTTTGAAAAGCCCTCTCTGCTAAAGGCTCGTGAGGATTGCCATGAACTTTGTGATCGCCTTCAAAAACAAACGTCCATTTATATCCGCTTTTTTCATCAGCGCCTGATTGATCAAGATGCGCACAAACCACACCAATGGAGCCCACAACCCCTGTGCGTGCGACCCAGATTTGAGAGGCAGAACAAGCAATGGCATAAGCCGATGAGCATGCAAATTCATTCGCATGTGCCCAAAGAGGTTTGTTGTGTTGTTTTGAAAGTGCTTTAAACTCTTCAACAAGGTCAAACACTCCACCGGCTTCTCCACCACCACTGTCAATATCAAGCAAGACAGCATGAACATCAGGTTGTTGAATAGCTTCACGAAAAGAGGCGCTTAAACCCTCATAAGACGTTAAGCCTGAGAGTGCACCAAGCCACGCACTGCGGCGTACAAGCGTGCCGTGAACGGGTATTATGGCAACATTGTTTTGTACCACATAGGCTTCAACTGGTCTTAAAGCCGTAGCATCATCTTGTGATAAGGCTTTAACTGGAAACTTTTCCCCTGCAAAAAGGCGCGGTGCAAGAGCATTAAGGATGATATCAAGCTTTGTGGAGGCAAGCATGTGTGGAACCCCAAAAAGCCGTGATGCCAAAAACGGCATATCAAGATTATTCACCATTTTTGTGTGCCTCGCTGCCTTGGTTGCTTTCATAACTCTCAGAAGAGTCTGAATCTTCATCATCAATCGCTTGATTTTCACCAGAAGGCGCTGCCATATCCGTGTCAAAAGATAAGCCGCGTGCACGAGCATCTGTGTGCTCTTCCTCAAGTTCGGCATGAATGCTGTCGATATCAAAGCCGCGCTCGGCTAGTGCCATGCGTCGTGTTTTCAAACCTGTACGGATTTCTTCTTTTTCTGCCGAAATATCTTTATTGGGATCAATCATTTCAAGCGGGGGCGCAAAGCTTTCACATTGAAGCCATGGCAAGGGATTTTCTTCCCATCCGGATAAGTGAACGCGTCCAGAAAGTACGGACATTTCAACAAAACGCTCCCACACAATGCGGTTAAACTGAAAGGCAATGATATGTTCACGCCATTGTTTGACATGCCGTCTAAACTGAATGATAGAGGTTCGCACATTGGAGAAGTTCCCCCGCGTAACATCCCCTGTCACAACGGCATAAGGCATATTGAGAGCAGAACAAATTTTTAAAATATTACGATACTGAAAAGCCTCATAAGAACCACTAACTTCAACAGGATTTGAGAATGTAATTTGTTTTTCGCCATCGACCACGTTAACCGAGCCAGGGTAAATTGGATGCTCTTCGGGGACCTCTTCAATCTTCTTTTCCACCTTCTGTTCAATTTTCGTTTTTTCACGATTGTCCTCTAACTCTGCCTCATGAGATTCCTTCCCTGTAATAAACACTGCAAAAAGAGCCGCTGTTTTTTTCGTTCAAGTTCTGCATCATCATAGGATTCGAGTTGAAAGATTTTTGTCATACAGCGCGTTATTTTTGGAGAACCGCGCAATTGTCCGGCAATCCTGCGCTCTTTGATATGAATGACCATTTCAGTAGGCACACGTATGCGTTCTTGACTTTCAAAGACTGTGTTGAAAGGGCAATCATCATAGGGGTGATGTTTCCAGAAATGATAAGCAACGCGCTTACCACTGGCATCGAATTCAATTCCCATACGAATGTAATTGCCTTCAATCTCAGCAGGTCCATTGTAAGTAAGGTCCAGCATTTCAGTGGGATAAACTTGCAACTGAAGAGGCACACCAGAGCGCCCATAAAGGTCAACATAATGCAATCTTACAAAGCATTCGCCGGTTAAAAAGACCTCTCGTGCAATGGTTGCTTGCAGACCATAAAAGCTGGCATCTTCATCGTAGTCTGCTTCATCAACCCATTGCCACCATAAGTTTAAAAGCTTTTTCTTTTCTTCTTGGAAGCCTTCAATGCGAGGATAAGGTTTAATCCCATCACTAACCGCCGCTGATACCCATTCCTCCGTTGCAGCCCCATAAAGAGATTCATTGTCATAAAGCCATCTTGAACGAGCAACAATGGTATCACCACATTCTTCAATCGCTTTATTGATATGTTTTTTTGCAGGGGCAAAACCACTCATACGGCGGCTTTTGCTTGCCGCTTCAAAATGGGGATTGTGTTGACGAGAAATTTTAAAAAAGCCTGTGAGTTTATTGAAAAATCCAGCCATTAATAGCCTCGTGAGATATTAAAATAGAACATGCGTGAACCTTTGCGCCCTTCAAGGTCCGCTATTTGCGTATTGATCATTTCAAGAGCTCTGCGCAGTTCCTCAACAGAGCGGTTGCTGACTTGCTTATCGCCATGGCGTACCGATTGTGCTCCCGAATAAAGAGCCTCTTCAATTTGTTCACGCCGCCTTTTTAAACTTTCCAGTCTGTCAATTTTGCTGTTTACTTGGTTCAAGTCTGTACGCATAAATTACCTCCAATCCCCTCGCATATAAGGATTTATCATTGTTCTGAATGGCTTCTTTTTAGGCTGTGCTGTCTGAGATCTTCTTGGAGAAGGAGAGGGCACATGTTCTGATATTGGCTGCTCTAAAGCGCCTTCAATTTTAAGTTTTTCCAAACGCTCTTCTAAGATATCGACTTCTCGGTTAAGGTTTATTCCTGCCGAAATCAGACCTTGTAAAGCAGCATAAGCATAGACCCTACAATCCAAGGCTTCGTTTCTTGCCTTTTCACTTTTTTGCCATTCGATACGCTTGAAGCCTTTAAAATATTTGATGACTTTTCTTTCAGCGGTTAGCTGGTCAAAATATTCCAGGTCAAGGCTTTTGTGAAAGTGTGTTGCACCAGCTCCCGTTGCTTCAGGACCCGATTTTTTAAACCGTGCTGTAATGATATCTTTCGCGGCATCAACCCCAACAATATAAAGATTAATCTGTCCTTTATTGTTTCTGCTTGGTCGGCGTGGCCATACCGCACGCCATCCCGCCTGTCCTTTAATACCCCAGATACGCCGCCCCTCACGCGGGCGTACATAATTATAAACTGCCTGTGTATGTCCACCACCGGTATCAATGCAAGCTGCTGTTATCTTGATACCCTCTTTATAGCCTGAATGCGGCCAGCGTTTTGCAAGATATTCATCCAATTGGTCCCACACTTCAAAAGAAGAGGGATCACCAAGGATCACTTGATAATCAATATGCCAACTTTCTTCTCCACGCCCCCACCCCACCACTTCAAGTTCTAAACGGTCATTTTGTACATCAATGCCTGCTGTCAACACGACGGCTTGTTCTGGTGCTAAAGGATACTCTTCGCGTTTTGCATAGAGACTGTCTGGATCAATAACTTCGCCTGTTCTGTCCTCCCATGGCTCTCCAAGCACTGTATTGACAAAAGGCTGTAGAAGAGCTGGATCATCCTTAGCATTTAAAAACTCTCTTGCACATTCCCCCCACGTTAGCCAAGGAGAATAAAGTGCCGAAATATGATAAGAGCGCAAATTGGGTCTGCTTGTCTCACTGGTGGGGACCCAGCATGCGCCTCTTTCTTCACACATGAGATCTGTTTTTCGGTGCTCGGCATGTTCATGACCACAATGCGCACAAACAAAAACAGCTTTTTCGGGAGCCCCTTTCGGCCATTTGATTTGTGACCAAACAATCGGCTGTAGTGTACCACATGCATCACAAGGTACGTTGTAATATCGCTGGTCTCCTAGCACAAAATCCTTTGCAATACGGCTTGTGTCACGGTGGGTGGGTGTGGACAATTTAAAGATCTTTCGTTGTACAAAGGTTGAGGTACGCTTTTCCGCAATCATCACCGGATCACCTTCGTTATCGACACTGAGAGGATAACCATCCACTTCATCGAGGATCAGATAACGAATAGGCATAGAACGCAAACCAGCTGCACTGTTTGCTCCTGTAAGCATTAACGCTCCACCATCAAATTCTTTCGAAAACATGGTATTACCACTGTCACGTGCTCGCGCTGGAGCTATGCGTTCACTTAAAACTGGACTTGCCATAATCATGGGATCAAGCCGCGTCTTTGAAAGCTTTTTGGCTGTCTCAACCGTGGGCATGACATAAAGAGCAAGTCCTGGACTATAATGAATAGCATAACCGCAGAAATTCAATCCCGCTTCAGACATGCCAACCTGCGCTCCTTTCATGACAATGGTTGTTTCAATAGGCACGTAAGAGGAAAGGTTATCCATGATTTCGCGCAAATAGGGGGTCCGCTTTGTTTTCCACAATCCAGGTTCAGCACTGGCTACCGTGCTAAGGTATCTATTTTTGTCCGCCCATTGGGAAACCGTATACGGTGGGTCCGGTTGTCTTGCATCATTGGCATGGGCGAAAAATTCTGTAACAGTATTCTCATCCATTATTCATTCTTTGCTCGTCCCAAAACTCTCTCATTCTGGAGGTTGGGGATCATGATAAGGAACGGGAATATGAACAGCTTCAAGCAAAGCCTTTCGTATGTAATAATCAATGGCACCGATTAGGCTTGCAGCATCACATCCAACCTGTGCGGCAATGCTTGCACCAAATCGATGAGGAAAATTCAACATGGCGTCACGGTGTGCTCTTCCAAACTCACGCGCTGCTCTCTTCACTTCTTCACGGTCAACGGTTGTTTCGCGTAAGCGTTCAAGAGCAATCTTCTCGCTTTCAAGGGCAACTTGCATTCGCTCCAGTTTAATCTTGTATTCATTGGCTCCCTCGACAGAGCTTTGCTTTATCTTTGCACGCGGTTGACCATCCGGTGATAAAAGTGCGTAAGGGCGCTTTGTGGGATTCTCATTCCAGATAGCCTCTGCAAGTACTTCATTAATAGAACCATCTTCAAAAAGAGCATGATCAAATTTTCCTGTTTTGAAACGAGAAACAACTGCATTAGGAGACACACCCATCTTTTTCGCAAACGCACGAAGCGATAAACCCTTACGCGTTTTCTTATTCATTTCCGCTCCTGTTTTTAAATATTTTTCAACATTTATCCTTTTCTTTAGATTGGTATCATGTTATGATACGCAAAAGAACGAATGAAGGTGACTTGGTGATTGAATCTTCTGCGGATAAGCGGTGTAAAGATCTTTTAGAAGGCAATCCACCTAAAGGTTTTCCCGCAACTCTAGTACGTATAGCCCAAAGGAAATTGTTTATGTTGGATAAAGCAGTTGATCTCAAAGACTTGCGCAGTCCTCCGGGAAATCGTTTAGAAGCATTGAAAGGAGAACGTAAAGGTCAATATTCTATTCGCATTAATGACCAGTTTCGTATTTGTTTTGAATGGCGTTCTAATGGTGCCTATGAAGTTGAAATTGTAGATTATCATTGATTTGTAGGAGGTAGAGATGAAAAATTATGTAGCAATTCATCCCGGAGAAATTTTACGGGAAGAATATTTAAAAGAATATGCTCTCTCTGCTTATGCCCTTGCAAAAGCATTGAATGTTCCACGCACGAGGATAGAACGTATTGTTGCGGAAAATAGTCCAATAACTCCTGATACGGCACTACGATTAGCCTATTTTTTTGATACTACAGCTGAATTTTGGCTTAATATGCAAGCTGCTTATGATGTTCATATTTTACAAACCGAAAAAGCAGATGAATTTGCCAAAATTAATAAATTTGAATGTATAGCTTAACCACCTCCCCATTTTTGAGAACGGGAAGGCAATTTCTGTTTTTACTTAAGCAACCTTTTTAATAGGGCTCTCGAAGTTCGGTTCATAAGCGCGCAATAAAGAATCCATGCTATGCGGTAACTCTGAATCACCAAAATCCGTTAGAACTGTTAAGATTTTAAGTATACTTGGCATCTCATCTTGAAGTTTTAAAATTAAAGCTTTTTCTATCACACTCATAGTGTCAACCAAAGCAGTACAATCTTTATCATTCATATTTTCATGTCTAGAAAATTGAGATAATGCCATCCATAAATCACACAAAAAATTAGTATCTATCTTCATTGCACACCTCCCTGAATTTGCTCTCTCAAACATGCCAATCCTCTAGATGTGATTTTCGTTGAAGGGAGCACCTTTTCTGTACCATCAGGTCTTTGAATGGTGATAGCAGGGCAGTCCATAAAACCTTTCTTGATTTTATCCTGATAAGGTAACAGAGGCGCCCCTGGAGCACGCCGATAAACCCAGTCATGTTTACGCAAATAATCGGTTAAATCCTTTGGTCGCACTTCTAACATCTTTGCTGCTTCAATCAAACCAAACAGACCATCAGAGCGTTTTAGACCTTTTAAAGCCTCTGCTTTTGGTTGCAATTCGGCAATGGCATAATCCTTTTGCTCGATTTGACTTTGTAGGTGATTCAAGACACCAAGTAATGCTTCAGGTTTGGAGTAATCAACTTGTGGTGTTGTTACTTGTTTCAAAAGCCGTTCACATTTGATAAAATATTCTCTGGCTTCATGTCCTTTATTATTACGCTCTATCATGGAAAGGTGTTTAGCCATGTCTAAGGTAATGTGATACTCTTTTACCTTTCCACCGCTTACTAAATTTTTAGTAAGCGTTATAAAGCTTATATTTTCCATAAACTTACATTCTTTAATGCGGTTTTTAATCCAGTCATTAAAGCGGGCTTTTATCTCCAAAAATGCATGTAAATCACGAGCATTGACGGTTTGAACAGTTTCTTGATCAATAACCTGTTCTGATATTTCTATAAGTGTGTTCATAATGAACTCCTTGGTAATAGATGTTTTTGATTGACGCTCAAAAGAGTGCCGGGTGCTCAAAAACACGGTACCAAGTCCGTCGTTATGCTTTCCCTGCGAAGGTATTTTATAGCACAACCACACCCGACAAGACCTTTATATGCTACCACATATAATGAGTCAAAATCTTTAATGTTCAGAAGATTGATTATTTCGGCAATCAATCCGCTTGGTACTTGAAGGCGTTTTTGAGGCACCTGATTCGATTATTCATATTAGTAGTTTATTGTCAAGTGACAAAAAACTTTTTTCTAAAAAATAATCTACTATTGTACAGTCTGTATATGAGTACACATTAAATTTGTTATTTATCAATATGTTATGTGTACAATGTACAGTCAATTTTAAAATTCTGTCGCTAGCGATAGTTCGCGCTAGCCTGCCCCGCAACGAAGCCAACCCGCTGGGAAGTACCTTTTGAATTGATTTTATTGACTTTTTTATGAAAAAAATAAAGCGTAGGTGATAATCTGTTTTTAAAATTGCTATAAGAATATGGAATGTCTAAACTCATAAGGATATGTAAGATATAGATAAAGCTTGAGAACATGATCTAGCCTTTTTTATTAGCAGCGTATTCTTGACGAGAAAGTTGTCTCTGTATATTTTTGGTTAATCTTTCATTGGCATATTGTGCAATAGCATTTGCAATCTCTGGCTTTGACATAACTTTAGCAATTGAAGGTCCTTCTTGTTTTGCAATGGGAAATTGGTCTCCATCATCTCTTTGAAACACATTCCCTCCCATTTTCAATTCAACGCGCTTTGGAAAACTGCCTCCCTTGATAAAACCATGGGGAAGAATTGCTCTTTTTCCAAACATTGTGTAAACGACACCGCGCTTTGTTTCTCTGGCTTTAAAAAATTTAAGAGGTATCGGTGTTCCAGAACCAATGATATCTGTCTCAAGAAACCTTGCTGTCGCTTTTTCTTTAATATAAACTCCTCGCTTCACACGCTTTAACTTGGCTGAGGTCATGTCAGCAACTTGCTTTTCGGCAAAACGCTCAACCTGCTTTGCTGAAGTATTAAGAGCATTGCGCAAAGCCCAATGAAGACGCGGTGCTTGCAAACTGGTAAAGGTCTTTTCAACCTGTTGAAGATACCATTTTTGGCGGATGATTAATTTCAACTTTTAAGCCTTTTTTGGGGTAGATGTTGATGGCTTGGAAGCTTTAGATGCTTTTGGTTTTTCGAGAGAGGTTTCCTCTGTCACTGTTTCAGATGCTATTTGGTTGGGTTCTTTTTCTACTTGCTTAATGTGTTCAATTGTTTTGTCGGGTTTTATTTTTGTTTTGACATCAACAAAAGGTTTAGCAGCATTTGCACGCTTGAGACGTGCGTAGACTTGATTAGAAATCTCAACAAATGGATTATTGGGAGTTGAAGTTTCAAAACGAACCGTACTTTTATTATCAGCAACAACACACATGGGTTTCGTGATAACTGCTTTCATTTTTGCTCCTCTTAAAATAAGCCAATGAATGATCTTTGGTATTAACAACACGAAATGGCCTGCTTGCTCAAAAAACAAGACTCTAAGCCACATAGAAAAATTCTATTTTATTCACTATCAAAAAAACTCCTCTTTCCTAGCCGTAATTGGAACTAAGATTGAGGAGTTAGGGGGGGTATTGACAAATAAAAAACGAAAAACACAAGGAGTTTTAAATAAGAAAACGGGACGATTGAATCAAAAAAGCAGGACTGAATTCCTGCTCACATAAAATTAGACACAACTCCCCCGTATGATTAATTGCATTTTAATTAAATTTTTTCGCAAAGTCAAGTAAGAAAAACCTTAAAATATAAAAATAAGTCATATATTATGTGAAAAATTTTAAAAAATTCGGGTTTTTAAACTTATATCGTTCACGAAATTTTTCAAAAAGAACGGCTTTGCGACAATAAGCTTTGAGATTGATAACCGCTTATCACTCGAAAATTTACAGAGGTTCAAAATGAAAAAAAAGAATGACCAGCTTAACAGTGTTGATGACACCATTCAAGAACTCGCGTCTGCACTCTTCGAGAGTGGTGCAATAGACAAAAAGACACTGCGTAAATTTGATAAAAATATGCTAACACCCATTCATGAATTTACACCGGAACAGCTGCGTAAATTGCGTGAACGTGAAAAAGTAAGTCAAGCCATTCTTGCTGATTATTTGAACGTATCAGTAAGCTTTATTAGTAAATGCGAACGCGGTGAAAGAAAACCTGATGGTGGCACCTTAAAGTTATTGGTACTCGCTGAACATAAAGGTCTTGACGCTATCGCATAATAGACGACCGCCATATATAAGCCTTTTCCTTTGTTATATTGATCTCTTGTGGATTGAAATGTCTATAGAGAATATCACATAAAAGACGTAAATCGACCATGTAATGAGACATAGCAATATCACGTAAGATCACATACTTTATAATAATCTCGAAGTTTGCATGAGGATTGTCTCTTTGCCCCTCTATAAGCGCCTTATTAACATCATCATAACGCTGAAGTGCCCGCTGATACCATTTTTCATATTCACCATTATCATTCAGTAAAACGACTCCTTTTTCCCATTCTGCTCCGGGTGAAAGGAGTGCTTGCTTATATTCATTCACCACATGGAGGTATTTTTGAGCAGCGTCATATTGATCCGGTGTAATGCCCTTACCTGGTTCCTTTTCGTTTAAGAGCACTAACCTGCCTAAATTGGTAGCAGAACGTGGGTCTCTCGCCTGTTCAAGGCTTAAACCCATTAACCTCGCCCTTGTTTCAAGAGCCGTTTTATCCAATGATTTGTTTGCCCTTGACAGCTGCTCACTTGGCTCGCGTCGATTGCTCTCAAGCTTATTCCGCCTCGTCTTCCTCTTGGCACGTAATTTTGCTGCTTTTGTTTTCATATTCTTCCCTATTTAAATCAGCTTAAAATGGGATTGCATTCTCAAAAGAATTATGTGATGAGGTATGTGCCATTGTGGAATGAATGCCCCCTGCTGGCTGATCATTTCTTGCACCTAGACTGCTTTGTCCCAACTTTTCTAAAAGCATAATCTCACCATGAAATGCCTTTAAAACAATCTCTGTGCTAGAATGATTGTTACCACTTTTATCTTGCCATTTACGGGTTTGTAATTGCCCCTCAACATAGACCTTTGAACCCTTGTGTAAGTATTGAAGAGCAATTTTTGCCAAATGTGGATTAAAAACGACAATGGAATGCCATTCCGTTTTATCTATTTTTTGATTGGTCTTTTTATCAGTATAGCTTTCAGAAGTCGCTATACTAAAATTGACTACTTCTGCTCCAGAAGTCATGATTTTTCTTTCGGGATTAGCACCAAGGCGTCCGATTAACATCACTTTATTTAGCATGTTTTTAATGACCTTAAACTTGTATTTAAATATATAAAAAGACCATAGCACAATTTGTTTATTTATTCAAATATTTCAATTTATTAATCACTATTTTTTAAAGTATTGCATTATAATTTTATTTGATAAACTCACTCAATAGCTGTGTTATAAAAAGGCAAGGCTTTTTTGCCTGATTTATTATTGACAATCGAACTTTTTTGTGCGATATTTGTTTTACGAAATTCAAGGGGAGGTTAAATGAAACGAGAAGCACTGCTTAGAGAGTTACGCAAAGAAGCCAGAAGAAGAGGTATTCATTATAGTGAAGCTCATGATGCAGGCAAAGGGTCACATTATTTGATAACTTTTGGAGACAAAACAACTGTTATAAAATCTGGTGAATTAACACCACTTTATGTGAAAATAATAAAAAAACAATTAGGAATATGAAATTCGTAATTCAGCCGCTTTAATTTTTCGTTTCAAAAGCATTTTGATCATAGCGAGGAGACCGAAACATGGAATATACTTATCAAGCAAAGTTTGAAACTGATCCTGATGGTGGTTTTGTTGTAACTTTTCCAGATGTACCTGAAGCAATAACAGCTGGAGAAAATAGAGCAGAGGCATTAGAGAATGCTGTTGAAGCTTTAGGGTTAGCATTACGTAGCTATTCTATGCGCGGTCTACCTTTACCCGTACCACAGCAATATAAAGGTCTTGTAGAGGTCACTGTAGATGCGTGGAATGCTCTTAAGCTCGCAGTGGTAGAAGCCTTTAATGAAGCGAATATTACAAAAACAGAATTGGCACATCGTTTGGGTAAAAAAGAAACAGAAGCAAGACGCATTCTTGACCCAAATTATCCAACGAAGCTTCAGACTCTAGAGCAAACACTGAGTGTTCTTGGCAAGCAAGTCGTTATTACAATAAAAAACGCGGCTTAACTATCTCCTCGTCTTTGAAGACGAGAAGATGAAATCATGTTTTTTCCTTAGCCGTTTACTGTTTTTTAAAAATAAATCTGCGAATACTCCCATGTTTAAGAACCTCATCTTTACTAATAGGTTAATTTACCTCAAATTTGTCCGTACAGAGTGTTTTGTATTTCGGATGTGTTTTTCATCATAAAATCTTTAAATCGCTTTTTACGGTGCCTTTCTGTCGATTTAAACGCATATCTCATCATAAAACAATCAGCAGTTTTCACTACTTTGCTGTTTTAAACATTCTTTTCAGCTCCTGAATCCGACTTTGGACCTCCAAACATTTCTTTCATCTGTCTCATGAGCTCTGCAAACTTTTCATCAGACATAAGCTTTCCCTGCGGTTTAACTTCTGGTTTATTAAGGCTAAGGATGATAGAGTCTGCTTTTACTCGAACGTTATCTTCAAGCCTTTCACAGTAGCTATAAAACTCCGGTGCTGAAGGCATGAATGTTGGATTTAAACCTTCTGCTTTGCCTTTAAAAACGTCATCCATAGCTTGCTTTAATGCCCAGCTACTTACCCCGTTAAGAGCATAAAAATAAGCAACCGCCATTGATTTTTGATCTGAAAACTGGCTCTTAAGACCATTAGCAAGCACCATAAATGCTGCGTGAATTTCCTCTTCAGTCGCTTTCTTCTCAAGCATTTTCAGCGCCTCATTGGCTACTGATGTAATCCTCTCCGCTTCTGAAGGTAAGGGTTTCTGATTGGGCAGCCAATGGTGTGGATATTCTTTCGTCATCCTTGAACAAAAAGCTGTATATACTATCTGCATTTTTGAGATTGGACATTTCGTGTACAACTCTACGACTCCAGTGGATTGGTTCATTTCCTTGTCTTCCATAATTTACTCCCTGAGAAGGTTTGTTAAAATCTTTTGCGTTTCGCACCCAGTTACGCCACGTTGCTTGCCAATCCAGCTTGGTAGCGTTTGCTCCTGATTTGGAACTCCAGTAATCTCTAAACTTTGCAATCTCGATTTTCACTCGCTCTGGAGGCAAGCCCTCTTGAATCGCAAAATCAAAATCGGGTTCGAAGTCTTTAGGCAATCGACCGCCGCGATGAGCTTGAGACTGTTTTGTTTTTTTCAAAACATTTTTTTGCTCGTGAATGGGAGGTTGGTTTTCTGATGATATTTCGCTTTGCTCTGACACAAGCTCCAAAACCTGATCAGTGTTTTGATCAAAGCTCTCATCAATTTCTTTTTTTGCTAATACGATAGTATTAGTTTTTTTATTATATATGTTATTGTTAATGTTATTGTGTTGTCGTGATGAACTCATCATGATGTCATCATGACCTCGTGATGACGTCGTCATGACTTCATCACGTTCTCTTGATGAGTTATCTTTCTGCTTATTTTTCTTAGTATTCGCAGCTTTTATAGCTCTTTCCGAAAGCCTATTTAAATTCTCATTGCAATTTAGTAACTCTTCTTCAACTTGTGTACTCCATAAATATCCATTTTCTAATTGAATAATTAATTTTTTCTAATGAGTTTTTCTAATGATTTTTTAAAGGTTCGCACTGAACAACCAACGACGCGTGCTAAAACAGAAGTGTCATCATAAATCGGTTCGCAGGCTCGATACATAAGAGCTGTGAGCGTGCTATAAGTAGCTTTCTCTGCTGCATCAGTGCCAGCAAAGTCCATAATCCACTCTTGATAAAAATTACGTACCCAAGGTAACTTATTTGACATAATCTTTACCCCCCATGTTTTCATGCAAGGTAAGATTGTCTAAATCTTCATCAAAGCAGTCGAGATCTTCTTCAATACTGTTGAGCTCTGCCTCAACGCGACAATTCCACAAATGTCCACTATCTGTTTGAATAAGTTTACCTCTCTTGATTAAATATTCGACAACAGTTGCAAACTTTTTTTGTGAGCAATTGCAAACGCGTGAAAGCGTTCCAAAATCATCTTTAAGCGGTGCTTTCTTATCATACATATATAAGATAAGCGTGAGATAAATTGCCTTTTGTTCAAACGTCATCCCAGAAGTGCCATGTAGCCAATCATACAAATAAAATTTTATCCAGGGTAGCTTATCTGACTTAGTTGACATGTTTACCCCCCCCATGTTTTCATGCAAGGTAAGATTGTCTAAATCTTCATTAAAGCAGTCGAGATCTTCTTCGATACTGTTGAGTTCCTCTTCAACGGCTGAACTCCAGACATATCTGTTGTCCAAAAGAGAGATGTGTCCAGTTTCTTCTAAAATATCTAATGCATCTGCAAGTTCGTTAACCGAACAGCAAGCCAATGCAGCCAATGTCCGTAAATTATTAGTAAGAGGTTTGCCAGTATGTAACATTTTTAATCGCAACCTCATGTAAATATTGCCTTCAAGAGGAGGCAATTCAGCAAGATTAAGAAGCCATTTTTCCACATTAATTTTTATCCATTTGTTCTTATTTGCCATACCCAACTTCCCTTTCTTTAACTAAATATAAAATTGATAAAGCGTCTGCTTCGTTATCATCTTTCGGTGCATGCCCTTTTGCACGCATTGCACTCATCATCTCTTCTTTCGAGGCATTCCCCTTTCCCGTTGTGGCTTTTTTTATTGTACCAACCGGAATACCTTCATAAGGAATTTGTTCGTGTTCACACCACGCCGTTAATGTCGCTAGCAAACCACCATAAATATGAGCGGCGTCTGTACCCACATGCCGGCGCACTTCTTCAAAATAAACTTCATCAATGCCCCCTGCTGTAGCTTTTATTTCTGAAAGCCATTGTTTAAAGCGCAGATAACGCATTCCACCGCCTTCAAAACGACGGGGTTGGAAATGAATGGTGCCACTAATGATATGACCATCCGCACCGCGTATTGCCCAACCAGTCTTGGTGCCTAGATCAAGACAAAAATGGTTTGTGCATGAGTGATCATAAGCCCCCCCTTAAGGTTCTACGTATTTATATGTGTGCTATGACAGAACGTGTTGTAATTGCCTGTCTTGCAAGAATGTTTGTGAAAAAGTACCCTCCCAACGATTCTAAAAAAGTGGGGGAGTTATGATGCAAGAATGGGTAAAGATATTTCTTACAGGTTTGGTATCATTTACTGTGTCGCTTTCGGTAGCGCTTATTTTAAGATGCAAAGACCGTAAAGAAGCAGCCAAAATCCGCAAAGATGATTTAGAAACAGCTGCAAAAAAACGAGAAGAAGATAGAGAATGGATAAACAAGCAATTTGCAGAAAGCCAAGAACAGACGATAGCCCTTAAAGAGCAAGCGATATCGACAAAAGATCTTGCAAAATGGTCAGAGGAACATATTAGAATTTTGTTAGATAACAAAAGAGTACAGGATTTGGGTTTGCCCCCTTCCATATATACAACTGGCCCACATTTTCCAACAAAAGATAAGTGGACACTTCTTTTTTTAAAGATAAAAAACAATGCACAAACTGTCATCCACGTTTTAAATATAAAGCTAAAAGATGGTTCTCGCTTTATTCTTGGATATGGCATCATATACAAGCCTGAAACTCGATGGCGGCAAATACAATCACCATATGTTAATCCTGATGCCAGTCCAACGTCACACAAATCACGCGGCCGCTGTGAGGAAGCAAAGGATTTTCGAACGGGACAAGAAATCGATGTTAATATTCCTATATCTCCCTCAGAAAATAAGTACACAGGAATCCCTATTTTTGTAGCAGCGCGTGAAGAAGATATAAAAGCCCAAGTTACTTTAATCATTACTCATACCTCCCCATTGAAACCAGAAACAACAATGACTGTAACTACACAAACCAACCTCATAGACTTTAAAAAATTGGATTAATTCACTTAGGCAAACATTTTTATGCTAAGTCTATTAATTCGATTTCTTCTTTTCTTTTTTCAATGAGTTCATCCCTTAAGGTATCAAGCTTATTTTTGATTGAGACCATAAATAAGATCAGCCCATTTAAGCGATAAAAAGATGACAACTCTTGAGAAAAATAATTATCAAACCAAGCCGTAAAAGCTTGCATAAACACAGATGAAAACCATTGATCAAAGTCATCGTACGGCAATAACGGAAAATAATTTCTATCATCACGCACAAAGATACTATGCAGCGTACAGACAAGAGAACCTTTTGATAAGGGATCTATGCTTATTTCATCTGTACTACGAGGCGAGCGGATAGTACAACATATGTCTTTCTGTCCAATCTTATTAACAAGATCAATCAACTGGACTTTGCTTATAGTGATCTGTGGGACATCTATCATCTCTAATCTTTCTCTTTAAGACTGTGAATGCTGCTGTGAGTGTTTGTTGTTAGCTGTAGGACTAGCAATAAAAACAGACATAGCGCTAGAACCATCTTTCAACTTTTGCAGTTTGAGATAACTTTTTAATGACAATCCTTTGCCTTGTTCCCAACGACAAACAGAAGCTTGCTTAACGCCTAAAAGGTCTGCTAATTCCTTTTGTGTTAGCGATAAACACTTTCGGATAGATTTAATCTTTAATTTTTCTTCTGTGTTCATTTGAATTGAATCCATTATATTAACCGTATACGCAATTGTATACAAGTTAATAAAAAAACAATAGATTTTTTTAATTTAAAAATCATAAGTAATTAATTATGACAAAAAACATCATTGCTACATTGCAAGTATTGCAATCTGAATTCGGTCTAAATCAAAAAGAGCTTGCAAAGAGATTAAATGTAACTCAAGCAACCGTATCAAGATGGTTGGGAAGTGAATCAGATCCTAGAGGTTCACATAGAGATGCAATTCTAGAACTTTATAAAAGCTTAAAGGGCTATAATCAAATCACTACACTTGTTCCTCTTATGGGATATGTAGGAGCAGGACTAGAAATTAATACAGATGTTGAGCAAATTCCAGAAGACGGACTTGAAACAATAGAAATACCATTTGATTTGCCTTTTGAAGCAATAGGATTCATGGTTCGTGGAGATTCTATGTATCCCGTGTATAAAGATGGTGATTTAATCGTAGTTAAACATCTGCAAACAAAACCAATAAGCGATTATTACGGTGATGAAGTTGTTGTTCTAATAGAAGATAACAGGCGTTTTATCAAACAAATTACTCGTTCTTCAGAGGGTGTTGTACTCAAATCATGGAATGCGCTCCCCATTAAAAATGCTAAGATAAAATGGGTTGGGGAAATAGTTGCAATACTGCCACGTAAATCTTATTATCCACTTATGAAATAATCTCAGTAAAGATTTTGATTCTATTATTCTAAAGACAATATTTATACATAAATGCAAAAAAGTGAAATATTCATAATTTTTTTCTTGATTTTATTTATACGTTTGCGTATAAGCATTATGTAAATTAACACAAACAATAGCCAAGAGGCGTTAGGGAGGGGAAATTATGAAAAATCCAGTTTTTATTAATTCCGATGAAATACTCTTAGCTATGTGTGAAAATGGCTACGGAAACGCACAAGCCGGTCCTCTCTTAGAGGAAAAAGAGATCTTAGATTTTATAGATGATTGCGATAACGCTATTCAAATCTTACGAATAGACCGATCAACTAATAGGTATGATGATATCTCTGAAGAAATTGCAGAATTGTATATTGAACACAATGAACGGCTGTGTTTTGAAAACAAAATACCTCATGACTTTGTCAAACACAGTGACGCATATGATGAGTATTTAGATGATCTCAAAAAGCAGGAATATGAAGATAAAACCTTCGGGACTTACGAGCAGCAAAATAAATTAAAACTGAGTGACGTGATCTAAAAGCACGAAGTGCTTTAAGCGCTGTTTCAAATCCAAAAAATTAAATAAGCACAATGAGAATGTCTCACAACAAAGAGGTGGAGCATGCACAATCGTCTTATGTCTACAAAAGACAATCATTTTAATAAACAAAGCATTCAAACCATGTCGAGTGTTGAGATAGCAGAATTATGCGGTAAAAGACATAGCCATGTTATGCGTGATATTAAGAAAATGCTTGAAGAAATTAACGAGCCCAAATTTGGGCTGGTTGATTTCAGTGGCACTTATATTGACGCAAAAAGGGAAACACGCCCTTGCTACAACCTCCCAGAACGCGAATGCCTAATCCTTGTTTCTGGCTATAGCATTGGCTCGCTAGACAAAATGATCGATCACTGGGAGGAGTTAAAAAACCAAGTCACTACACAACAATTTGACCTTTTATACCGCCCCGCAAAATTCTCTCACTGCTAGAAACTTTAACGCCAGCGAGGCGGGAGCGCTTTCTTTTGAAAGCTTTTAATCTTTGGAGAAAGAAATGACACAAAACTTAATAAATGTTAATCAAACTCAAATCGATGGTGAATTCGTTCAAACTGTAAATGCTCGTGAATTGCACGCGTTTTTAGAGATAAAATCTGAATTTAGAAATTGGATAAAAAATCGCATTAAAGAGTGCAAGTTTTGTGAAAATATAGATTTTATAACCGCGGTAAATTTTTACCGGGGTGCACAAATGAAAGAATATCACATTACATTAGATATGGCTAAACACCTTTCCATGATAGAGCGTAATGATAAAGGGCATGAAGCAAGAGAGTATTTTATCGAATGCGAGCGGCGTGCAAAGCAGGCAGCAGCACCTCAACAAATAGACTACTCAAGCCCTCAGGTAATGTTAGGGGTATTAACTCATCTAAAAAACGAAAATGAGCGTAAAGATATCGTAATTGCTGAATTAAAACCAAAAGCAATGGCTCTTGAAAGCTTACAACGGTCCGACGGTCTCTTCGGTCTTACAGAGGCTGCTAAAATTATGGAAATGCAACCTAGAGAATTCATTATCTTCTTACAAAAAAGAGGATGGGTTTATCGAAGAACATTCGGCTCTCCTTTATTGCCTTATCAAGACAAAATCAAAAAAGGTCTTATGGATTGTTCAACTCACACCCTTCAAACAACAAAAGGTACAGAAAAAGTTGTACCAGCTGCAAAAATAACCACAAAAGGCATGGGTGTTTTATCTGAACAGCTGAAAAAACAAATATGCATTCATTAAAGAGAAACGTCATATCTCAGAAATATAAACTAACAAATAAACAGTCTTTATAGACCCATATTTTCCCAAAACAAATAATTTTTCAACATTGCGTGATTCACGCCACAGAGCAATTGCGCATAAATCAAGGAAACAAATATGACAAACTCTCCTTTAACAACAATGGCAAGCAAATATGGATTTTCTCATGATCAATTTCGAAAGACAATTATCAAAACATGTATCAATCATAACTTCTCTGATGAAGAATTTGCTGCTTTTATCTCTGTAGCTAATACTTATGGTCTTAATCCTTTAACTAAAGAAATATACGCACTCCCTAAAAGGGGTGGTGGGATCATCCCTGTTGTCTCTATCGATGGATGGATTAAGATCATTAAATCTAATTCTAAATTCGATGGTATGACCTTTCAAGATCAACTCGATAAAGATGGTAATCTGATTGCTATTAAATGTGCCATTCGTCTCAAAGACATAAAAGACCCTATCGAAGTCACGGAATATTTAAACGAATGCAAACAAAAAAGTGACACTTGGCAAAAATACCCTGCACGTATGTTACGTCATAAAGCCACTATACAATGTGCTCGTTATGCTTTCGGGTTTTCAGGGATTTATGAAGAAGATGAAGCTGCCCGTATTAATGAAGTCAATCAGATGGTTGAAAATAAACCAGTCTCTCATGATATGCTGGAACAAATTAAAGAGTTAATGAACCAAACCAAAACAGAAGAAAACAACGTTTTCTCTTTTGTAAAAGTAAACAGCCTTAATGATATGACTTATGAACAAGCTCAAATAGTTCTAGATGGTCTAAAGAAAAAACAACGCTTGCAAATGACTGAAACGCAAAAATCCCTCCCACAAACAGAGCAAATAGACGCTCCTATACAAGATGCCGAGTATATCCATATTCAAGATATCGAATATACAGCACCCCAACAAGAACAAGAAATGGCGGTGTGATATGGAACAAAGAACGGCAGAATGGTTTCGAGCACGCTTGGGAAAAGTTACAGCCTCGAACATTTATAATATCATGAGCAAAACAGCAAAAGGATTGCCTACAAGCAAATATGAAGACTACAAAATAAAGCTTATCACAGAACGATTAACGGGCGAGGCAAGCCCTTCTTATGAAACTGAAGATATGCGCTGGGGTATAGAGCACGAAGACGACGCCTTACAAGAATATGGATTCATTTATGATGCCAATATTGTAAAATGCGGTTTTATCCAACACCCTACAATAGAAATGGCGGGTGCAAGCCCCGACGGTTTGATTGGTGATGATGGGTTAATTGAAGTCAAATGCCCAAGATCCGTAAATCACATGCGCTTTTTTATGGATAGCCAGATCAAGCCTGAATATCTTGCACAAATGCAATTTCAGATGGCTTGTACGGGACGAAAATGGTGTGATTTTATCAGTTATGATCCACGTTTTACGGATCAAAAAGCTCACCTACGCATGAAGATCAAACGTATCAATCGTGATGAAGAACAAATTCAAAAAATGAATCAAGCGGTCGAGATATTTTTGGAGGAAATAGAACGAGATCTGAAACAGATCTTGACACAAGCCGCTTGAAGTTATGGGGGTGCTCTCTCCTCCCAGCACCCCCACCCATTTAAGTAATATAAAAATAGAAAGGTAATGAGATGATATTTGATGATGGCGATAGATATGTAACAACCCGTGAATGTGCACGGCTTTTTAGTGTATCAACAACAACGATTCGTAATTGGGTGCTTCAAGGGGAGTTTCCTCAACCCTATAAGCTAGAGAGAGCAGTAAGATGGAGAAAAAAAGAGATTCTCGCTTTTACTCCAAAGAAAAATACGGAGCAAATAACAACAAATTAAATAAAATTGTATAAACCACAAGAGGTGGTCTAAAAGGTGGTCTGAAAAGCAGCGAATCAAATAAAAAATTATATATTTCAATATGTTAAACAAAGAAAAGTGGTGCCCAGACGCGGATTCGAACCACGGACACGCGGATTTTCAGTCCGCTGCTCTACCTACTGAGCTATCTGGGCACATTTCACAAAACACGTGAAACGCGTGCGGTTATAACATTAAAATTTTCTCTGTCCAGCCATCAAAAGCAAAATAATTGATTTTTTTATTATTTTATCTCTGTATTCTAAGAAATTACAATGATTTTTTTATCATAAAATAAACTTGATAGCTGTATGACTATGCGTTACTGTGTGATTATCAAGATGCTGTTTTATCGTAGTAATGATGCGAGCAAATGCCTTTAAAGAATCAATCTTGAGACATAATTGAAAAGAGATATTTCTTACCAGGTTTCCGCGTATTTTAAGCTCACGAAATAAATAGAAAACATTTTTGATTTCTCAAAAGACTATTGGCACAGTCTTTTACAATGATAATTTGTTTTTCTTTAAAGAAAAACAAATTATATAAATTAAAGGGGAGCAATGATGATGTTAAAAAAACCAAGTTTTCGTCCAAATAATCCTAATTTTTCTTCAGGTCCTTGTAGCAAGCGACCTGGTTGGAGTTTTGACGTTCTTAAAAAGGCATTAGTTGGGCGTTCGCATCGATCGAAAGAAGCGGGTTTAAGACTTGCTGAAATCGTTAATTTAACGCGTGAAATTCTTGAAGTACCTTCTGATTATCGTATAGGAATTGTTCCTGCTTCAGATACTGGTGCTGTTGAGATGTCTTTATGGTCTTTACTCGGTGAACGTGGCGTCGATATGGCGGCATGGGAAAGTTTCGGTTCGGGGTGGATTACAGATGTTGTTGAGCAATTAAAGCTTTCTGATGTGCGCCGTTTTGAAGCTCCTTATGGTGAACTACCAGACTTGACGCAAATTAATTTTGATCGTGATGTTGTTTTTGCATGGAATGGAACAACTTCTGGTGTACGCGTTCCTGATGCAAGTTTCATTCCAGATAATCGGAAAGGGCTCACAATTTGTGATGCAACATCAGCTGCTTTTGCACAAAATCTTGATTTTTCAAAATTAGATGTTGTTACTTTTTCATGGCAAAAAGTTTTAGGAGGAGAGGCAGCGCATGGTATGTTAATCTTAAGTCCTCGTGCTGTTGAGAGGCTTGAGAATTATGTTCCAGCTTGGCCTATCCCCCAAATTTTCTGTATGACAAAAGATGGAAAATTGATTGAGAGTATTTTTAAGGGCGTAACAATCAATACCCCTTCTTTGCTATGTGTTGAAGATTTCCTCGATGGATTAAAATGGGCTAAGGAGCAAGGTGGTTTGCGAGCATTAATGGCGCGAGTTGAGAAAAATTATGCTGTACTTGATGCTTTTGTTCGTAAAACACCGTGGTTAGAATATTTGGCAAAGGATCCTAAAATACGTTCTAATATATCTGTATGTTTAGATATTGTGGATCCAGTTGTTACTGCTTTGAGTGCTGAAAAGCGGGCTTCCTTTATAAAAGCGGTTGTGAACCGTCTTGATGAAGAGGGGGCTGCTTACGATATTGGTTCGTATCAATCTGCTCCTCCAGGGCTACGGATTTGGACAGGTATAACAGTTGAGGCTTCTGATGTTGAAATTCTAACAGAATGGCTTGAATGGGCTTTTCAGGTTGAAAAAGCACGGCTTTAAGGCGTTCTTAGCGATTTTTGTAATACGGCTTTTTAAAAAACAAAGAATATGGGAGATCGTGGTGATTTTCCAT
The DNA here is from genome assembly GCF_000312565.1 of Bartonella rattaustraliani AUST/NH4. Lineage (GTDB taxonomy): Bacteria > Pseudomonadota > Alphaproteobacteria > Rhizobiales > Rhizobiaceae > Bartonella > Bartonella rattaustraliani. The sequence continues at coordinate 26,122 of NZ_CALW02000045.1, forward strand.
ATTTTTGTGTCGTGCAAGAGCCTTTAGAGATAATGAAAATTTGTATTATCTTACGCTCTTAATGGGATCACGAGCCTCAGGAAAAACAGAACGCCACCTCGCTGCACGAGTTTGTTTTAACGAGATATGTCTGAGAGCTCTTAAGCCTATTTTGCGGCGGCGTTGGTGAATTGTATACCGATAAATCCATCGAGCGCTTACATTATGGCAGTTTGGTTGCGTGAGAATGTAAAGAATAATCATAGAACAATTAATGATCGGCATAAATTTGTCATAGACTTGTCAGGAAATGCGGGTAATCTTGGAGTTAGCTTGAACAATTCAGTCAATGATAAACGATCGCTTTATACAGAATCCCATTGAAAGGACATACGATGAAGCAGTGGTTTCGGGATTTTGGGATTACACTATAATTTCTAAGTTATGTTGCTGTAACAAGCCGGCACCATCATTCTTTTTACCAGCTCATGGTATATTTACAAACTTAATAGTGTCTATTTACGAGCTGCAACAACCTTTGAATGAAGGTGGTTCATGAGTGGCATTTTTCTTCTTTCTTCTCTTGTTTTACTCCATGTGCTAACCCTACTTATTTATGGCGTACAAGCCCAAGTGAACAAAATTGATTCAATATAAAGAGGTTTGAAATGAGAGAAGTTTATGGGTATTCGGGGTTATAATTCAAGAGAATAAACGACAAATACTCTTTATGAATCAATATATTGTAGATAATATATAAATTGCGAAAATTTACGAAGGTTATACAAATATTATATCCCATATTTTAGCAAAATCAAAAACCAAAAGCTCTAAACTTTGATACTTTTTTATGCAAAATAACGGATTTAAAATACAAGCTCTTTTTTAAGTTGTGGTACTTTCCGCTTTTATTATTTGCTACTTTCTTCTTTTATTATTATGAATTTGAAGATTTAATCTTCTGAAGATTGGGAAAAGTTAAAATGAAGAGTCGCACTTGCTTTAAGGTTTCGTTATAAAGAAACGTTTGTTTTTGAATGCTGGTTTTATTTGACCACACACGACGGAGAAAGTTATGGCCAATGTAGTAGTTGTTGGTACACAATGGGGTGATGAAGGCAAAGGTAAAATTGTAGACTGGTTGTCTGAGCGAGCAGATATTGTGGTGAGATATCAGGGCGGTCATAATGCAGGCCATACATTGGTTGTCGATGGAGTGAGTTATAAATTATCACTTTTACCGTCTGGTTTAGTTCGTGGGAAGTTATCCGTTATTGGGAATGGTGTTGTCGTTGATCCCCATCATTTTGTAGCAGAATTAAAAAAATTACGTGATCAAGGTGTAAAAATTACACCGGAAGTTTTACGGATTGCAGAAAATGCTCCTTTAATTCTTTCTTTGCATCGTGATCTTGATGCAACCCGTGAAAGTGGTTTATCGGGTTTAAAAATTGGTACGACAAGGCGCGGTATTGGTCCGGCTTATGAAGATAAAGTAGGGCGTCGTGCTATCCGCGTGATGGATTTGGCGGAGCCTGAGACACTTATGACTAAAATCGAACGGCTCTTAGGGCACCATAATGCTTTACGTCGGGGGATGAGCGTTGCAGAAATTGACCCTCAAGCGCTTTATGATGAGTTAATGCAAGTAGCGGATGAAATTCTACCTTTTATGGATTGCACATGGCGTCTTTTAGATGAAAATTATAAGATGGGAAAGCGTATTCTATTTGAAGGTGCGCAAGGTGCTCTATTAGATAATGATTTTGGGACTTATCCTTATGTAACATCTTCCAATACAGTTTCTGGGCAGGCATGTACTGGTTCAGGGATGGGGCCAGCTTCAATTCATTATGTTTTAGGTATTGCAAAAGCTTACACGACACGTGTTGGAGAAGGACCATTTCCAACAGAGCAGATAAATGATATTGGCGATCTCCTTGGGACGCGTGGGAAAGAGTTTGGTGTTGTGACGGGGAGAAAACGTCGGTGTGGTTGGTTTGATGCTGTTTTAGTACGTCAGATGGTAACGGTTTGTGGTGTGCACGGTATAGCATTGACAAAACTTGATGTTTTAGATGGGCTGGATAAAATTAAAATCTGTGTTGGTTATGAGCTTGATGGTAAAAAAATTGATTATTTACCCTCTTCTATGGGGGCACAAATGTGTGTGAAGCCTATTTATGAGACATTGGAAGGTTGGAAGAAAGCAACAGCACATGTATTAAGCTGGGAAGATTTACCGGTGCAGGCCGTCAAATATATACGTTATATTGAAAAGCTCATCGGTACGCAGGTTGCCTTATTATCCACGAGCCCTGAACGTGAAGATACGATTCTGATCACAGATCCTTTTGTAAGTTCATGATTATGTTGAGATTTCTGTATAGGTTTTCCGTTTGTCTTTCGTGTTTTTTATGAAGAAAGACAAAGGATCGGGTAAGAGAAAGATACAAAATAGCATTGTTTATTTTTCATATTCATTTTAAACTGCTACGATATATCAATATAAATAACAATGAATTTAAAAGGCTAAAATAAAGGTGTTTTTGGTCTTACAGCTGGGTTTTCTTTTCTCAGTTTGAGAAAGATTATAGAGGATATGGTAGATTTCGTTGGAATCTTAAAAAAGGCAATTGATGCGCAAAATAATATGACGCCACACGTGCGTAAGCGGATTTATAAACGAGCTATCGAAGCACTAGAACAACAGTTTGCCGTAGCAACAGTACCACAAGCAATAGCAGATGAGCAAAAAAAGAATTTGCAAAATGCCATTGCAATTGTTGAAGAAGAATATTCAGTGAGAGACAAAAAGTTATGTTCTTCAGGGATTGAGGGGAATTCTAAAAATATAGTTGAAGATGATGAACATACACAAAATTCCCACTTGTCACAAAGTGGTGCGTTTTCAAGGGGAAAAGCAGAAAGAAAACAAGAAGGGGCTACAAATTCAAAGGATCATACGTCGCTTGATAAGTCTTCTGTATTCGTGCTGCCAAATGCAGAGCCTGTTAATATGGAAGCTTATTCGGTTCCTGAGCATGTTGGGGGTAGTCGATTAAAAACTTTTCCTTCATCTGTGTCTTCACAAGGAGATAATCCGCATATCATTTCGCATATTTTTTCTCAAGCTGTACGTCGTGCTAATCGGTTGTCGATACGCAGGCGTATTGTGATAAGTGTTGCTGCTCTTTTTAGTTTTTTCGTCTTAACTGTTGGTGTTTGTATTGTTGGTGGGCGTGTGTTTCTATCAAGTGACTATCAGGCTCTTGGGGAAAATCTTCAAGTTTCTCACGCCTTACCAAAAGCACTTTCGACTCATCGAAAGTTAACAAAACGCTTATTAGAAGATGGGAGCGAAATTGATGTTGGTTTAAATCAAAAGGCAGATTCTTTGAATGAAGCAGGAACGTCAAAAATTGTTGCGAGCAATTCGGAACGATCAGGTGAAGCTATCTTTTACCAAACACGGACGAATTATGAGGCGGAAAAAGTGGCAACAGGAAATGCGCATTGGAAACTTATAAAAGAGTCTCGTGTGAAAGGGGCGCCGGAAGAATTGGCAATACAAGGTGATATAACGATTCCAGATGAAGGATTATCGCTACGGTTGATTTTGCGTCGTAATACTGATTTGTCTTTTCCTGCTGCGTATATTATGGATCTCATTTTTATTCTTTCGGATAAATTTTCAGGGCAAGCTATAAGCAGTGTTCAAGCATTAACTTTTAAAGCAAGTGAGCAATCCATTGGGCAGGCTTTAACAAAGACTGTTACAGCGAAGATTGGGAATGATTTTTTTCTGATTGCATTAAGCGGCAATCATCCACTTCTTGATCGAAATTTGCAATTGATGCGGGAATTGGATTGGATACGCCTGGTGTTAACGGATAAAAACGGGCGTATTAATGAATTGACTTTTACAAAGGGACAAACAGGTAAATCCATTTTTAATGAAGTAATTGGTGAATGGCTCACGCAACCAAATAAACGAACAGAAAATAAACAAACAGTTTTGGGTCAGAAAAAATAAAACTCCAATATGCGCGGAAGTAAAAAATATAAAAGAGAACTTTTATCGTTAAAGAATCTTGGCAGCTTAATCTTTAAAAGCACAAAGCCAACAACGCATATCCTGTCTTTATTTGAAGAATACACAAGTCGTTGGCTCTCTATTCAACAACGCTACGTTTGGCTTTGGAATAAAGCGACAGCTTTGATAGAATCTTGTACTTTTTCAAATGCACGCATTTCAATTTGTCGTACACGCTCTCGACTTATGTTAAACTCATGTGAGAGCTGGTCTAGCGTCAACGGTTGATCGCTTAAACGACGTGCTTTAAATATGCGCTTTTCGCGTTCATTCAAAGCATCCATAGCATTTGTAAGCATGGAACGGCGATTTTCCAATTCATTTTGTTCGATCAAAATCTGTTCTTGATTTTTGGAATCATCTACTAACCAATCTTGTAATTCACCATTTTCACCTTCTTTTGTGCGAAGAGGTGCATTGAGTGAAGTGTCACCTCCAAGTCGACGATTCATGGAGACGACTTCATCTTCTGTGACATTCAATTTTGTTGCAATTTCTTTGACTTGTTCGGCGTTGAGATCACCACTATCAAGTGCTTGCAATTTACTCTTTAACTTACGAAGATTGAAAAACAAACGTTTTTGATTAGCCGTTGTTCCTATTTTCACCAAACTCCAGGATCGTAAGACATATTCTTGGATTGATGCTTTAATCCACCATATAGCGTAGGTTGCAAGACGAAACCCACGCTCTGGTTCGAAGCGTTTAACAGCTTGCATAAGTCCTACATTTCCTTCTGAAATGACTTCTCCAATAGGTAATCCATAACCCCGATATCCCATTGCAATTTTAGCAACAAGACGTAAATGACTCGTCACCAACTTATGCGCAGCTTTTAGATCATTATGTTGGCGATAACGTTGCGCCAACATATACTCATCTTTCGGTTCGAGTATTGGAAAACGACACACTTCTTCTAGGTAACGATCTAATCCTCCGTCACCTATTGTTACTGATAACAGATTCATATGGGCCATATAGCACCCTCCTTTTCAATGAATTCCCTCATAAGGCAAATTCTTTTTCTCGAGATTATAACATCTCTTTAATGTGATACTAGCATAATTTTAAACTTTGTTCAAAAAAGATATTTTATTATGAAATCTTGAAAAGGTTAAAAGTTGCAATTTATTTTTTAAAATGCTTGATAAGTTCAGCCATGTCTTGAGGAAGTGGTGAAGAAAAAGACATAACTTTACCTGTAGTAGGGTGTTCAAAAGTAAGAAGAATTGCATGAAGTGCTTGTCGGTTAAATTGATCGATTGCATTTTTAATGATGGGATTAAGCGTGTTTGACTTCGTTTTAAAAGCATTTCCATAAACAGGATCACCGATGAGTGGATGTCCGATATACGCCATATGAACACGGATTTGGTGCGTACGTCCAGTTTCTAAACGACATTCCAGAAGGCTGGCAATAGATGTTGTTTCTGCATGCGTTGTGTATTTTTCTAGAAGAGAAAAATGTGTGACAGCATGTCGGGCATGAGGATGTCCGTGATGGACGACAGCTTGCTTTGTTCGGTTATGGGGAGAACGTCCAAGAGGTGCATCAATTGTCCAAGCATTACGGCTAGGGGTGTCCCAAATCAGGGCATGGTAACGTCGATCTAATGCGTTGGTACGTCCATGGTCAGAAAATTGGGCACTAAGATTTTTATGAGCAAGGTCATTTTTAGCAACAACCATAACGCCACTTGTATCTTTATCGAGACGATGAACAATGCCCGGGCGTTTAACACCGCCAATGCCAGACAGACTATTCCCACAATGATGAATAAGAGCGTTAACTAATGTTCCCGTCCAATTTCCATTCCCGGGATGAACGACAAGACCAGCTGGTTTATTAATAACAATGACATGATCATCTTCAAAGAGAATGTCTAATGCAATGTTTTCACCACGAGGTTCTGCATCGCGGAGAACCGGCATGGTCAGTTCAATAATTTGATGAGGTTTTAATTTTGTGTTTGGTTCCTTTACACATTGACCATCAATTTTAATATAGCCTTCACGGATGAGGGTTTGCAGACGTGAACGTGATAGGGCGTTGTGATATTGTTGAGCAAGCCACTGATCTAGTCTTTGTCCAAGGGCACCTTCATCCGTTATTTTCTGGGTTACCATCTGTTTCCTATTAAACTTTTCATAAAATCTTTACCAATATGAAATTGCTTTGCTATCAAGAAACTCTTCGATTCCCCAAAGTCCACCTTCACGAGCACGTCCAGAGAATTTTACACCTCCAAAGTAACTTCCATCGGGTAATCCATGCCCATTTACCTCTACCATACCTGATCGTATTTGTGCAGCAATACGACGAGATTTGTTACGATCTTGCGATTGTATATAGTTTGTAAGACCGTATTTTGTGTCATTGGCTATGGCTATGGCTTCAGCTTCTGTATTAAAGGGAAGCATTGAGAGAACTGGGCCAAAGATTTCTTCTTGAAAAATACGCATACTAGGTTTTACATCAGCAAAGACTGTTGGGCGTACATAATAACCGCGGTCCATTCCTATAGGTAAACCTGTTCCACCGGTAACAAGTGTTGCACCTTCATCAATTCCAGATTGGATAAGGTCTTGAATCTTATCATATTGTTTTTTTGAAACGACCGGACCAATGTGGTCTCCTGTTTGGTTGTTGGGTCCCACTTTTGTTTTTTCGGCAACTTTTTTAGCTATTTTTATTGCCTCCTTATAGATACTTTGTTCTACAAGCATGCGTGTTGGTGCATTACAGCTTTGTCCACTATTATAAAAGCAATGTTGCACACCTCGCTGCACAGCGTTTGCATCAGCATCGGCAAAGATGATATTAGCGCCCTTGCCACCAAGTTCTAGGCAGACCCGTTTTAAAGTATCGCTGGCATTTTTAGAAATATCTTTTCCTGCTTTGGTCGATCCGGTAAAGCTGATCATTTCCAGATCTGGATGCGCAGAAAGATAAGAACCAACGCCAGCACCATCTCCATTAACTAAATTAAAAACACCTGCTGGGAGAGCAGATTCATCTACAATTTCAGCAAAGAGCATGGCAGAAAGAGGAGCAATCTCAGAGGGTTTTAACACCATGGTGCAGCCCGCTAAAAGAGCTGGAATAACTTTAAGGGTTACTTGGTTCATAGGCCAGTTCCATGGCGTAATCAATCCTACAACACCGATAGGGTCATAATGAAGAATCGCTTGATCATTTCCTTTTACTAAAGTTTTTTGGAATGCAAACTCTTTGTAAACTTTGATAAAGTTGCGGATATGGGAACTACCGGTTGCGGTTTGCGCATTAAGGGCCATATCAATAGGCGCTCCCATTTCCATTGAAATGGTTTTTGCCATCTCTTGCGAGCGTTTTTCATAAATTTCTAAAATTTTTTCAACGAAGCCGAGACGTTCATGAGGCTGGGTTGTTTTCCATGTTTGAAAAGCTGTTTTAGCAGCCTCAATTGCTTTATCTGCATCTTGTGTGCTGCCTAAACTAATAACAGCACAAGCCTCTTCTGTTGATGGATCAATGACGTGTAGATCATGAGGAGTACTTGGATCATCCCATAGGCCATTGATATAAAATTTCCGCTTGTTAAACATGTTTTTCTCCCTTTGTTACATTATTATAATTTATCCTATTTGAACTCTTTTAGAGAAGAATAACAAGGGTAATCTTATCAAACGTCGAAAAATAAGCCTATTTTATGTCAGTAAGATGGGAAAGCTATAAGAGCATTTCTTATGCTAACAAATTGTATTATTGTATTAATTTATGAAGTGACAAGAAAAGAGAATAATGAGCGATTTCTATCATTTTTTCTAAAAGAATTTTTTTATAAAAAGATGGGGGATAGTTCTCATCTCATCATGCACTTTGCAATTTATCCGACATTTGTGAAAAAAGTCTCATTGAGAAAAATTTCTGCATGATTTTTGTTAAAAAATATCAGTCAGCAAAATGTTATTAACCTTCATATTATAATCTCCGTGTGTTCTTTTTGAAGAAGAGATTATACTCATTGCTATAAATTTGTTGGATGTCATGCATAATTCGAAAATAAAATCCATTTCTCCGTCTTCTTTTTCTGATGAGAGTTCTCAAGATATATCAGAAGGAAATTCATATACTAAGCTTGCCGAGATATCCTCTTATCCGGAAATCTGGAAAAAGGCATTCACCCTTGGACAAAATGTGCGTTTTACGCGAACACCAGAAGTTGAAATTTTGCGTCGTCGCATAGAAAAAGATCCCGTTTTTGCGAAACAATTTAAAGCTTTTACAGACAGGAAAGAGCAAAAAGATCCTACAAATATGATATGCTGCAATAAGGGGACAAAAGAAACTCCGTCAACAAAAAAGGTTGTTAACCCTCAATCAATAGAAAATAAAGCCTCCATTTGCTATGAGACAGTTTTAAAGCAATTGTCACAGCAAGCTATGAATAAGTCCCTTGAGAAGGATAAATTACAAGTAGAAAATATGCAGCAAAAAACAAAGCCTGTTTTTTATCTTTCTGATGATGCATTTTTTGAATGTGGATCCTTTATGTTAGAACAGGTTGATATGCAAACGTCTAGAGAGGTTGTAACACCGATTGGTGATACGGGGCATGAGATTGCTTCCAGTGCGACTTCTGCTTTTGATGAGTCGATTACTGCTCTTTATCGCGTTCTTGAATATCGATTTCCACAGTTTTACGATTCTCTTACATCAGAATCTTCAGCAGAAGGGATACGGAAAACAGAGAAAAATTCTGATTTAATACATACAAAGGGTGATTCTGTTAAAGAGGTTTCAAAGGATCATTTGAGACTTGCTGTTGAAGATTTAGCTGATACGTTAAGCAACAGAGATGACACATCAAATGATGGAGGGGCGACGAGAGAGACTCCAAAGATCAGTCGTCTTACTGATGATAGAGTTGCAGAAAACGTAAAGAGTGCAGAAGTTTCTTCTGGAATGAAACAACAAGGTAAAATATCGCGATCCGCTCGCACACTGTTAGGTGATCATCATTCTGCTTTTATGTCAAATATTCAATCTCGTGATCATGATGTTTATGAATTTCCTCCGATTCATTTATTGCAAAATCCCACTTTTCATGAAGATTCTGTGATTTCACAAGAAATATTAGAGCGTAGTGCTGGACTTTTGGAAAGCGTTTTGGAAGATTTTGGCATTAAGGGTGAAATTATCCATGTGCATCCAGGACCAGTGGTGACAATGTATGAGTTTGAGCCTGCAGCTGGAGTAAAATCATCACGTGTTATTAATCTTTCTGATGATATTGCGCGTTCTATGTCTGCAATTTCTACGCGTGTTGCTGTAATTCCTGGACGGAATGTTATTGGGATTGAGTTGCCAAATGCGGTTCGTGAAACCGTGTATTTAAAAGAATTAATCCAAACAAGGTCTTTTCGTGAAAGCCAATTTAAATTAGCTCTTGCTTTGGGGAAGGATATTAATGGTGAACCCGTCATTGCAGAATTAGCAAAAATGCCTCATTTATTGGTTGCAGGAACAACAGGTGCGGGCAAATCGGTTGCAATTAATACAATGATTTTATCAATCCTTTATCGAATGACACCACAGCAGTGTCGTTTGATTATGGTTGACCCTAAAATGCTAGAACTTTCTGTTTATGATGGCATTCCACATCTTTTAACACCTGTTGTAACAGATCCTAAAAAGGCGGTAACAGCTTTAAAGTGGGCGGTTCGTGAAATGGAAGATCGTTACCGCAAAATGGCTAAGTTGGGTGTGCGTAATATCGATGGTTTTAACGCACGTGTTGCACTTGCCGCACAAAAAGGCGAAATCATCATGTGTACTGTACAATCGGGTTTTGATAAAGAAAGTGGGGAAATACTTTATCATGAAGAAGCAATGGATCTCACGCAGCTTCCCTATATTGTTGTGATTGTTGATGAGATGGCCGATCTCATGATGGTGGCGGGTAAAGAAATTGAAAATGCCATTCAACGTTTGGCGCAAATGGCGCGTGCAGCAGGCATTCATCTTATTATGGCGACACAGCGTCCTTCTGTTGATGTCATTACTGGCACGATTAAAGCAAATTTTCCTACGCGTATTTCTTTCCAAGTCACATCAAAAATAGACAGTCGTACAATTTTAGGAGAACAAGGTGCTGAAACTCTGTTAGGGCAGGGAGATATGCTGCATATGGCAGGTGGCGGACGTATTGTACGTGTTCATGGCCCTTTTGTTTCCGATAAAGAAGTAGAGTCTGTGGTTGCTCATCTTAAAATGCAAGGCAAGCCTGATTATTTAACCACGGTAACGGATGCTGAAGATGAGAATAAAGACGGTGATTCTGCCAATTCAGTTTCCGGAGATTCGGAAGGAAATCTTGAAGAAGATGGTGAGGAACTTTATAGACAGGCTATCAAGATTGTCATGCGTGATAAAAAATGCTCAACATCTTATATTCAACGTCGACTTGCAATTGGTTATAATAAGGCAGCTTCTCTCGTTGAACGCATGGAAGAAAAAGGCATCGTTGGAGCTGCTAATCATGTTGGAAAACGTGAAATTCTGCTCGATGAATATAAGAATAAATAAAACAGTTTTAAGAATACTTTACCTCTAAAACGTGAAACGCTCATTTTTTTAATGGTTCATGCTTATTATGTGAGAGAGGTTGTTGCTGTGTGCTTATTTTACGAGTGAAAGATAAGAAATATAAAATGGGGAGTGACAAAATAGAAGCGATATTTTGTATTAAAACCACTGGTGCAGTGTGGTGAGTGATACAAAAAAGGATTTGAGATGTCTTTGACATTTTTAGATTATTTGGAATCGAAGGAAATTAAACAAGCTTTTATGCGGGGGCAGATGGCTTTTGTTCTCTCCTTTGATTGTAAAAATATTCTTTGGTCAAATGGTGCAGCGGCATATTTTTTCGGTTTTACGTCTGTTACAGCGATGATAAAGAAGCCGTTTTTTGGGGACAGTGCAGAATGCCAAAAGATATTGGGGGGTGCAGATTTTATTACGTTGTATGGTGCAAAGCACTGCACTGAATTTTCTATAGTTTCTATTGGATGTGGCTATTTAGGGAAGGTGTTTTTGCTAGAATCTTTGCGAGAAGGGGAGGTTTCTCTTCTTGCTGGCTTGGATGAGGCAACACTGTCTGTTGCAATAATTGATGAACACGGCACAGTGTTGGAATCTTCTTCTCATTTTTCTTTTGTTGATGAACCGGTCAGAATTTTATTACAGACGATTGATAATGAATCCCCAGTCAAAACAGTTTTGTCCATAGCAGGTATTCGTATGCAAGTTGGCGTTATCCGCTTGCAGGTGAATCCGGTACGTTTTTTGGTTTTATATGCACCATTAGAATCGAATGACTTGAAGAATAATCAAAAACTTTTTCATTTTACGACAGAACTTTTACCGCAGCGCTTCACCTGGAGGATAGACAAAGAGGGACGATTTTGTGAAGTTTCAAAAGAATTGGCTGAAATTGTTGGACCTCTCTCTTCCTCTATTTTAGGATCTGACTTTGATGCGCTTAGCAATAGATTTCATGATGAGCGATATCAGGAGTTTAGCAGTCTTGTTGCAGAACTTGTACCTTGGAGTAAACGAACAGTGCAGTGGCCTGTTGATGAGAGTTTGGAGTGTCTTGATGCTGAATTATCTGCTGTGCCAATTTTTGATGATGAACAATGTTTTGAGGGATTTCGAGGTTTTGGTATTTTGAAAAGACAAGAAAAAAGGCAAGAGAAAAAAGAGGAAAATTGGGAGACAAAAACAACGAGTCTTTCAGAGGTAGAGCGTTCAGCTTTTCGTGAGATTGCAGAACGATTGCGTGGAGAATTGCATTTATCTGTAGGATGTGAGCATGTGGATGAGGATGCGGCAGTTCAGTTGTCAAATGCGCAGGCATGGTCGGTAAATGCTGTGGAACAAACTCTCATAAAAGAACCTGCAGTGGTTTTATCCTTGTTGAATACAGCGATGGAGGGCGTTTTTTGGTTGGATGGACGAGGTTTTATTCAATCGGTTAGTCGTGCTGCTTTGGCACTCACGGGTTATGAGATCAATGAACTATTGGCACAGCCATTATCATCCTTGTTTATTTTGCAAAACCGACCGCTTGTTAAAAAATATTTTGAGTTGATCCGTATGAAGGGAAAAAATCAGGTTTTTAATTGCAGTTCAACAGTTGATTTAATGACAAAAAACCATAAAAATATAACAGTTTCTATGACAATTGTATCTTTGGCACGACAAGGCAATTACGCTGTTATATTACATAATGCGACAAAAACAGTTTTACTCATGGATAAAAAGGCAGAAGAGAATAAAAGAGCTGGAATTGTTCATGAAATACGGATCCCTTTGAATACTCTTATTGGTTTTGCAGAAATTATGAGGGATGGTCGTTTTGGTTCGATAGACAATGAGCGTTATCATGGATATTTATGTGATATTATCTCATCTGGAAAACATATATTATCGTTGGTTAATCAATTACTAGAATGTTCGAAAGCGAATTATTTGGGGAAAAATAACCAGCCAAATCTTCCGCTGAGAGCGGAAGAATTTGATGTAATAGCTTGTTTGCGTGCGAGTATGGCTTTTCTTGAAACACAGGCGAATCATAATGGTATTATCATGCGCATTGCTGCTCCAGTTTCTGTACCATTTATTCGTGTATCGCAACAGACATTTCGGCAAATTGTATGGAATCTTCTCTCCAATGCTATTCGTTTTACATCATCGGGTGGGCAGATCGTTGTTCATGTTTCTTATAGAAAAAAAGAGCGCGTCAAGATTTCAGTAAGTGATAATGGTATAGGAATGAGTGATGAAGAAATTGTGCAGGCACTCCAACCTTATGGTCAGATAAAGCGCAAAGACGGACGCTCTGATGACAGTAGCTTTGTTGGAACTGGTTTAGGGCTTCCGATGTGTAAAGCAATGGTAGAAGAGAGTGGTGGTCAATTTTTTCTCTTTTCAAAACCTGGTCATGGAACAACTGTGGAAATGTTTTTTCCTGTGTTCCATGAGAAAAATAGCGCGTAAATTTATTTCTTCTTGGCCAAAAGATCTCGGATTTCTGACAACAATTGTTCTTCTAGAGACATTTTGGGGGAGGACTTCTCTTCTTCTTGTTTGCGACGCAGTTTATTCATGGCTTTAACAAAAAGAAAAAGAATCCAAGCAATAATGAGAAAATTGATAAATAACGTGATAAAGTGTCCGTAGCTAATGGTAGCACCTGCTGCTTTAGCAGCACTCAGTGTTTCTTGTTTTTCACCAGCAAGCTGAATAAACATGTTAGAAAAGTCGATTCCGCCCGTAATCAGCCCAATGATTGGCATAAAAATATCATTGACAACTGAATTAACCAAAGCACCAAAAGCGCCTCCTATAATTACACCGATAGCAAGGTCAATCATATTGCCTTTTAGGGCAAATTCTTTGAATTCTTTAAGCATTGTGTTTTCCCCTTTACATATACGATAGTGATATTAAAGTATCGCTTTTGATGAAAAAGGAAAGAGCGGTTGTTATTTTCTTAAAAAAGTTGGCACCTCTCTTTAATTCTATTGCAGGTCTCTTCATAGTTTTATGGCGTTGTTTTTCCAAGAGGGCGTGTGCTTTGGCTATTGCTTGTCAATCAATATCTAATCCCAATGCCGCAGCATGTTTGAAACAAAACTTAAGACGAATCACCGCGTTCTCTGCTGTTGCAGTTTTTGTATGCCACATGAGAGCAAGCTTATTGCGTATATTTATTTGTGTAATTTCTGAAATGGCAATGCAGTCTCATTTGGGGTCCATGACGTTGTAAAGGTGAAAACCAGCCTCCAAATTTACCATCATTTTGAAATTCAGCCTTAGGGATTTCAAAAGCATCTACAACAATGTCTTTGAGATTATGAAGATTATGCATTGTTTCGCGCTTTTTTTCTCATGTTCTTAAAATGGGGGTACAACCATCACGCAAAACAGAATGCTACCACACATTCACACGGTTATTTTAAAGACACCTCTTTTATCGTTTTAAATCATATTTCATACACAGAATTGATTTATAACGATTATTTGCCATTATAGAGCTTGAATCACAACCCCAAATCTTGTGGGTTTATCTCATTTTAAGCCTTTTTATGTTAAATCAATTTTGTTTACTTGGCCGTATGCCATGAGTGGGGTTGGCATATGGGGGGAAACGAAAAAAGAAAGAAGGAAAAATGCCTCTCATGAACCGCTTTCATGCAAGGGCTGCTACAATACTATGAGTGCGTAAATAGACCTGAGCTTGTAAATATATTGGGCACTGGTAAAGAGAATGATGGTGCCAGCTTGTCCCTTTCTAAGCGTGAAGATGGTGGTGCGCGATGGATTTATTGTTATACAATTCACCCACATCGTCGTAAAATGGACTTAGGGGCTCTAAGATTGGCGCCACAGAAGTTTCTTTAAAACAAGCCCGTGAATGTGCAACGTGGGTGGCGTTCTGTTTTACATGAGGGGCGTGACCCCATTAAAGAACGTGAGGAACAAAAGCGTGAAGCAATGTGGTATCTTCATTATCTTAAAGACATTGCTTTAGAGACTTTTGAAATCCGTAAAGCTGAATTTCAAAATGATGGTAAGTTTGGAGGCTGGTTTTCACCTTTACAACGTCATGTCCTCCTCAAATGAGGCTGGATTGCCGTTTCATGACAACATTTGTGAATGGTATAGCGCAAAAGCTCTTGATTGGGTGACACCATCTTTACGCTTACTTTATGAAGATATAAAGCGGTGTATGGAAGGACAAGCCTACGCCATGATTTGATTTATCCATTCATGATATTGCGACAGTTTTTGCATCAAGACGGTTAAAGGTGCTTTTACTCTTTATTTAAAGCATTATGATCCACACAACCAATTTTGCTTATGGTGTGCAAGAAAAGTGCTTTTATTACGTGAATATCAACAGGTCTAAAATGAGAGAAACTTACAGTATTGTTTTTCTTAAATTTAAGATGTAGAAAGATAAATAAGAATTGTAAATCAATATGTTGACTTGTTTGCAAATGATTTTACACTTCATCACTTCATCACTTCATCACTTCATCACTTCATCACTTCATCACTTCATCACTTCATCACTTCATCACTTCATCACTTCATCACTTCATCACTTCATCACTTCATCACTTCATCACTTCATCACTTCATCACTTCATCACTTCATCACTTCATCACTTCATCACTTCATCACTTCATCACTTCATCACTTCATCACTTCATCACTTGAAAAAAGGGGAGCATCTTTTTCAAACATTAAAAGACGCTTTTTTATTCAGTATGCATAGATGTAAATATTAATAGCGATAATCTTATGAACTTCTCTGTCATTATCCTATAAAATCCTATAAACTTTTTACAATATGTGGATGTTTTTAGGTTAATGATATACCATCTTTATGGATGATCTTTTGTATGAGAAGATTTATGTGTGGTGCAGTTGGGGCGGGTTTATTTTTGGAGAAGGATTGATGAATTTCTTTCGTTGTATTGGTCGTTCTGCTTTGTTTATGTTGGATCCAGAACATGCACACCGTTTAGCGATTATTGGGTTGAAAAGTGGACTGAACAGTTGTCGGAAGATTATTGACAAGCGTTTGTGTGTAACGATTGCAGGTCTTGAGTTTAAAAATTTTGTGGGTCTTGCTGCCGGGTTTGATAAAAATGCAGAGGTTGTCGATGCTGTTTTTCGTTTAGGGTTTGGTTTTACTGAAATTGGGACCGTAACACCAAAACCTCAAGCGGGAAATCCCAAACCACGGCTTTTTCGCTTACAAGAAGATGAGGCGATTATTAATAGAATGGGCTTTAATAATGATGGACATCACATTGTTTACAACAGACTTCGCGCGCAGAAACAACGCGGTATTGTAGGAATCAATATTGGTGCCAATAAGGATACGATCAATAAAAATAACGATTATGTTGCGGGGATTACGCATTTTTATGATATTGCGCACTATTTTACGGTTAATATCTCTTCACCGAATACGCCAGGTTTACGCGATTTACAAGCGCGGGATAATTTACATATTTTGATGAATTCAGTTTCGCAGGCGCGCAGTGAGCAAAAGAAAAAGCATGGATTTTCTGTTCCCATTTTTTTAAAAATTGCACCTGATTTATCGGAAAAGGCGTTAGATGACATTGCTGAAGAAATAAAAGCTTCTGATTTTGATGGTCTCATCGTTTCCAATACCACTCTTTCACGCCAAGGACTTAACGATAGTCTCTTGAGTGGTGAAGAGGGGGGGCTTTCTGGCAAGCCACTTTTTGAACGATCAACGATTGTGCTTGCAAAAATGCGCCAAAAATTGGGGAAGGAAATTGCAATCATTGGTGTTGGTGGTGTCAAGGATGCTTGGACAGCTTTAGAAAAGGTGAAAGCTGGGGCAGACTTAGTTCAATTATATAGTGGAATGGTTTATAAGGGGCCAGATCTTGCTATAACTATTCTGGAAGAGATTTTGCAGATTATGCAGCAAGATAGCATTGATACTATCAAAGCTTATCGCGATCATCGTGTTGAAGATTGGGCAAAACGTGCGCTTCCTTCATGATAAAATGATTTTTCTGGATAAAAACTATAGGATTTTGGGAAAGGGGCTTGCAAACTCTTCTGATCTTCCTTATGTCACTCAGACAGAGAATAAGTGTTTATGAAATTGTAAGCAGTTATGGTACACTTATTTTTATGCGGTTGTAGCTCAGTTGGTTAGAGCGCTGGTTTGTGGCACCAGAGGTCGTAGGTTCAAATCCCACCAACCGTACCAATTTTTCACTATATTTGATAGAATAAGCGGCTTATAATGGTTACAAGTTTTTTTATCTTGGGAAGAGCGCTTGTATTCTTTAAAATGAAATTGATAAAGTTTTGCTATAAAGTTTGTAGAGGGGATGCGTGCAGGAAGGCAGAGCTTGATTGTTTTTTTAAGTTGGTATGTTATGGCTGTGAAAAATGGTAAACAAATGAAAAAAAAAGGTTCTAAGCCTGTTTTTCACTTTCTTAAAAATTTACGTGGTGTAAACAATTGGGAACAAGTTTCGCAATGGCTTGCTTTCCGTAATGCAGAAGATATTGAGTGTATTACACCTGATCAAGCGGGCGTTCCGCGTGGTAAGATGATGCTTTCTAAAAAATTTACCTCAGAAACATCATTGGCATTACCTTCAGCTGTTTTTATGGCAACAATTTCAGGAGATTATCCTGAAGATGGGCATGGTTTTGAATATCCCAAAACGGATGGTGATCTGCGTCTTGAGCCTGATCTTTCCACGTTAAGCATTGTACCATGGGAAGAAGCACCTACTGCACAAGTGATTTGTGATCTTGTGTATCAAAATGGGCAGGTTGTGGATTACACGCCACGAAATGTTTTGCGAAAAGTCATCAATTTTTACACGCGAATGGGGCTAAAGCCGGTTGTTTCACCAGAAATCGAATTTTATTTGGTGGAAAAGAATCCCGACCCTGATTATCCTCTGGTTCCTCCGGTTGGTCGTTCTGGGCGCTCAATTGGTGGAGGTCAGGGCTATTCAATTGCTGGTGTGAATGAATTTGATGAGTTTATTGATGATATTTATCATTTTTCAGAAGCACAAGGGTTAGAAATTGATACGCTTATTCATGAAGAAGGGGCTGGTCAGTTTGAAATCAATTTACGTCATGGAGATCCGATTGAATTAGCGGATCAAGTTTTTATGTTTAAACGAACCATTCGTGAAGCGGCACTTAAGCATAATATGTACGCGACTTTTATGGCGAAACCTATTCAAGGGCAGCCAGGTTCTGCTATGCATATTCACCAATCGGTTATTGATAAGAAAACTGGGTTGAATATTTTTACACAAGAAGATGGTGAGGAAAGTGCTTGTTTTCGCCATTTTATTGGTGGATTACAAAAACATATGGCAGGAGCACTTGTGATGCTTGCGCCTTATGTCAATTCTTATCGACGTCTTATGCCTGATATTTCGGCACCTGTGAATTTGCGATGGGGGTATGACAATCGTACTACGGCGTTTCGTGTGCCGCGTTCTTCCCCACAGGCACGGCGCGTTGAAAATAGACTTCCTTCCTCAGATGCTAATCCTTATTTAGTACTTGCGGCCTCTTTAGCTTGTGGTCTTATTGGTTTGCAGCAAAAACTTGCGCCAGATGAGCCAACAACAAGTAATGTGAATGTTGATAACATTGAATTGCCGCGTGGACTCATTGAAGCCGTGAGTTTATTTGAGCAAGATACAGCGATACGTGCTATTTTAGGAGATATGTTTGTAAGCACTTATGCGGCAATCAAGCGGCAAGAGTTCGAGACTTTTATGGAAGTCATTAGCCCGTGGGAGCGCGAATACCTTTTGCTGAATGTTTGAGTTTTATCACGATGATTGCTTATAATTCGATTTCTCCAGGAGTTTCTTGGTATGAAGACAGTTTAGAAGAACGGTTTTCTTATCCGTTTTTGAGCGAAAAGATACAGTGTGATGTGGTGATTATTGGAGGGGGATTTACAGGGCTTTCGGCGGCTTATCATCTCGCTAAGGCTGGAGTGCATGTCGTTTTGTTGGAAGCATCACGTTTGGGTGATGGTGCGTCAGGGCGTAATGGGGGGCAATTGGGAACGGGACAGCGACAATGGGTGGAAACTCTCGAGAAAAAATATGGTTTTGAGCGAAGTAAGGCACTGTTTGATTTAGCAGAAGAAGCCAAAAGAGATATTTTATCTTGGTGTTCAAAACCAGATTTCCAGTGTGATTTTATGACAGGACAATTGTCCGTGACACATAAAAAACGTGAGCTCGTATCTTATCAACGGCATATTGAGACGATGCAACGTTATGGTTATCATAGTCTCACTTTTATGGGGAGAGATGAGACAGAAAAGCGGCTTGGTTCATCTTTTTATTGCGGTGGCATTTATGATGCAGATACTGGCCATATTAATCCCTTAAAGCTAGTTGTTTATTTGGCAAAAAAAGCAAAAAACGCTGGTGCTAAACTTTATGAGAAAACAAAGGTTCGTGCGGTGAATCGCAATGGGCGCAACTGGAACGTGATAACAGAACAAGGCAATATAAAGGCTGAGCATGTTTTATTGGCAATCAACGCCTATAAACTTGGACTTCAGCATTTTGTTGAGAAAAATATTTTTTCTATCCGTTCTTATATTGGAGCAACTGAACCCTTACCAGAAGACAGTTCAATTCTTTTGGGAGGTGAATCGGTAGATGATTCTCGTTTTATGGTTCGTTACTTTCGCAAAAGCATTGATAATCGCTTATTATTTGGCGGAGTAGAAAGCTATGATAATCAGTATCCTACAAATTTAGATAAACGTATACGAAGGCAAATTGCGGAAATTTATCCTCATCTCCACTCTATAAATTTGACTCATCATTGGGGGGCAACAGTTGCTATTACGGTGGAACGTATGCCTTATGTTCGTCAACTGCACCCCGGTATCACTTATTGTGGTGGTTATTCAGGACATGGAGTGATGCTTGCACCTTTTATAGGGAAGTTATATGCTGAATGGTTAACAGGTAAGCGTGAACGCTTTACCACTTTTCAGAATTTGAAGATTTCATCCTTTCCAGGTGGAAGAGTTTTGCGTTATCCACTTGTATTTTTTGCAATGCATTGGTTTTCTTTGATGGATCATTTTTAATGGAATATTGTTTGAAATGGAGAAAATTAATGGCTTGTTTAGTATCTGTCTGTTTTAATGATTGAGAGCTTCTATAAATTATTTCAGCTTTCACTAATTGAATGGGAAAATAAACAAGTTCATGGCACGTAAAATTATTCCAGTTTCTCCCTTTGATTGTGTTGTTTTTGGTGGCAATGGTGATTTGGCCTTGCGCAAACTTTTACCTGCTTTATACCATTGTCAGTGTGTTGGGCAATTGCGTGAGCCAACACGTATCATTGGAGTTTCGCGTTCTTCGTTGAGTCATGAAGAATATCAAAACTTTGTTCGTACTTCTTTAGAACAACATGTTCATCCAGAAGATCTTAACGAAGTTGAACGTGATCGTTTTCTTGCACGTTTGAGCTATGTATCTCTTGATATCAATTCAAACCGAGGGTGGGAAGATTTAACTTTGTTATTGTCAAAAGATCCAGCTGATATCAGAGCTTTTTATTTTGCCGTTGGCTCATCACTTTTTGAGAATATCACGATGAAATTGGGGCAGAGCGGTTTGGTGACCCCACAAACACGGATTATCATTGAAAAACCTATTGGCTGGGATAGAAGGACAGCTGTTGAACTCAATGATATATTTGCAAAAGTATTTAGTGAAGATCAAATCTTTCGCATTGACCATTATCTTGGTAAGGAAACGGTTCAAAATTTGATGGCATTGCGGTTTGTTAATACACTTTATGAGCCCTTATGGAATTCTAACTATATTGATCATGTTCAAATAACGGTTGCCGAGTCTTTAGGCATAGAAGGGCGTGTAGAATATTATGAGAGTGCAGGTGCACTGCGTGATATGGTACAAAACCATATGCTACAATTGCTTTGTTTGGTTGCTATGGAAATTCCATTTACCAACAATGCAAATGCTGTACGCGATGAAAAATTGAAAGTTTTGCATTCTTTAACACCTCTTAATATTCATAATGTGGAACAAAATACCGTACGTGGGCAGTATCTGTCTGGTTTATCGGAAGGGGGTGCTTTGAAATCTTATCTTGACGATCTTGGAAAAGAGGTCAGCCAGCGTGAAACATTTGTGGCATTGAAGGTTAAAATGAATAATTGGCGGTGGGCAGATACACCTTTTTATTTACGAACTGGTAAGCGCATGGCCACAAGGATGTCTGAAATTGTTGTTGTTTTTAAACCCATCCCCCATAATATTTTTAAGACAAATTCAGATGAAATTTTTTCTAATCGGCTTATTATTCGTCTTCAACCTGATGAGGGTGTAAAACAATGGTTGATGATTAAGGACCCTGGCCCTGGGGGTATGCGATTTCGTCATATTCCATTAGATATGCGTTTTGCCTCTGCATTTTCTCAACGTAACCCTGATGCTTATGAACGTTTATTGATGGACGTTATTCGTGGAGATCAAACATTGTTTATGCGTCGTGATGAAGTTGAGGCTGCTTGGCATTGGATTGATCCAATTCTTGCAGGATGGGAAGCAATAAAACAGCCTCTTCATGGTTATCGCGCTGGTTCATGGGGGCCATCTGCGTCAACATTTTTGCTGGAACGGGATGGACGTGTATGGAACAACTTAATTTAGAGCAATAAATATGCATGGAATGAATATTGATCGTTTAAATTTTGAAACACCTAAGACTTTGGCTTTAGCACTGGCCGATCGTGTTGCAGCGGAACTGAGTGTGTCTGTTCTTGAGCGCAAAAGAGCAATTTTAGCGGTTTCTGGGGGCAAAACACCAGAACTGTTTTTTCATTATTTATCAAAAGCTGATATTGATTGGCAAAATATTATCATTACTTTGGTTGATGAACGTTTTGTTCCTGTGCACCATGAGCGTTCAAATGAACATATGGTACGGTGTCATTTATTGCAAAACTTTGCAGCGAAAGCACGTTTTATAGGCCTTTATCATAAAGCAATCACTGCTGAACTTGCTGCTTTTTCTGCAGCAAGTCGTATCAATACTTTACCAAGACCTTTTGATGTTACTGTTTTAGGAATGGGAACGGATGGACATACTGCTTCCTTTTTTCCTGGTGCTGACCGTTTGAAGCAAGCGCTTGATCTTCAAACACAAGCGCTTGTTTTACCACTTCATGTGAAGGGTGTTCTTGATCAAAGACTTTCGCTGACTTTGCCTGTTATCATACAGTCTCGTTGTCTTGTTCTCCATTTTGAAGGCAATCAAAAACGCGATTGTTTTGAGGCAGCCTGTCAAGATGGACCTGAAATGGAAATGCCTGTTAGAGCAGTTTTGCGTCATGCGCATCATCTTGTTCAAGTTTATTGGTCACCGGCTGAAAACGAAATCAGCGAGAAAAACCATGATACGGATATACAATAGACAGGCATCTCAGCTTTGATGATGAGATGCATAAGTAAGGGGGGAATAAACATGAAACTTTCTAAAACAATTGCTACGGTTATACAAAGGATTTATGAACGCTCTCAACCAACAAGAGAAATTTATTTAGACCGTATTGCGAAGGCACAGGAAAATCGTCTCAAGCGGAGTTTTTTGGGCTGTGCCAATCAGGTTCATGGTTTTGCAGCTTGTGGTCCAATAGATAAAGAGCGTTTAAAACATAATATTGTTGGAAACATTGGTATTATTACTGCGTATAATGACGTACTTTCAGCGCATCAACCTTTTGAGTCTTTTCCTTATTTAATTAAAGAGGTTGCTCGTATGGCTGGTGGTGTGGCACGCTTAGAAGTAACAAGCCGGTCCCATCATTATATTTGCCAGCTCTCAATGTTGCGACAGATCTTGCATTAAGACGGTTCATAAGAGCCATTTTTAATCCTTTCTTATACAAATTTAATCCACACACTCATCCGCTTGTGAGGTGCAAGTGAGTGGTTTTGATTGATTCAACATAAGCAGGTTTGAAATAAGAGAATCTTACGTTATTCGGGACTCTCATTCAACATGCAAAACAGTGAATTATCATTATAAATCAATACCTTGTTACATGTAGCTGGTGGTGTGCCTGCAATGTGTGATGGCGTGACACAAGGCTATGCTGGGATAGAGCTTTCCCTTTTTTCACGTGATGTGATTGCAATGGCGACAGGCTAGGCTTATCATACGATACGTTTGATCCTGCATTGTATCTTGGGGTTTGTGATAAAATTGTTCCTGGCTTAGTGATTGGAGCGCTCACATTTGGTCATTTACCAGGAATTTTTGTTCCTGCTGGCCCCATGACCAGTGGCCAAGGCAATGATGAAAAAGCAAAAATGCGCCAGCTTTATGCAGAAAATAAGATAGATTGCCAAGCATTATTGGAATCAGAAGCACGTTCTTATCATGGTCCAGGAACATGTACATTTTATGGGACCGCTAATTCAAATCAGATGATACTGGAGATGATGGGGCTACACATGTTTGGAGTCTCTTTCATCAATGCAAATACACCATTGCGTGATGCTTTAACAAAGGAATCTACGAGGCGTGTGCTTGAAATGGCTGTTCTTGGTGATAATTATAAGCCACTTGGAATGATCGTAGATGAGCGTTCTTTCGTGAATGCTATTGTAGGATTGAATGCAACAGGAGGGTCTACCAATCATGCCATTCATTTGATTGCTATGGCGGCTGCGTGTGGTATTCAATTAACATGGCATGATATTACAGAAATTTCGTCCGTTGTACCTCTTTTGGTACGGATTTATCCTAATGGTCTGGCTGATATCAACCACTTTCATGCAGCTGGTGGTATGGGTTTTGTTATTCACGAGCTTATTGAAGCGGGATTAGTGCATGAAGATATTTGTACAGTTTTTGGGAAAGACCTTAATGCCTATGCCATTGATGCAAAATTTTGCGCTGATGGTCGTGCGGTGCGTGAGCTTGCTCTTCGTGAAAGTGGCAATCATAAGATCTTAGCAGGGTGGAGAAAACCATTTCAACCTGATGGTGGTATTCGTGTTTTAGCGGGAGATTTGGGGACAGCTATTATGAAATTTTCAGCTGTTCAACCTGAGCATTGGCGAATTGAAGCACCCGTTCTTGTCTTTAATGATCAAGAAGAATTGCAAAAAGCTTTTAAAGCTGGAGAGTTGAATGATAAAAACTTTATTGCGGTTATTCGTTATCAAGGGCCCAAAGCCAATGGTATGCCAGAGCTTCACGAATTGACAACAATTTTAGGGGTTTTACAAGATCGCGGTCAGAAGGTCGCGTTGGTAACAGATGGACGTATGTCAGGTGCCTCAAGAAAAATTCTTGCGGCAATCCATGTGATACCAGAGGCTTTGGATAATGGTCCGCTTGCACGTTTACAAGATGGTGACATTGTTTGTCTTGATGCCCATGCAGGAAAATTAGCACTTTTGGAAGATATCGCAAAATTTCATGCATGAACAGTCATGTTTCTTGATCTTTCAAAGAATGAAGATGGTGTTGGGCGTGAACGGTTTCATGTTTTTCGTCAATCTGTTAATCGTGCAGATCAAGGAGCTTCTGTTTTTAGGGTGTAAACAAAGCGGGCAAAGAAAAAAAGACTGCCTGTGCAACAAAAATGTACAAAGTCCTTAAAATTTGGGCACAGGGAGATTATTTATCCGGGCAGCAGTTTTCAGTGTATTGACCATGAGCATGGCAATAGTCATAGGTCCAACGCCTCCTGGAACAGGGGTGATTGCGGTGGTTTTTCCTTTTACTGCTTCAAAATCGACATCACCAACAAGACGCGTTTCCCCCACACCCTTTTCTGGTGCTGCAATGCGGTTAATACCAACATCAATAACAATCGCCCCCTTTTTAACCCAATTTTCTTTAATCATTTGTGGGCGGCCTACCGCTGCCACTAAAATATCAGCGCTACGACAGACATCATCAAGGTCACGTGTACGACTGTGGGCAATTGTGACGGTGGCATTAGCGGCTGTGAGGAGGGTAGCCATAGGTTTACCGACAATATTAGAGCGTCCAACGACAACGGCATCAAGACCAGATAAATCTCGTCCGCATTTTTTTTCGATCATCATCATAGCACCGGCTGGTGTGCAGGGAATGATAGTATCTTCCAACGCGTTTGCTGCGAGCTTTCCTATATTGATGTAATGAAAACCATCAACATCTTTTTGAACAGCAATAGCTTGTGTTATATGGTTCGTATTCATATGGGCAGGCAAGGGAAGTTGTACCAAAATACCGTGGATTTTAGGGTCAGAATTTAATGTTGCAATGAGTTGAAGGAGTTCTTTTTCTTGTGTTTCTCGGGAAACCATATGTTTAATGGAAAAAAAACCACATTCTTCTGCTTTTTTGCTCTTTGAAGCGACATATACTTGGCTTGCAGGGTCATCTCCAACAATGATAACGGCTATACCTGGTTGTATATTATAGTTATTGCGGAGTTTTGTTGTTTCAGTCTTAACTTTTACAATGATCTCTTCAGCAAGCTTTTTTCCGTCGATAATATTTTTCATGAGAGAGATCCTTTCGGTAGAGCTGTTTGTTTTCTTATAAAAAAATTCTGATACGCAATAGCACTTTGTAGCAATATTTATATGAAAACTGTAAGAATTGAGATATTTTATAATTTTATATGACTTTAGAATAAGTGTTTTGTAAAGAAGCAGCAATATTGCTGTTTTCATAAACTTTGGATAAAAACAAGAATAATGAAGTTATGAAATGAAATATAGTGTAATTTTAAAATTGTAAGAATTTTCTTAACAATCATTTAAATTTGCTTTTGACCTATTTTATAAGGCTGAAAATGTAGAGGAAGATTGTGCGCGTCAGAATAATAAAATTTTTGAGCGGAATTTTTATTACAATTATTTTTTTGTTTGAGGTCGGTATTCTTGCTTTACCTTATATTGTGTCAACAGATACGATTCGTGTGCGTTTAGCACAGGACTTGAGTGCGTGGACAGGGTATAATGTACAATTGCGCGATCCTCCGCGATTGAATCTCTTTCCTTATCCTAAAGTATTTCTTTCTGGTGTTATTTTAACATCAAAAATAAATAACGTTGTACCGTTAATGGAAGCGGAATCAATAGAAGTTGACCTTTCTTTGATAGATCTCCTTTGGGGCTCTGTTTCTTTTTCAGAGACACGCATTGTACAACCACAGTTTATTATGGAAAAGCCCATTAAAACAGTGGCTGATTTTTTTGAGAGATTTTCACGCTCACAAGGTGCGTTCGGATTAGCAATACGCAATGCTCGTGAAATATTGACGCATAATTCGGAGCAGCGAGATATAGAGCGCTTTTTGAAACAACCTTTTGGGCGGATTGTCATCGAAAATGGTGTACTTTTGTATCATGATAATTGTTCCAGTATGGCAGAAAAAATAACGGGATTAGATGCAACTTTAGATTGGCCGGAATTGATGCAGGAAGCGCGATTTCGTGCAACGGCTCGTTGGCGAGGAGAATTGACAAAATTGTCCATTGAGGCCGATAAAGCATTGCTGCTTTTAGCAGGAGGAAAAAGTCAGATTAAGGCAAGTCTTAATTCTGTGCGTGGTGGTATCACCTTTAGCGGGCAGGCACAATTATCTGAATATTATATTTTTGACGGAAAGATATCAATGCGTTCTCCGGGTTGGAATCAGACATTGAATTGGATTGGAGGGACTTGGACTGAAGGAATTAGGATTGGAGGCAATCAGCTTTGGGGACACAGATTAAAAGCACCTGTTGTGTGGGAGTCTCGTTTTTTAGCGCGACCAATGCATATCCAAATGAATAATGTTACATTTCAGATGGGGACAACAAGTGCACGTGGCGCTTTAGAACTTGATTTCCAGGATTATGTTCCAATTATAATGGGCTCTTTAGCATTTGATAATTTGGATTTTAACCTTTTGGGATCGATATTTTCTCCCATGAAAGAGAATCGTTTATTTTTTGATATGACAATTTTTGATCATATTGGGGTAGATATCCGTCTTTCTGCACCGCAAGCAAAAATAGGGAATATTCCGCTTGCTGATTTAGCTGTTGCAATACAAATGAGAAATGGGCGTGGTATTTTTGATATTGGACACGCTCATATTTTTGGTGGCTTGCTTCAAAGTAATGTCGAAATTACATCATCTGGCAAGAAAGTGCGGATTAAAGGGCGTGTTTCAGGGACTTCCATTGAGGCGCAGGATGTTTCAGAGGCTTTAGGAATTTTTCCATTTGCACAAACCAAAGCGCATTTTACGATGACGTTGCAAACGCTTGCTGGTTCTTGGTTAGAATTTTTTGCAAAAATGCGGGGTGAATTAGCACTCAATATGTCTTTTGGACGGCTATTAGGATATGATATGCATGATTTACACGCAAAACTTTCAGAAAATGAGCAGTTTCTTTTAAAGAATAACAAGGCTCTTTCAACAGATTTTGATCGTTGGGATATTAAAACAAATTTTTCAGATGGTATGATAAAGATAACAGAGTCATTGCTACGTACAGCAGATTGGAGCTTATCTATTCAAGGTGCAATAGCGACTGCTTTTGCTAAGAAACAGCAAAGTGAATGGACACTGCAAGCACAATTACAAAAAAACAACAGTTCAAAAACGCATTGTAGAGATATTGAATGCCTCGTAAATAGCCTTACATGGCCCTTTATCTTTTCTCTTCATTCTAAAGGGCAAGATTATAGTAATTTTTGGGTTAAAAGGAATATTGATACAGATTGAGTTTCGTTCTGCATAACTGACAAGAATTTGAGAAAATTATTTTAAAATATGGTTTCAGGTATAAATTAGTATATTTCTCAATCAAACCTGAGAAGAAATGCCATAACCATCTTTAGAAATTATGTGGTTTCCATCTGCAACAACAGAGCCGATGCCTACAGTAATAAGAATAAAGGCTAGGAAGGTGGTAACAGTAATGATTGTTGCTTTTTTAGCAGACATATTTTCTCTCCAATCATGTGATCAAACACTGAATGCAATGGTGAATAAGTATATTATTATAAAAAAGATAGAATCACTTAAATGCTCTCTTTGTTCCCACAATTATTTCATAAAACTAAAAAAACTCTATAATTCTATAGATATAATTTTTTCCCTTTGTTATATCTTTTTCCTCATTTTTTAGGTGACACGAGCGAGCTTTGGTACGATTTTTATGCGTATAAATTATAAACTTAAAAGGTTATTTATTCTACAGCCACTTGCTTTGAATGAAGAAATAAAAATAGAGGGTGCGCAAGCCTCTTATCTTATACGTGTTTTGCGTATGCGGGAAGGTGCTGAAATTTTACTTTTTAATGGACAAGATGGTGAATGGCTTGCTAGACTCATTATGGTTGAAAAAAAATTTGTTGTGGTTCGGGTTATCCATCAAGAAAGACTACAAACAGCGTATTCGAATCTTATTTACTGTTTTTCTCCACTCAAAAATGCCCGTTTGGATTATATGGTGCAGAAAGCTGTGGAAATGGGGGTATCGGTTCTGCAACCTGTTGTAACACATCATACACAAGTGACACGTATTAATATGGCGCGTATGGAGGCTAATGTTATTGAAGCTTCTGAGCAGTGCGGCATTTTATCTTTGCCCGAGTGCTTATCTGCCGTGTCGTTGGCAAAATTGTTGTCATGTTGGGATGAGACACAGCCTTTATTTTTTTGTGATGAAACGCATAAATCGCATAATGTATTGCCTCTTTTAAAAAAACATGAAATGACTAGACCAGGTGTTCTGATTGGACCAGAAGGTGGATTTAGTGAAGAGGAGCATAAGTTTTTAAAAAAACATCCGTTTGTGATTCCGATATCATTAGGTCCGCGTATTTTACGCGCTGACACTGCAGCTGTTGCTGCTCTGGCTCTTCTTAATGCGACAAGAGGGGATTGGTTAATTGATTGAGAAATAGACATCTGTAGAACATTCTACAATTCATTTAAAATGATGGAACTTATGATGGGATAGAGTAAGTTATGGCGCTTGATATAACGGATGAAAGTGAAATTTATAACTTAGATGCCTTGGTTAGCTATTTCCAAGGGGGGTGCAAAACAGAAAATGATTGGCGTATTGGTACAGAACATGAGAAGTTTCCATTCTATAGAGATGGTTTTGCTCCTGTTCCTTATGAAGGTGCGAGAGGGATTCGCGCGCTTTTAGAAGGTATGAAAAGGGCTTTAGGATGGGAACCTATTTTAGATGAAGGGAATATTATCGGGCTCGTAGGACCAGTGGGGCAAGGTGCTATTTCTTTGGAACCTGGGGGACAATTTGAATTATCTGGCGCGCCGTTAAAAACAGTTGGTCATACTTATTGCGAGGTGGTGGAACATTTAACGCTTCTCAAAAAAGTTTCAGAGCCATTGGGGATTGGTTTTTTGGGTATGGGTGCTAGTCCCAAGTGGACATTGGTTGAAACGCCGCGAATGCCTAAGTCACGTTATCAGATTATGACTAATTATATGCCAAAAGTTGGTCATAATGGTCTCGATATGATGTATCGCACATCAACGGTTCAGGTTAATTTGGACTTTTCATCTGAAACGGACATGCGGCGAAAAATGCAAGTTTCAATGAAATTACAATCCATTGCAACAGCATTATTTGCCAGCTCTCCTTTTACGGAAGGGAGTCCCAATGGCTTTTTATCTTGGCGCTCTGAAATTTGGTGTAATACTGATAATCAGAGAACTGGAGTTCTTCCCTTTATTTTTTCAGAGCGTTTTGGTTTTGCGGATTATGTTGAATGGGCACTTGACGTACCAATGTATTTTGTTTTGCGTGACGGTCATTATCACGATTGTACAGATATCACTTTTCGTCAGTTTATGAATGGAGCATTAAAAGGAAGAATTGCAAATTCAGTCGCAAATATGGGGGATTGGATTAATCATTTGTCAACTTTATTTCCGGAAGTGCGTTTAAAACGATTTTTAGAAATGAGAGGCGCGGATTGTGGCTCTTGGAAACGTATTTGCGCGTTATCAGCTTTTTGGGTTGGGCTTCTTTATGATAGTGAAGCACTTAATGAGGCAGAGGCCTTAACAAAAGATTGGCGTTTTGAAGAAGTTTTGGATCTGCGCAAACGTGTTCCTAAAGAGGGATTAAAAACACCTTTTCGTCAAACCATCATTTTAGAAATAGCACGTCAGGTTATTGCTATTTCACGTAAGGGGTTAAAAAATCGTCGGCAGTATGATGCGAATGGTTTGGATGAGGCAGGTTTTCTAGTTCCTTTGGAAGAGGTGATTGCAATGGGGCAAACAGATGCTGATAAATTTTTATCTCTTTACCATTCCATTTGGCGTGGAACGATAGAACCCATATTTTTAGAATGTGCCTACTGAGAAAAGAGAGAGAAAGTTATTCACAGATCATGGGGTAAAATGCCCCATATTTCAAGTTTGACCCGTGACATAAGCCGCTCATTTTTCTATAAAAACACGGTACTATTTTAAATAGTCTGTACGACGATAAGCACGCTCTACTTTACCCCCGACCGTATGCGCTAAAATAGTTTCTGCTACTTCATAGGGCGCATCAGTTGTTTCAGTTAGCCAATTACGTAAACTAGAGCGAAAACCATGGGGGGATGCCTCAAGCCTTGTTTTTTTCATGTATTGTGACATGCTATTTTCTGCAAGAGGACCACGAGCGTACGTAGAAAAAAGGAATTCATTGTGTGTGAGAGGGCGTGCTTGTTCACTCACTTTGAGTGCTTCTAATGATAAAAGGACGCGAAACTTTGTTGTCGCATCACGCTTTCCTTTCATATGTTCGAGCCAAGAAAAGTCCATATATTCCCTTCAATCTGATCTTCAAGAATATGACGAAAAGGATTGGTTCGAACACCCGTAAGAATAAACCAACGCAAAGCCAAATTGTATTATGCTTGTTGTTTGGCAAAGTATTTGATAAAAAGCCGGCACATCTTTCCAAGCCATTGCAGGCATATTAGTCACTTTATGGCGTTGTTTTCCTAAGAGGGCGCGTACTTTCTCTGTTACTTGTCGATCAACATCCAATCCCAATGCAGCAGCATGTTTGAAACAAAGATTAAGACGCATGAGTGCTTTCTCTGCTGTTGTTGCTTTTGTATGCCATACGGGGGCAAGCGTATTGCGTATCTCTGTTTGTGTAATTTCTGAAATGGGTAGACAGCCTCATTTGGGGAGTACATGAAGTTGTAAAGATGAAAACCAATCTCCAGACTTATCATCATCCTTTAATTTAGCTTTACAGCTTTCAAAAATACCCACAGCCTTTGAGAGAATGAAGATATCGCATTGCTTCACGCTTTTGTTTCTCACGCTCTTTAATGGGGGCACGACCCTCATGTAAAACAGAACGCCACCGCGTTGCACGTTCATAGGCTTGTCTTAAAGAGACTTCTCTGAGAAACACTTAAACCCATTTTGCGGCGCTGGTTTAGTGAATTGTATAATGATAAAGCCTGTATACTAATAAACCCATTGAGCACCACCATCTTCACACTAATAAAGAGACAAGCCGGCACCATATCTTTACTAGCTCATGGTGTTGCGAAAAGTCAGCACCGTCATCTATTTACCAACTCATGGTATCTTGACAAACTTGTGAGATTGCGACATCCCCTGCATGAAGGCTGTTACTGAGAGGCATTTTCCTCCTTTCTTCTATAATTTGACCCTTATGCCAATCCCGCTAATAGTATAAAGCCAAGTGAAAAAATTGACTCAATAGAAAAAGATTTGAAAAGAGAGAACCTTATGGATATTCAGGGGGATGATCCAAGAGAAATAACGACAAATAGTCATTATAAATCAATATATTGCTACAGTAAAAAGTCTAAAATTATTTCTTTATATACCGAAATGGGATTAATGTATGGATAAAATTTCCTGAAATAGAAGAATGCCCCTTACGGCTTGCTTTAATGCAGTCGTTACAAAAATCGCAAGCGAGCAAAGAAATTGAGAGCTGGCAAATAGAAATGATAGCATGTGATGATACTAGCTTGTTTTTTGCAAGGTGAAAATGGTGATTCATAATGGACTTTGTATGATGCTCTTTATGGGAATTTTTGTGCAATGGATTGAAGAGTCATGAAAGAGATTTCTTTGAAAGGCTGCGTGAATGCGCAAACGATAGTGGTCTGTATTTCGTGGGGAAAAAATTCCACGAAAGAGCATGATCAATAAAAGCGTGAGGCAATGCATAAGACAGAAGTTTTATCAAACACTTTTATATATTTTCTTGCTATTTCTATTTCGGTCTTCTAAAGATCTACAGTTTTTATTGAGAGAGGTTTTATAGAGCTGATTGTGTTGGTGTAGATTGCGCGTGTTTCTGCTTTTATTCGTATAAAAGATAAATTATATGGGGGATCTTAGAAAATTTAGATTGTGTTTTCAGATTATAGACAAACTCTGGATATAGAGCGATTACCGTGCATGGTGTTTGTTAATGAACTGACAGGCGATGATATTGGTATATTTTACTTCCTTGGTACTGTGATATTAATAACAGTACAATTTTTGTTTGGAATATAACGTTGTGAACTCCAAAATTTTCGTGTTTTCAATTTTTTGTTTTTTCAAGAAAAAATGAAAGTGCACAAAAACACCTTTCACAACAGAAAATATGAATGATCCTTGACGGTTAGAAAAAGCTTTATAAAGGTTTTTCAAATAAAATCAGATGTGTTTTTAAATAAACAAGGATCAAACTTGTTGAGAGGATACAGATAAAAAGAGAGCGAATAATGGTTTATATTGTGTTAAGTAAACATGTTTCTGGTGTAATTCGATAGGGTTTTCATTGTTGCCAGAAAAGATTTTTTAAATAGTATAAGTAAACAGGAACAGCACGCATATAGAGGTTCCTGCAATATAGAGTTTTATAGAAGGGGCGTTTGCGTTTTGTTTTACATTGTAAATCTTTTATTGAAGAATAAAATCTCATAAATGAAGTGGGAAATGCTCTTACTTTATTTTTATCCTATTTAGAGGGATATTAAGAGTTAGAAAATTCTCTTTTAATCTATAAATTAAAAAATAATGTTTTTATGAAAGCTTCGTAAGCTTTATATGTTATGTTCAAATATTACGCATTGAGTTTGAGCATCAATATTACTTTTCGATATCCAGCATCGTAATAGTAGGCATAAACAATGACATTTAATTTTTTTATCAATCTATTTTTATTCGTTATTTTTTTGTTATTGATTGCCCAAAGTAACAGGGCGAAATGGAGCCTTTCAATACGTGTTATGTTAGGACTCATCGTTGGTTTGATTTTTGGAAGTATTTTACAAGTTATTTATGGAGAAGATAACACCACTTTATTAAAATCTGTTGAATGGTTTAATATTGTTGGTAATGGTTATGTTTTGTTACTACAAATGATTGTTATGCCATTAGTTTTTACTTCTATTATTTCGGCTGTTGCGCATTTGCATTCTGTTTATGCTGTTGGAAAAATAAGTGTTATAACACTTTCGATATTGCTCTTTACAACGGCTCTTTCAGCATTGGTTGGCGTTTTGGTGGTGAATGTTTTTGGATTAACCGCGAATGGTCTAGCACATGAAGGGCAGAATGTTTCTGTTGCTTTGGGAGGCCATATTTCTCAACTTGAAAATATGAGTGTTCCACAGATGATTTTATCTTTGATTCCTAAAAATCCCTTTGCGGAGTTAAGTGGCGCTAAGCGTACATCAATTATTAGTGTTGTTATTTTTGCAACATTTTTAGGAGCTGCTGTTCTTCTTCTAAAGAAAGATGATGCAGAAAAGGGGGAAAAAGCGCTTTTATTTATTCAAGTGGCTCAAGCTTGGATTATGTGGCTAGTTCGTATTGTAATTGCTTTGACTCCTTACGGTATTTACGCACTGATGACGAAGGTGGGAGCAACCTCGCATATTGCAGAGGTTTTAAGTTTATTGCTTTTTATCATTGCTTCTTATGTTGGTATTCTTTTGATGTTTGGGGTTCATGGTGTCTTGCTTGGTATATCAGGGATTAATCCGTTTCATTTTTTCAAAAAGGTTTTACCGGTTTTAACATTTGCTCTGAGCAGTCGTTCAAGTATAGCAAGTATTCCTTTGAATATTGAAGCTCAAACAAAATGGATTGGTGTACCGCAATCAATTGCGAGTTTTGCAGCTTCTTTTGGGGCAACGATTGGACAAAATGGTTGTGCAGGGCTTTATCCCGCAATGCTGGCAACGATGATAGCACCATCTATGGGGATTAACCCTCTTGATCCCACCTGGATTGCTACTCTTGTTGGTGTTGTAACGTTGAGTTCTATTGGTGTTGCTGGCGTTGGTGGTGGTGCTATTTTTGCTGCATTGATCGTTTTACCAATTATGGGTCTCCCTGTTTCTTTGGTTGCTGTACTCATTTCTATTGAACCTTTAATTGATATGGGGCGTACAGCTTTAAATGTAAGTGATTCAATGTTAGCTGGAACGATAACCAGCCAGATGTTACGGTAAATGGATAAAAGCGTCTTTGAAAAATAATGTGCCTGTTGAATCTATGTTTTTTTCTGTTGTTTGACGAAAACATCTGCAAGAGACTTTTGCGCCGAGCCTGGTTGCATAGGTTTTTGCTGGTTGGGGTGTGGTGCCCAGCCAGAGAGCCAAATGAAAGAAAAGTTTGCGCGAATGCGACCATCTGGATCGCTAAATCGTTGTGCATAGATTTCAGCCGCTCGAGAAAAAAAGCGCTTGGATACTGGACTCCGTGAGCGATTGATAAGTGCATTTTGCATTCCCATAGCTTTAAGATCATGCATAAGATCAAACATTGTATTGTAACGTATTGTAACATTTTCAATATCTGCAACAGGTAGGGCAAAACCGGCACGCTGTAAAAGAGCACCAACCTCTCGAATATCAGCAAATGGATGGATCCGAGGGCTTACACCGCCATAGATTTCCATTTCCGCATGTAAGAGGCTTTCATGCAATTCTACAAGTGTATCAGCACCTGCCATAACCGCGAGAAATAAACCATCTGGTTTAAGGATTTGTTTTATCTGTTTCAAAACACCAGGGGTATCATTGGTTGATTGGAGTGAAAGAAGTGAAACGATAAGGTCACAATAATTTTGAGGAAAATCCAGAATCTCTCGATCACGTAAATGAAATTTTTTGTCATAGCTTTGATATATTGTATCGGTTTCAACGCGTTCTACACAATGAACTTTTCCAGAGTTCAGTAAAGCTTGTGCGGCAAGATCTGTATGGCTGTGCAAATCGAGAGCTAATGGAAAAGTACGGTCAACGGTACTGAGGCGTTTATAAAGATCTTCAGCCATGTGAGAGAGTAAAAAATCATATCCTTCTTTTGCCTTTTGAAAAGCACGTTTGCGGAATTGTTCAATGCGGTCGTGATCAAAAATTAAAGGATGTGACATATTGTCAAAGGTCTTTCGGTTAGGAATGCGTGCATTTTGAGAAGGTTTCTTTTCGTGCAAGTTTTATCAAGTGTATCAAGTTTATGATGTGAAAGAAAAACAAATTTATAAGAAGTAAGGGTTTTTAAAGGAATTAAAGTTAGAAAATACAAGATATTTTTTGTATAGGAAAGCTATAGAAGCTTAAATTAACCATGTTATGCTTGCAAGAAATAGCTTTAAATGGCGGGAATAGATTAAGTGAGTTTTTTGAGCGCTTTCTCACAATTCTATATCCTCCGATTTGCCATGGATGTAAGCAAAGAGTTTCTGCTTGTGGTACGATTTGTTCTGAGTGTTGGAAAGGCCTTCAATTTATCACAAAACCTTATTGCCCTGTTATGGGAACCCCTTTTGTTTGTGATATGGGGGAGGGTTTTCTCAGTGGTGAAGCCCTTAAAAGTTCTCATCCTTTTTCGCGTGTTCGCTCGGCGATTGTTCATAAAGGGGTGGCACAAGCTTTGATAACACGCTTAAAATATGGGGATCATATAGAGTTGGCATCTTTTATGGCAAATTGGATGGCATTTGCTGGGCGCGAGATTATTGATGATTGTGATGTTATTATTTCCGTTCCCTTGCATTTTCGTCGTTTTTTGAAGCGACGTTATAATCAATCTGCTGAGCTTGCGCGTCATATCGCGGCTGTGCAGAAAAAGAATTTTAAACCTGGCTGGCTTGTCCGCCATCGGCATACCCGCCCGCAGGTGAGTTTATCTTCTCGGGAACGAAAATTAAATGTGCTGAATGCTTTTGAAGTGCCGCATAAAGTTAAAAAACATTTAGAGGGACGTTCTATTTTGTTGGTTGATGATGTTTTCACAACAGGTGCAACGGTGACAGCGGCAGCAACAACATTAAAACGTGCAGGTGCGCGGCGGGTTGATGTGCTCACATTTTCACGTGTTCTAAAAGGAGATTCTCTTTTTCCTAATTCTTGAAGAGTTTAAATTTGAAAAAAATTGGAGAATAACACTATGAAAAAGGTAATAATTTATACACGTCCTCACTGCCCTTATTGCATGAAAGCGCGTGATTTGCTTGATAAAAAAGGGGTAAAATATACGGATATTGATGCTTCCACATCTCTTCGCCAAGAAATGGTGCAGCGCGCAAATGGGCGGGATACATTTCCGCAAATTTTTATAGGCGATTATCATGTTGGTGGTTGTGATGATCTTTATGCTTTAGAAGATGAGGGGAAACTCGATGCTTTGTTACAAAGCATAAAATAGCGACTTTCTAAGGTCGTTTTGCAAGAAGTAGATAGTTAACCTCCATATTTTTTGAGTGGTTCCAACTGTCGTTTAATGGATTATAGGCAATACCTATGCCGTCAATGACGGTGAGAGTGTTTTTTGATAAGAGATTTTTCAATTCTTGGGGTTTGAGGAATTTTTTATAGTCATGGGTTCCTTTGGGAAGCCAACGTAAGATGTATTCAGCACCTATAATGGCGAGCCCCCATGCTTTCCATGTGCGATTAAGTGTTGAAACAAACATCAATCCGTTGGGCTTGAGCATTTTCGCTGTGGTTTCTATGAAGAGATTAACATCAGAAACATGTTCAACAACTTCCATATTGAGTATAATATCAAATCTTTCTTCTTCATTAGCCAGTTCTTCTGCGGTTGTGGTGCGGTAATCAATGGAGAGTCCGTTTTGGGCTGCATGGATTTTTGCGACTTCAATATTTGTTTGCGCAGCATCAGCCCCTACAACCGTAGCACCAAGACGC
The DNA here is from genome assembly GCF_000312565.1 of Bartonella rattaustraliani AUST/NH4. GTDB lineage: Bacteria > Pseudomonadota > Alphaproteobacteria > Rhizobiales > Rhizobiaceae > Bartonella > Bartonella rattaustraliani. The sequence continues at coordinate 63,046 of NZ_CALW02000045.1, forward strand.
GCCATTGGTTCGCATAACAAACCACCTCCGCAGCCGATATCAAGAATTCTCAAATTTTCAAAAGGTATAAGCGAAACAGGATCGCGATTAAACTCTAAACAGATTTTTTCTCTAATGTACGCAAGACGTGCGGGATTGAATTGATGGAGTGGACGAAATTTTCCTTGTGGATCCCACCATTCTGCAGCAATTCGTGAAAAATGATCAATTTCATTTTGATCAATAGTGGTCTGTGTTTCATTTATCATATCGTTATCCTTTTACTTTTTTATCATAAAGTCGAGTGGATTTTATGATAAAGTCAAGAAAAAATATTATAAGCATAATTCAATTTGCACAAATGGTAGATATTCTGTATGTGGAAAAGAGATTTGTTAATATGGTGGCAAAACCTTATTCTCATTGTCGTGTGAGATAAGAAATATAAAGGTAAGAGTGTTATTGATGGCGCGGATTGTGATGAAATTTGGTGGAACATCTGTCGCAAACATTGAGCGTATTCATAATGTTGCACGGCATGTCAAAAGAGAAGTGGAGGCAGGCAATGAGGTTGCGGTTGTCGTATCCGCGATGGCTGGAAAAACCAATGAACTTGTTCAGTGGACGTGTGATGCTTCGCCAATCTATAAAGATGCCTATGAATATGATGTTGTTGTTGCATCTGGTGAACAGGTAACGGCGGGGTTGTTAGCTCTTACACTCCAAGCAATGGGGGTGAATGCGCGTTCATGGCTTGGTTGGCAAATTCCTATTCATACGGATAGTGTACACAGTCGTGCACGTATTACAGATATTGATGGATCTTTTTTAATACAGCGTTTTCAAGAAGGACAGGTGGCTGTTATTGCTGGTTTTCAGGGAATAGCGCCAGATAATCGGATTTCTACCTTAGGGCGAGGCGGATCAGATACAAGTGCTGTTGCCATAGCTGCGGCGATACAAGCTGATCGCTGTGATATTTATACAGATGTGGATGGGGTTTATACAACAGATCCACGTATAGAACCTAAAGCACGCCGTTTGCAAAAAGTTGCTTTTGAAGAAATGCTGGAAATGGCTTCTCTTGGAGCAAAAGTTTTGCAGGTTCGTTCTGTTGAGTTGGCAATGGTTCATAAAGTTCGTACCTTCGTGCGCTCAAGTTTTGAGGATCCTGATGTGTTAGGTCTGGAGGATCCGACAAATTCTTCTGGAACACTTATTTGCGATGAGGATGAAATCGTGGAACAACAAAATGTTACTGGTATTGCTTTTGCTAAGGATGAAGCACAAATTTCCCTCCGTCGGTTGGCAGATCGTCCAGGGATCTCCGCAGCAATTTTTGGCCCCTTGGCTGAGGCGCAGCTTAATGTTGATATGATTGTGCAAAATATTTCTGAAGATGGTTCAAAAACAGATATGACTTTCACTGTACCATCGGCAGATGTCGATAAGGCGGTTGCGCTTCTTGAGGAGAATCGTAAAGAGATTGGATTTGATGTTATCCAATTTGAAAGCGATCTTGCAAAGGTTTCTGTTATTGGTATTGGAATGCGCAGCCATGCAGGTGTTGCAGCTACAGCATTTAAGGCTTTAGCTGAAAAAGGTATTAATATTCAAGCAATTACAACGTCAGAAATCAAGATTTCTGTTTTGATTGATAGTGCTTATACCGAGCTTGCTGTCAGAACATTACATGCTGTTTATGGCCTTGATAAGGGCTAGACATTTTTAGCTCTAAAAGAATTTCCATATAATATTAAGAGCTTTATATGTGTAGAGGAGTTGAGCGCTTATCCGATACGGATTGAATAGGATAAAGAAGTATGCGCATCACTCAAATACGCTCTTTGAGAGGAAGTTTTGTCGGTGTTGGGTAAAATGAAACGCGTGAGCTTGGTTTTATGAGATTATTCTCATGGCAATTGCTTCAAGAAGGGTGAATAGTATATATCATTGATACTTTGTATTTTTTCAAACGATCTGTGAGAACTTTATGTGGGTTTTGAAATAGGAAGACGGTAGTATATGAAGTTTTAAATTTGCAGACTTACCACCATCCTTTAATTTGGCTTTACGACTTTCAAAAGTCTCTAAAGCAATATTTTAAAGATAATGAAGATACCGCATTGCCTCATGCTTTTGCTTTTCGCGTTCTTTAATGGGGGCATGCCCTTCACGTAAACCAGAACGCCACCATGTTGCATGTTCAAGGGCTTGTTTTAAAGAGACATGTCTCAAAATCCTAAGCTCATTTCACGATGATGTGGGTGAATTGTATACCGATAACTCCATTGCGCACTATCATCTTCACGTTTATAAAGGTACAAGCTAGTACTATCATTCTCTGTAACAGCTTATGGGATATGTACCAACGCGTAGTATATATTTAAGAGCTCATATTGTTGTGGCCATCCTTGCATGAAGACGGTTCATGAGAGGCATTTTTCCTCCTATCTTCTATAATTTTACCCCAATTTTTATCCACATACTAATCCCACTGAGTGTGTAAAGCCAAGTGAACAAAATTGATTGAATATAAAGAAGGTTTGAAATGAGAGAATCTTACAATATTCGGGGTTATGATCCGAGCTGGATAATGAAAAAAATTCTTATAAATCAATAGATAGAGTAAATATATCTATTGATATTGTGTAATGTTTCAAATAGTTTCTGAGAGTTTTATGTGTGCTCGTGGATTGAACGTTCTTCTTTCATGATGAAGCCGAGAAGGAAGTACATTATAAGGCCGTGTGGTAAGACAAAGGATAAAAAAGCTTAAATAGAAAGATAAATACGGTTTTAGCCTTCAACTGATGAATGGAGTTGCCTTTCTTGCCAAACTTACGCATCCACAAATTTATTTGATCAAGATTGAGAGTAAGAAAATTTATGCACTATCCTCATCCGACACAAGCAATGCAATTGCAGAAAATACAGATGCTGACTAATGGCATCTCTTTATATAAAGCTTTTGGAGATTTTTCTGGTACTTAATGCCCAATTTTAATAATGTTATAAACATTTATAATGATGTGACTTCATATGAATCTACACATAGCACGAACGGTGTCTATTCAATAAGAAAAAAGCCAGAAACATTTATTTGTCCACTGTATTTGGGGGGACACAAAGCGCCGATTATAACTTGTGGTAAAATAGAGAGCGCCATATAACTCAAGCTTGAGGGACAAATAAAAACCTCAATGAAGAATTTAGACAAAAATTTCTTGTCAGGGAAGATTTTCAAGAAAGGCATGCATTAAATTTTTTCTTCTTTGCTGAGAGCTTTATAGTTTTTGATTTTTTTCTCTTATTGACATTGGATATGGGCTCATTGGCATTGAATACAGTAAAAAAAATCTTATAGCTTTTTATAAATCAGCTAGCATGCGCTTTTTTATTGCGTTTGATGTAAATAAAACCATATCCGAGACCGAACAAAGCAGATAAACCAGATCCACAAAGGACACTAATTTTTGCAGAATCAAGCAGAATGATATCTTTAAAAGCAAGCATCGAAACAAAAATAGACATTGTAAAGCCAATACCTGCTAAAAATCCAATAAGTAAAATACCTGTCCAAGTCATTTGAGGAGGCAGACGGCAGAGTCCTGATTTGACGGCTAAATAGCTGGCAGCAATAATACCCAAAGGTTTACCAATAAAAAGACCAATAACAACACCGAGTACAACCAAGAATGACCCATGAGAAGAAAGATCAAAATTTGCAAAACTAACACCAGCATTTGCAAAGGCAAAAATTGGCATGATACCGTATGCGACCCATGGATGTAATATTTTCTGAATACGTGTCACTGGTGCTATCATATCACGTTGTCCTTTACGCATTTTTTTCAATGCGGTTGAGACATGATTGAAGTCTTTTTTTGTATCTTTTTCTTGAAGAACTTGCATTGCGTTGCTTAATATAGTGAGTGGCGCAACAAGAGTACGAGGGGGGGAAACGGGAGTCATCATCCCTAAAATAACGCCGGCAAGCGAGGGATGAACACCTGTTACCATCAAACCCCACCAGATGATCGCACCAGGAAGAATATAAAGCCGTGCTGATGCGAGTCCAATCCATTGAAAGAAGAGCACTAAAGCAATACCTGCTGCTGCAATAATGAGACCACTAGGATCAATGTTTGTTGAGTAGAAGAAAGCAATAATAAGAACAGCAATAATATCATCAATAATTGCTAAGGATAAAAGAATGATATGTAAGTTAGAAGGAATTTGTTTCCCAAGCAGAGCAAGAATGCCAAGTGCAAAGGCAATATCTGTAGCTGTTGGCACAGCCCAACCATGTGTATGGCCCCCGTTAAAGTTAAAGCTGAGATAAATAATTGCAGGAAGACAAACGCCGCCTATTGCTGCAACAATTGGCAAAACTGCTTGTTTAAAGTCAGCAAGAGCACCTTCATGAATTTCACGCCGGATTTCCATTCCTGCAACGAGAAAGAAAACAGTCATGAGAGCGTCATTAACCCAAAAGTGTAAATCCCACGAGAGGGTGAAATACCCTAAGTTAAAGCCAAAAGATGTATGCCATAAGGATTCATAGAGAGAAGCATATTGAGAATTAGCAAAAATAAGTGCAAGAGCAGCGGCTAATAAAAGAACAATTCCACTGAGAGCTTCAATATGAAGAAAACGCTCGATAGCGGAAAGCGCTTGATTTGTGACACGAGAAGCGCGGTTAGGGAGACGATTTGAAGATAAATCAGACATGAACAACTCCAAGTATCGGCAATTTCATAAATAATATTTTTCGGTACAAATTATTATTCTTTATGGTAACCTCCTCTATCATATAACAGAAAGAAGAGGAATAATGCTCTAAAGTTTATAGACAAGATCATTCTATTTTAAAGTGGAAGATATTTTTTAAGGTGATGCTTCATTCTTTATGGTGAGATGGACTTTATTCAAAACTGTGGACAAATCATTTTGTAGGGCAGATTCGAGATCAGCTATTGTGAGCCCTTTATTGTCTTTTGCTTTCATCTTAATCATCAATGTTTGGGGATTTTTAGCAAAATCACCTAAAGATTTCGAAATTTTTTCCGCTTCAGCATGATTTTTTAAAAATATTTTCGGGCTTTGTGTCATCATCAGATAGAAATCGTCATAGAGTTCTTTTTTAAGATCATGTTTTTTGTCATTCAAGTTTTGTGCAAGATAAGAAAAAAGCTTATCAATGAAACCAGAATCCGTATAATGAATGTCAATTTCAGTAATACCGGAATCCTGCAAAGCAGCAATCATTGCGTCTTTTTCAGCAGAGAAGAGTTTTTCATCAACATCAACAGTTTTTGCTACCATTTTTCCAGACGCTATATTTTTTATGTTGAAAGACCCTGTATAAAAGAGTACGTGTTTTTTTTCATCATAAGAAAAATCGATTTTTTCTGAAAGATCAAGCCGTTCAAATCCCATTTTTTTGAAAAGTTCTAAATCTTTTTCTTCCATTTTTTTAGGTAAAATTGAAAGGTTATTAAAAGAGATCAGAAATTTTTGGGGGAGTGGATGTTTCCACAGGCCTTGTTTAAATTGAAATGATTCAAATGCTGCTTGAAACTGTGGTGTCTCAACGTTGAGATCACTCATTTCTGCATCAGCTAAAGTAATAGTAGATAGGGTGTCTACAAGAACGTCATACCGTGATTTTTTTTGAGACTCTAGATGGTTTATTTTTCTTGTATTAAGATAATTTTTAATCAATTTTCCAGGAATCTGTTCGGATGTTTTTACTTTAAAACCAGATGTTTTAAGGGCGCCAAGAGAGAAAGAGGTACTTTTCTCTTTTCCTTCAAAAAGGTCGATCATTACCTTTTTGAGAGAAATAGGGCCGATAACGGTTTTTTCTTGATTGACAGGATTATTTTTCCCCAAAATCATAGAATATATGTAGTTAATGTCGATATCATGTGCCTCTATCATATTACTTTTTGTGACAATATTCATCTGTTTAGCATTATTTTTCTCTATCGTTTTAAGGGCCATATTTTTGATGCCAACAGAACCAATATGAGCATTTTTAAAATGAGAAAGCTGAAAATCTTTTATCTTAAGTTCCCCCTTATTCTCTACAAAAACACGTATATTGGGAGCAACAATTGAGGCAAGTTCAATACGCATTATGGATTGTAAAAGCTGTGATGTAATAGCTCTATTCTTTTCCTTTAAGAAGACGCTATTAAGAGAGATTTTAGGAATTTGTACATGAATATCACCATATACTAAATCAACATTATAAAGTGTAAAGATTCCAGGAATGAAGAAAATAGGAGGGCGAGCAGAAATAGCACCAATTTTAAGTGATGTGCCCGTAGGAACTGGTAGTGTAACATTCTTCAAATTGACTTTGCCGGTAAGACTGATTTCGGATGTTTCTGCTTTTATAGAGCGGCGGGCTACTTCCCGTTTTACAAAGCTGTTAAGATAAGGCTTTGCCACATAAAAACTACCAACAACGATAATCACCAAAATGGCAATAAATCCAATAATACAAGCCATCCAGTATTTTAAATTACTGCGATACCCACTATGAAGATTGCTCATCATTTTTTCTTTCACTTAATATGTTATTCTTTATGAGAGCGAAAATATTTCTAAAACAACGACAAAGAAGATATAAATACTCTATATCTCAGTTTCTGCTTTTTCCCTCTATTTATGGTAGAAGCATTCCCAATCTTTTTTGCAATACGCTTTTATAAAATGTCAACAATTTTCTTTAATTTCAGCATATGATAACAAATTCTATAAGAAGGGGGATGTTGATCATAATTTTTAGAGCTTTAATTTATTCTGCAGTATATCCATCTTTTCTTTTATCTTGCTGCTGTTTATCGGAATAGTTAAAACATAAATAATTGTTCATTCTAATCTGATGGGAAGAGATAGGTCGCATGACAGAAAATCAAATAATGGCTTTTTCTATTATTGGTCTCATGATGGTTGTTTTTATTTGGGATCGATTTCGTTATGATCTTGTCGCTATTTGTACATTACTGATCTCTTGCGCTGTTGGACTTGTGAGCCCAAAAGAGGCATTTAGCGGTTTTAGCAACGATATTGTTATTATTGTGGGGAGTGTATTTGTTGTTAGTACAGCTGTCTCACGTTCTGGTATCATGGAATTTGTCATTCAGCGGATATGGCCAGATGTAAAGTCAGTACGGATTCAATTAGCTTTTTTGGTTCTTTCTGTCGTGTTTTTGTCCATGTTTGTTAAAAACATTGGTGCTTTGGCTATTATGATCCCGATTGCTTTTCAATTTGCTCGTCGTTCCCAGGTTTCACCCTCTGTTTTTTTAATGCCAATGGCATTTAGTTCTTTGCTAGGGGGGTTGATGACCCAGATAGGAACTTCTCCTAATGTTGTTATTTCAGCTATGCAAGAGCGTTTGGCAGGGGCTCCTTTTACCATGTTTGATTTTACACCGGTTGGTGCAGCTGTTGCTGCTGTTGGTGTTTTATATTTGGTCTCTTGTTATTGGCTTTTACCTGTGCGTGTACATTCAGGGGTATCGTTTGATGACGCTATTGATATTCGTAATTATGTTTCAGAAGTGCATATTCCAATAATCTCACCAGTTGTAGGGAAAACCATCGTTGATCTCGTTAAGCCATCAGGTGGTGATGTCATGGTGGTTCAAATTATCAGAAATAAGACATCTATTTCGCCATTGCCAGATTTTATTTTATCTGAAAACGATATTGTTTTGCTGGAAGGTTCGCATACTGGTTTAGACAGTGTGATGAATTCTGCGCGCTTAGAATTTTTTACAGATCGAACTATTTCTACGGAGGATAAAGACAGCGATATAAATATTGTTGAAGCAGTTGTCACACATAATTCACCCCTTATTGGCGTGAATGCGAAGGAGTTTTCGTTATTGGATCGCTATGATGTGAATTTTCTTGCGTTAAGTCGCCAGCATGAAAGAGTACGGGGCAGGCTTAGTGATATTGTCTTCCATCTTGGAGATGTGATTGTTTTGCAAGGACAGGATACGGTTATTCCAAATTTATTGCGGGAATTAAAATGTTTACCTTTGGCAAGACGAAACCTTGTATTTGGTAATTTACGGCATGGTCTTGTCTCTTTAGCTATTCTTTTTATAGCAATTATTTTTACAGCTTTTCAGATTGTTCCCGTTGCCTTTTCTTTTTTTTCTGCTGCCGTTGCAATGGTTCTTTTTCGCGTTTTGCCTGCGCGTGATTTGTATCAGGCATTAGATGGCAAAATATTAGTGTTGTTAGCAGCTCTTATTCCTGTGAGTGAAGCATTAGAGAAGGTAGGCTGCACAGATCTCATAGGCCAATGGCTAAGTCAGTTGGCGGTATTTTTCCCACCATTTGGTGCATTAGCACTTATGTTGGTGACAGCTATGTTGGTAACACCCTTTTTGAATAATGCAGCGACGGTTATGATGGTAGCACCAATCGCCTCAAGTTTTGCTCATTCTCTTCATTATAAGCCTGAAGCTTTTTTAATGGCTGTTGCAATTGGTGCGGGCTGTGAGTTTCTCACACCTATAGGACATCAAAGCAATATGCTTGTGATGGCGTCAGGGGGGTATCGGTTTAGTGACTATCCACGTTTGGGGGCTCCGTTAGCATTATTGATAGTCATTGTTGCTGTTCCAATGCTGATGTGGATTTGGCCGTTACAATAAGGTATTAAAAAAATCGTAGAGGTCAATCATAAAAGGTTGCTATATGGGGATAAGGTGAAAGAAAGGAGGTATGATAAAGGAAGCTTTTAGAATTCTCATGGAGTTTTATCATAAATCTTTGGCGTTTCCTTATGTTCCGAAGAATCATACCGAAGGAACATATTTTGTATTTTCTAGACAGTTTTTTTGAATGATGAAATGTGCGCACTATCTGAGGATATTTTTAGTAAATGCACTTTTCAGCACCGTATGCTGTGCCTATGCTTTCGATAAAGGGCTACAACCATTGCTTTTAAGTTTCTTAAAGGTGTTTTTTGTACAATGTTAATGTAAGAAACAGGGGGAGGCGCTCTTGAAAGACAGGAAAGTATGCATAGCGCGTGTAAAAATATGATAACTTAATAAAGAATGTAAAAACTGTAAGATGAATCAAAAGGCAATTCCATTGTTTTTGATTGATACTGTTGCGCAAGCTTGAAAGATTCAGATATATTGATTTAAAAATAAGAAATGAGAAATTTTAAGTTTTTTCATGAATGAGGGCTATCATCTTTATTTATTTATGCGTAAAAGTACATAAAGTCGTTTTTTCCAAGGTATGATACATGTCGTATGATAGTTTTATTGCTGAAGTTAATGCAGAGTTTCGTCAAGAAAAGGCTCTTGCTTTTTGGAGACGTTATGGTTTTTCAATTATTGCTGCCGTTATTGTTTTTGTGCTGATGATTGCTACTTATCAAATTTATCATCATAGGCAAATAAAACAAGCAGAACAGGTTGGTGATATATTTATCAAAAGTCTTGATTTTGCAGAAACACACCACTTTGATGAGGCCCTGAAACAATTAAAGAATGTTCAAGACTCTCATTTTGGAGGATATCCTTTTCTGGCCCGTTTGCGTGAAGCTTCTTTATTTATGGAACAAGGTGACGCTGTGAAATCTGTGGAGGTTTTCGATTCTGTTGCTGCTGATGAAAAAGCACCACAGATTTTGCGGAAAGTTGCAAAAGTTCGTGCAGCTTATATTTTAGTTGATACAGGAACTTTCGATGATGTTGAAAAGCGTGTCAAAGATATGGCAAATGATACTGATCCTATGCGTATGTCTGCAAGAGAAGCTTTGGGTTTAGCCGCATATAAAGCAGAGAAGATGGATGAGGCGTTTGATTATTTTCAGAAAATTTCTGAAGAAGGTGCTCTCGGATCAAAAGTAACAGATCGGGCGCGAATGATGCTTGAGCTTATACAAGCTGAAGGCAAGGCAAATAAAGGATAAATTTATGAGCCTTACCATTGCTATAGTTGGTCGCCCTAATGTTGGGAAGTCAACGCTGTTTAATCGTTTGGTTGGGCAAAAATTGGCTTTGGTTGACGATAAGCCAGGTGTGACACGTGATCGGCGTATTCATGCAGCAAAACTTCAAGATTTGCGTTTTGATGTGATTGATACGGCAGGGTTAGAAGAAGCGGGTGATCATACACTTGAAGGTCGTATGCGTTCTCATACAAAAGCTGCAATTGATGAAGCAGATCTGATTTTATTTGTGTTTGATGCGAAGAGTGGGATAACACCAATTGATTTAAATTTTGCCTCATTGGTGCGTAAGGCGGGAAAGCCGATAGTGCTTGTTGCCAATAAATCTGAGTCAAAAGCAGCAATAGGGGGAGAATATGAAGCGTGGTCGTTAGGTTTGGGGGAGCCTTGCCCAATATCTGCTGAACATGGTTTGGGGTTTGCGGATCTTTATGAAGCCATTATAGAGGCTATTGGTAAAGAGCGTGCTTTTGGCAAAAAAAACGAAGAAGAACATGTACAGTCTGCATCTGTTGGTGATGATGTGGATGAGGCGTTTGTTTACGATGAAAACAAACCCATTCGAATTGCGATTGCGGGGCGTCCAAATACAGGAAAATCAACCCTTATTAACAGTATGTTGAAACAAGACCGTTTGTTGACAGGGCCTGAAGCGGGGCTTACGCGTGATTCTATTTCAGTAGATTGGAAATGGCGTGGTCGTCATCTTAAGCTTTTTGATACTGCGGGCTTGCGTCGGAAATCAAAAATTCAAGAAAAATTAGAAAAACTTTCTGTTGCAGATACGTTACGTGCAATTCGTTTTGCAGAGGTTGTGGTCATTGTTTTTGATGCGACGGCACCTTTTGAAAAGCAAGATTTACAGATTGTTGATCTTGTTATTCGTGAGGGACGGGTTCCCCTTATCGCTTTTAATAAGTGGGACCTTATTGAAAATAGTCAGGCAACATTGATTGATTTGCATGAAAAATGTAGCCATCTTCTTCCTCAGGTTCGCGGTTTGAGAGCTGTCCCTTTATCGGGCCAATATGGTCAAGGGATTGATAAGCTGATGGAAAATGTCATGATGATGCATCGTGTATGGAATCGTCGTATTTCAACAGGGCAATTAAATCGGTGGCTTGAAACTGTTGTGACACATCATCCACCACCTGCCGTTTCAGGGCGAAGGCTTAAAGTTAAATATATCACACAGGTCAAGACACGTCCTCCAGGGTTTATAATTTCTTGTTCGCGACCAAAAGTTATGCCTCAATCGTATTTACGTTATCTTTCCAATGGACTGCGTGATCGGTTTGATATGCCTGGTATACCAATTCGCATATCGTTACGGGCATCGGATAATCCTTTTGCAGCACGTTCGAAAAAGAAGTGATCTCTTTTCATTTTTTTTAGTGAATAAAATCTGCAGTACAGAGCTTGTTTGAAAGATCAGCTTTTTCATGCGTTGTTGCCTTTAAAGAGTGAAAACGAATAAGCCATTGTCAGTCAATAATGTCGTTACTTTATAACAAAAAAGATATTGCGTGGTTGAATGATGGAATATTTCCTTTTTGAAATTGTGTTAAAATATTAAACACAGAAACCTTCTTTTATTTCAACGTCCCTCACTGAGAAATAAAAATATCATTAACTGGAAATGTGATGAAAAGAATCAAAAAGCCTTTGAAAAGGAACATACGCATATTTTATAAAATTTCTTAAAGACAAGAGCAGATATAATCGTTGGGAATGAGGGAAAATAATGATAATATGCCCTTTATGGAAAAAAGATTTTAGTATTTTTCTATAAGAAATAGCATGAAGCAAAAGTGTTCATTTACGGCGGTTTATTGAATTGCCAAAAAGCAAAAATATTTGCTTCACCTCTCGATATTCAAATGAGGGAGAAAAGACTTTCAAATGAATGACGTTTGCACAAAGTGCTGCAATGTTGATGCTAAAACCTTGCTTATGGAATCCCATTTCTGGAACTTGCATAAAGTTGCAAACTTTTTTGTGCAACATATTGATTTATAATATTATTTGTCGTTCTTTACTTTGAAGGTACACCTACATATTGTAAGCTTCTCTCATTTCAAACTTATTTGTATTGAATCAATTTTGTTCTTGGCTTTATCTCATAAGAGGGATTGGCATGTGGATAAAAATGAGTGAGGAAAGAAAAAAAACGCCTCTCATGAACCATTTTTATGCAAGGGTTGTCGCACAGTATGAGTTCGTAAATATACACTACGCATTGGTAAATATACCATGAGCTGCTTAAAGAGAATGATGGTATCGGATTGTACCTTTCTAAACATGGATGGTGGTGCTCAATGGCTTTATCGTTATACAAGTGCCCCACATCGTCATGAAATGGACTGAGGAGCTTTAAGAGAGGTCTCTTTAAAACGAGCGCATGAATGTGCAACATGATGACGTTCTATTTTGTGCATGATAAAAATGCAGAATCATCATTAATGGAGCGCACTCTTAATTTTATTAATGCTGTATGAAATGTGCAACATTTATGGGGAGGGTATTTCTCAATATGTGTCTAAAGTTGCGTGAGAGGGTAATAGAGTTTGCGAACGATGAGGCAAGAATAGCATGATCTTGCCAAGTGAGGATGATTATTTTAAGGTGTATGCGTGGTTGAAATCTATCAAATTGAAAGACACATTATTTGTACGATAAATTGTGAGAGACTTCTTTTAGCGTCTTGACGAATAAATTCAGGATCAATATGATGTTCACGGTTTCATGAGATCATTATTTACTCTGCTTTTAACTAAGGAGCTGATTATGGCGAAGGGCGATAAACCCGTTGTGCCACAGAAAGAGGCTAAAGGGAAAAAGCAGGAGGATTGTTCTTCAGAGGATTTGGAATGTCGTAGTCGAAAGTTAGGTTTAGCTTTAATGCGTCAAGAAGCGTTAAAGAAGCGGGAGTATAAGAAGAGGGGAGAAGAACAACAAGATGGGTTTGCACGTGCAGTCAAGCTTTCGAGTGAGTTTCTGGCGAGTATTATTGTAGGCGCTGTTTTGGGCTTGGGGTTTGATAAAATAGTAGGTTCATTGCCATGGGGGCTGGTGTTTTTTCTTTTTCTTGGATTTGCTGCCGGTATAGTGAGTATTCTTCGGTCTGTGGGGTATATTGCTCCCAGTCAATTAGGGCAAAAAGGCGTATCGCGCCAAGGTAAAGGGGCCAATAAAAAGGTCCGATAAATGAGGTTGATGTGACAACGCACGCTCCAGATCCTGTTCATCAGTTTGAAGTTTCACGGCTGATTAATATTTCTATAGGGAATATGGATTTATCTTTTACAAATGTATCGTTTTTTATCATCGCTACAGTTGTTATAACTTCAGTGTTTCTCTTCATGTCATCATCCAGTCGTGGATTGGTTCCAACACGGATGCAGTCGCTTTCAGAAATGGCGTATGAGTTTGTAGCCTCGACTTTGCGAGAATCAGCTGGTGTCCAAGGGATGCAATTTTTTCCTTTAGTTTTTTCTCTCTTTACTTTTATTTTGGTTGCTAATTTTATTGGTCTTTTCCCCTATTTTTATACAATTACTTCCCAAATTATGATTACCTTTTCATTGGCAATGTTGGTGATTTTGACGGTGATTGGCTATGGTTTCTACAAGCATGGAGTTGGTTTTTTGAAACTGTTTGTTCCAAGCGGTGTGCCTGTTATGATTTTGCCTCTTGTGACGATGATTGAGGTGATTTCTTTTCTCTCTCGTCCTATCAGCCTTTCACTTCGTCTTTTTGCTAATATGCTTGCTGGCCATATTACTCTCAAAGTATTTTCGGGCTTTGTTGTCTCAATGATTGGGGTAGGCATCATAGGTGTTGGCGGTTCTGTTTTACCGCTTATCATGACCGTAGCGATTACCGCTCTTGAATTTTTAGTTGCATTTCTTCAAGCTTATGTGTTTACGGTTTTAACGTGTATGTATCTTAATGATGCAGTTCATCCAGGACATTAATCAAACTGGCGGTTTTCCGTCGAATAGTGCAATTTCGCTTTAAAGGAGAATAATATGGAATTAGTGCTTGCAGCAAAATATATTGGTGCTGGTCTTGCTTGCTTTGGTATGGCGGGGACAGCTTTAGGACTTGGGAATATTTTTGGGAGCTATCTTTCTGGTGCATTACGCAATCCATCAGCAGCTGATAGCCAGTTTGGTCGTCTCGTTTTTGGTTTTGCTGTGACAGAAGCTTTGGGTATCTTTTCATTACTCGTTGCTTTGTTACTTCTTTTTGCGGTTTAATCAGCTTCAAAAGGGTATGGTGATTCTCTTAAATTGAGAGGCGGGCATGCCCTTTTAGCTTTTAGTGGAAGAAGTGTTTGTCAATCGTTATCGGTTTTTAGGGAACCTTAATGAAGTTGTTTGAAGGATGAAAGAAGATGTTTATTTCGAGCGCTTACGCACAGGCAACTGAGACTCCCATAGGACAGATCAAAGAGGCCGCAGGGTATGCAGAGCGTGTGTTTCCGCCTTTTGATTTTGTACATTTTGGTTCGCACTTTTTTTGGTTGGCAATTTCTTTCGGGCTCTTTTATCTCTTTATTTCTCGTGTGATTGTACCGCGTATTGGTGGTGTTATTGAAACACGCCGAGATCGCATTGCATCTGATTTGGATCAGGCAATGCGTATGAAGCAAGAAGCGGATGCTGTGGTTGAAATTTACGAGCGGGAATTGGCAGAAGCCCGTTCACAGGCTCATGTGATAGCGCAAGTAGCTAGCGAAGAACTAAAAGAAAAAGCTGAACTTGAAAGAAAGAAAGTTGAAGAGAGTTTAGAAAAAAAATTATCAGATGCTGAAAAGCAGATAACAAAAATTCGCGATAAAGCTATGCAAAATGTTGGTGCTATCGCTGAAGAAGTGGCTCTTGAAATTGTTAAAAAATTGATTGATGTAGATATCAGTAAAGAGGCTGTGCGTTCAGCTGTTAAGAGTGCAGATTACTGAGGAATATAAGGATGACTGATGCTTTTTGGGCTTTTGTCGGGTTAGTTATTTTTTTTGCTCTTTTGGTCTATTTCAAAGTTCCACAGATGGCTGTGCGTTATCTTGACGCGCGAGCAAAACGGATTAAGGATGAACTGGATGAGGCTCTGCGCCTTCGTGAAGAGGCCCAGGAAGTGCTGGCTGAATATCAGCGCAAACACGCAGAAGCAGAGAAGGATGCACAAGAGATTATTGCGGCCGCTAAACATGAAGTGGCAGCTATTATTGCTCAGTCTCATGCAAAAGCAGAAGAATATGTAAAGAATCGCAATAAATTAGCAGAACAAAAAATTGCTGAAGTCGAAGCCGAAGCGATACGTATGGTTTCTTCATCGGCTATTGATTTGGCGGTTTCAGCGGCTCGTACACTTATCGCAAAAGAATTGGATTCTGATAAGGCGAATGAGCTTATAAAGGAGTCTCTTTCTAAAGATTCTCTTACCAAAATGAAAACATACCTGAATTAATGGCATCTTGAGAAATTTAAAGGATACTTCTTTCAATAGCATCGTTTTTCTTCGGGATAGGAGTTTTAAACTTTTCTTTTAGGTACTCTTTTAAGCATTTTGTTTAAAAGAGGTGTTTCTGGAGTTTGTCTCTTGGTATCTTTTGGAAAGATTATGAGATCTACGGGATATGAGTATTTCGGTATGAAAGTATAGTTGGCAAAACAATGATTTATAATGGTAGTTTGTTATTATGCATTCTGAGTCATACCTACCGAATATTGTAAGTTTCTCTCATTTCAAACTTCTTTTATGTTGAATCAATTTTATTCGCTTGGCTTATACTCTACCAGCGGGGTTGGCATATTGGGTAAAATGAGAGAAGACAGGAAAAAATATTTCTCATGAACCTGCCTTCATGCAAGAGTTATCGCAATCTCATGAGTTGGAAAAAAATACCAAGTATAACGCATTGATTTATAATAGTTTTTATCATTTCTCATCTTGAATCATAATTCTGAATACCCATAAGACTTTCTCATTTTTAAACTTCTTTATGTTGAATCAATTTTATTCACTTGGTTTTATGCTATAAGCAGGGTTGATATATGGGATAAAACGAGAAAAGAAAGGGAAAAAATGGCTTTCATGAACCTGCTTTCATGCAAGGGTTATTGCAATCTCATGAGTTAGTGAACATCTCATGAGGTGGCAAAAATAGTATAGTGGTGCTGGCTTGTCCCTTCATCAGTATAAAGGTGGTAGTACTTAATTGCCATCACCTTTATTTATGAATGAGCGTAAAAATTGCGGTTGTTCTTCTTAAGACGGTTCATGAAAAGTGTTTTGCTCATTTCTTAAAGAATTTATCTCTCTATTTCTTTTTTTGTGAAATGTAAGAAGCTGATTTTCTCTTTATAATAAGAGAGGTTGAAGTGGTCGAAGTTTGACTTTATTTTGTATTTTTGTCTCATATATAAAACGATAATTTATGATTATAAATCAATATACGATTGTTTAAAAATTTATGAAAATTTTTGACGAGTTCTTATAAATTATCATTTATGCTATGAGTTTTATCATGACTTGAAAGTCTCTTCTGTTTTAAAGAGACATCTCTTAGAGCTCCTAAGTTCATTTCGCGACGATGTGGATGAATGATATGACAATAATAAAGCCATTAAGCACCACCATCTTCACGTGTAGAAAGATACAAGCTAACATCATCATTTTCTTTACCGGCACCCCATATATTTACCAACTTATAGTATATTTATGAGCTCATGAAATTACGACAGCCCTTGCATGAGGGCGGTTTATGAGAAGGCATTTTGCCTCCATATGCTAATCCTGCTTATGGCATAAAGCCAAGTGAACAAAATTGATTCAAGACAAGTAAGTTTGAAATGAGAGAAGCTTACAATATTCGGGGGTATAGTTCAGGCTCCATAAAGACAAATTATCATTATTAATCAATGTATTGCATGTTGTATGCGGAAGTACTTTTATAGTGTTCTTAATATTCATGCATGAAAATATTAAAGGATAGAGATTTTTATTTTTACTAGCATCTAAGATGAGGAGTCTTAGATGACAAGTTTTGAAAAATCTGCAACCGTTTGTGTAAGAGTGTGGATACGTTTGAGAAGAGCAAGGCGGTTAGAGCGGATATTGGCATCTTTATCGTTTACCAAGACTTTTTCGAAAAATATATCAATAAGTTTTCCAAGTGGTGCTAATGCATCAAGTGTATGTGATAAATTTTCTGCATTGATGTGATCACGAACCTTATTTTCTATCTCAATGATTGATTGATAGAGTTGTTTTTCTTCCTTTTCAAAAAAGAGTTCAGGGTTAATTTCATCTTTTATGATTGTATTTTTTCGAAATTCATTTTCGAGAATATTTACAGTCCGTTTTACAGCAGCTAAAAAGCAGACCCCATCACCTTTATGGATAAAGGCGATGAGTGCTTCGACACGGCGCGCAATCGATAAAAAGTCATCAGAATCTTTTCTTAAGAGCGCTTCAATAGCGTCATAACGAGCACCTTCTTCTTTGAGATAGATTTTCAAACGTTCATGAAAAAAGGATAATAGATCTGATAAAATATGCTCCGTTTTTTCTGGAAGGAGATTCTGTGTTTTTTCTATTTGAAAGATTTCATATTTGTTTGTTTGTTGCCAGAAAAGATTGGCTGCCTGATGAAATAGTGGCATAAGGTTGATCTGCCGATTATGCAAGAGCACAAGCCTAATAATTCCCAATGCTGCTCGTCTTAACGCATAAGGGTCTTTTGAACCGGTCGGTTTTTCATGAATGAGCCAAAAACCAATAAGTGTATCAATTTTATCGGCAAGAGAAATTGTTATGGAAAGAGGGGCTGTGGGGATATGATCTGTTGGACCTAGAGGCTTATAGTGGTCTTCGATTGCTTCAGCTATATGAGGGTTTTCTCCTTGAAGAAGAGCATATTTTCGTCCCATGAGTCCTTGAAGTTCAGGAAACTCTCCCACAATTTCTGTTTGCAAATCAGCCTTTGCAAGGATTGCTGCACGTTTCGCTAAGAGAGGATCTGCTTGGACGAGTGGAGCAATTTTTTGTGCGAGAGCTGCAATGCGTTCGACTCTTTCACCCTGAGTGCCTAATTTTGCATGAAAAGTGACATTCAAATGATCAAGTCGCGCCATTCTTTGATCGAGAGGTTTTTTTAAATCGAGATCAAATTTTTTTACAGAAGATTCCAAGTTTTTAATATCGGGCAAATCATGCTGGTCTGTTTGCCAAAAATAGAGTGCATCGGAAAGACGCGCACAAACAACTTTGCTGTTTCCCTTAGAAATCTCTTTGCCCGCATCGCTTGCAAGCAGATTAGAAACAAGAATAAAATGATGAGAGAGTTTATTTTTTTCTCCCTGTTTGCGTGTAACAAAACATTTTTGATGAGCACGAATAGTTAAACGAATAATTTCAGGAGGAATATCAAGAAAAGATGGATCAAAATTTCCTATAAGCACGACGGGCCACTCAACAAGTCCTGCCACCTCTTCTAAAAGAGCACTATCTTGAACAAGTTCTAAACCATTTGCAAAACAGAGGTTTTGAGCATCCGCCAAAATAATATTTTTTCGCCTTTCGGCATCAAGAATTACTTTATGCGCTTCAAGTTTGGCAATATAATCATCAAAACGGCGGATTTGAAGGGGGGTTCCATCGCTTAAGAAGCGGTGACCATAGGTTATATTATTGGTTGTGAGAGAATCAATACTAAACGGAACAACCCGCGTTTCACCAATTTCTGGTCCGAAGATGCACAGAATATTCTGTAAGGGTCGTATCCATTTAAGTGCTCCACTTTTGGCTGAATCTTTCCCCCAACGCATAGATTTTTGCCACGGAAAGTTGCGGATCGTATCTGGTAAAATATCAGCAATAATTTCTTCTGCATCTCGGCCTTTTTTGATCGTTTTTGCAATATAAAAATCGCCTTTTTTACGATCATGTGCAATTTCTGCTTCAGAAATATCGTGCAATCCGGTTGAGCGTAGAAAACCATCAATCACATGTTGTGGTGATTTTGTACTGGGTCCTTTCCGCTCTATATAAACGTTTTTTGAACGTATAGAAAGACCGCGTATATCCAGTGTGAGACGGCGAGGAGTCCAATATTCTCGGGCGGCTTTGTAGGTCAATCCTGCATTCACAAGCTGATCAGTAACAGATTTTTTAAGGTCTGCAGCAGCTTTTCGTTGCATGCGCGCAGGGATTTCTTCACTGAAAAGTTCAAGAAGAAGATCAGACATTAGACTTCTCCTTTCGTATGCATTTGCCCAGCTTCTGTAAGCAGGAAGGATTCGCCACAGCGGCGTGCGAGATCGCGAACGCGAAGAATATAACTTTGTCGCTCCGTTACAGAAATAACGCCACGTGCTTGCAAAAGATTAAAAATATGACTGGCTTTAATACATTGATCGTAGGCTGGAAAAACACAACGGTGCAGGGCATTTTCTTTATTTGGTTTTCCAGCTTCAAGAAGTGCAAGACATTCACGTTCTGCATCGATGAAATGCTGGTGTAGCAGTTTGATATCAGCAAATTCAAAGTTATAATATGAATATTCCTGCTCTGTTTGTAAAAAAATATCTCGATAACTTATCTTGTTTTCTCCCTCCAAACCATTAAAGTTAAGATCATAGACGTTATCAACACCTTGAATATACATTGCTAGGCGTTCAAGCCCATAGGTAAGCTCTCCGGAAACTGGAGCACATTCAATTCCGCACACCTGTTGAAAATAGGTAAATTGAGAAATTTCCATTCCATCGCACCAGCACTCCCATCCAAGCCCCCAAGCACCAAGAGTTGGACTTTCCCAATCATCTTCAACAAAGCGAATATCATGAAGTTTTGTGTCAAGACCAATGGCTTGTAAAGACTCGATATAAAGTTCTTGTAAATTGGGGGGAGAGGGTTTGAGAAGCGTTTGGAATTGATAATAGTGCTGTAGGCGATTTGGATTTTTACCGTATCGTCCATCTGTTGGGCGCCGAGAGGGTTGGACATAAGCTACTTTCCAAGGGCGGAGTCCTAGTGAACGCAGCGTTGTGGAAGGATGAAAGGTTCCAGCCCCAACTTCCATATCGTAAGGTTGCAAAATTGCACATCCATAATGTGCCCAATAATTTTGCAAAGTTAAGATAAGTCCCTGAAAAGAACGCTTGGGATTAAGATGTTCAGGCAGTTTCACGCTTTATACTCTTTAAGGTTTGATCATAGACAGAGGCTAAAGAAATTTTAGCCTCTATACTTGTCTATTGTTTCATGGGATTATGGTCAAGCATCGTTATTTATTGCAAGCCAAATTTCAATTTTTTTTCGATGCTTTTGGAGTTTTTTGCCTCTCCATCAATGGCATGATTCCATTGAAATATTGCTTCACGTTTGCGTCCAACTTGCCAATAAGCATCACCCAAATGATCATTTAATGTTGGATCTTCAGGTTGCAGTTTAACAGCATTTTCTAATATTTGAACCGCTTTATTATATTGTTTAAGCTTATAATAAGTCCACCCGAGAGAATCGAGAATGTAACTATTTTGCGGTTGTAGCGAAGAGGCTTTTTGTAGCATATGGAGCGATTCTTCAAGCTTTTGATCACGTTCAACAAGTGAATAGCCTAGATAATTAAGAACTTGGGGTTGATTGGGAAAAAAATCAAGCGCTTTTCGCAAGTCACTTTCGGCTTTTGGCCATTGATTTAAACGCTCAAAAGCTATACCGCGCTGATAAAAGAGTTTCCAATCATCTCGTTGAAAGTTCTTTCTTTGTGCGATCGCTTGATCCAGCGTTTGGGTGGCCTGGGAAAATTTTTTATCTTGCATGTAAAAAGCAGCAAGCGTTATCAAAATATGGCGATCATTAGGAAATTTTTTTTTTAATGATGTGAGCAATTTGATAGCTTCATTGTATTTATTTTCATTTGCAAGAAGGAATGCAAGCTGAAATTGCCCATCTCTATAATAAGGTGATTTCGGTGATAAGGCGTAATAAAGTTTAATGGCTTGATTCGGATCACCCAATTTGGCAGAAATATGTGCGAGTTGAAACAATGTTGCATCATTTTGAGGGTATAAGGCTAAAGATAATTGTTTGAAAATGCGTGCAATGCGTCCTGAGTTTTTGTGCTCGAGGGCTGTTCCAAAGTCGTATAATACTTCACCTGCACCCTGTTGAGGTGTGTTAACTAACCTTTCTAGGTGGGCGTTTTTTTCAATTTTTTCTCGGACATTTTTAAGAACTTCTCGGCCTGACAACATTTGTTCGCCGTTCTTAATCGTTTGAATGGCTTGAGCGCGCATGTTATGACGCAATTGAAATGAGGCGTATGCTAGGATAATACGTTCATAGGTATTGGGGGCTATAAAAGTTCCCTGTTTGTTACTAAGTGCTTGAATGAAATATTTTTTTGCATCTTTTGTATGGTTTGCAAGGTCATTCATAAGTGCAAGGTGATAATGTATAAAAAGGTTGTACCAAGCCGGTCCTTTTATCTTTTCAAGATAAGCGATTGCTTGAGATTTTTTTCCGGACCCGAATGTGATCCAAGCACTGATGAGTTCAATGAGTGGATTATTGGGTGTTGGGGATGGTTTTAATTGTAAAAGAAGCGTGGCATTTTTATAGTCTTTCTTAATAAGACTTTCCATAGATAATGTGAGGGAAACAAAGGGGGTTATGGTCTCTTGTTCTTTTAGTTTTTTTGCTTGTTGAACAGCTTCTTTGAAGTTTCCCACAAAAAGCATAGCTTCAAGGAGATCTTTTTGTGTTTCAATGTTATCAGGTTTATAAGTAAGCGCTTTTTTAAAATAATCTATGGCAAGATCTGTTTTGTTTTCATGATTAGCAACCCTCCCAGCAAGATATGCACCCGTAAATGAGGTTGTATTGATAGTGCTGTTTATTTTGCTATAGGCGGCTGATGGCATCAGCATGATACCCGCAATAAAGAGAATAAAAAAGCGGGATACTGTCGCACTGCACATAGAGCTAATCCTTTTCAAGATAATCAATTGATGGTAGAGTTTAAAAATCATATCCTATGGCTTTATTGAAAAATATTGGAAACCTTGCAAATCATTAGTTTACACGTGTGATACAAAAATCAACAGTCTCAATAAGGGCATAGAGAGCTGGGCTTTCATTCATTGTCGCAAGCGCGTCTATTGCACGTTTTCCATACATGCGTGCTTGCTTTATTGTATCCGTGAGACACTCATATTTTTCTATTAAATGTCGTGCTTGTGTGAAGGCTTCATCATCGTTATTGCCATTTTCAAGAGCTTGTTTCCAGAATGCCTTTTCGACCGTACTACTACGTGCATAAGCAAGGATAACCGGCATTGTAATTTTGCCTTCTCTAAAATCATCTCCTGTATTTTTTCCCAAATATTGGGCAGCGCCACCGTAATCCAGTGCGTCATCAATTAATTGGAAAGCAAGTCCTAAAAATGTTCCATATTCACGCAATGCAGAACGTTCTTTATCTTTATAACCAGCAATAATGGGGCCGACTTCAGCGGCAGCTGAAAAAAGTGCTGCTGTTTTTGCGTTGATGACTTTAAGATAATCTGAAGTATTGGTTGCTATATTTTTTGCAGCAGAAAGTTGCATAACTTCCCCCTCAGCAATGATGGCAGAAGCATTTGCTAAGACAGAGAGTGCGTCTATAGAGCCAACATCAACCATCATTTTAAAAGCTTGTCCCAAGAGGAAGTCACCAACAAGTACACTTGCTTGATTTCCCCAAATCATGCGTGCAGTAGATTTTCCGCGTCGTAAATGACTTTCATCAATGACATCATCATGCAATAAGGTTGCTGTATGCATAAATTCAACAGCTGTTGCGAGCTTTATATGCCCATCACCTTGATAACCAAACAGACGAGCGGAAGCTAACGTAATCATTGGACGTAATCGTTTTCCACCTGATGAAATAAGATGGTTGGAAATTTCAGGAATCATTTCAACCTCTGATTTTGCCATAGAGAGGATAAATTGATTCACACGCTTCATATCACTTTGTGTAAGATTGATGAGAGATTGGAGGGGTATCTGATGATTTCTCATTTGATCTGGTTTTATGGCAGCATTCAATATGTTTACTCCTGGAGTATTGCAATGGATAGAAACGAACTTGATTTTTTTAGTATCATAAAGGGGGTTTTATTTTGATACAAGCTTTTGATGCCGCTTTAAAGCGGAAGTTATTGTTGCTATTGGCAAGGAATATTTCTAAAGCTTGTGTCATGTTACTATGATAAAGTGATGAAAAGAGATGAAAAAAATTGCAAAAGCTTTACTTTTAAGGGCAATTAGTTAAGAAAAAGCATAGTTTATCAAGATGAACATTAGGCTTTAAATGGATGAAATAACGAATCAGAGTGATGAGACAATTGATAGTTTTCATCGTGGGAAGTTTTATTTGGTTCAACCGCGTAAACGCGGTCATCGTTCTGGCATGGATGCTATGTTATTAGCCAGTTTAGTTCCCAATCATTTAAAGGGAAAAGTTGTTGATTTCGGTGCTGGTGCTGGTGCTGCAGGGTTGGCAGTTGCTTCACGTTGTCTAAAAGTTCATGTGACATTGGTTGAACGATCAGCTTTTATGGTGTCTTACGCGCAAAAAACACTTATGCTAAAACAAAATGAAGAGCTTGCTGAACGAATTTCTTTATTAGAAGCAGACGTTGCTTTGAAGGGAAAGGATCGTTTAAAAGCGGGGTTGGCAGATAACTCTTTTGATTTTGCGATTATGAATCCACCTTTTAATAGTCCTACGGATCGCAAGACACCTGATAAGCAGAAGTCTGAGGCACATGTTATGCTTGCTGAAGGGATGTTTGAGAATTGGTTGCGCAGTGCAGCAGCAATTGTTAAACCAGGTGGATATTTGGGGTTAATTGCTCGTCCGCAATCGCTGAATGATATTTTGCATGCTTTAGAAGGTCGTTTTGGTGGTGTGTGTATTATTCCTGTTCATGCACGTGTCAAAACGGCAGCAATTCGTCTTTTATTTTATGCAAAACGAGGAAGTAGGGCAGCTTTATCTGTACTTCCAGCATTGATTATGCATGAAGGTGATAGCCATGCTTTTTCACCTCGGATTGACGAAATCAATAATGGATGTATAAGTTTGTGGGAATTTTTAAAATGATATTTGGTGGTTTTCAATTTATTATTTAAATTTAAAATAAAGTTTTGTTTTTTGGGGAAGGCTTTAACTTTGTGGGAAATTTTATTTCTGGTTGCAATGTGGATGTTGATTGCTGCTTTTGGATATTATCGCGTCCTTCCTGTCTGTTGTTCTTTTTGTTAAATTAAGGAGATTTCGTTTTGATGGGTGTTATTAAAAACCTTATTCCACGTCGTTTTTATTCCAATAAGCTTGAAATTCCTGTTGTGCGCCTTCAAGGGGCCATTATGGTTTCATCTTCACCGGTAGCGCGGTCACTTTCATTAGCGAGGTGTGCAAGTCTTTTAGAAAAGGCTTTTGCATATAAAAAAGCGCCAGCTGTTGCACTTATTGTTAATTCTCCTGGTGGTTCGCCTGTACAGTCACGTTTTATCTTTAAGCGTATTCGTGATTTAGCAGAAGAAAAAAAGAAACAGGTTCTTGTGTTTATTGAAGATGTAGCTGCATCGGGTGGTTATATGATTGCTTGTGCTGGGGATGAGATTTTTGCTGATCCTTCTTCGATTGTTGGTTCTATCGGGGTTGTTTCAGCGTCTTTTGGTTTTCCAGAGCTTTTGAAGAAAGTTGGTGTTGAGCGGCGTGTTTACACAGCGGGAAAGAACAAGGTTACATTAGATCCCTTTCTGCCTGAAAAGAAGGCAGATATTGAGCATTTGAAATCTCTGCAACTTGAAATTCACCAAACTTTTATTGATTTGGTTAAAGAGCGGAGGGCAGTGAAGTTGTCAGATGATCCAAACATTTTTACAGGAATGTTTTGGAACGGAAAGAAAGGCCTTGAACTTGGCCTTATTGATGGATTGAATGATGTGCGTTCTGTATTGAAAGAGAAGTTTGGAGAGGATACAAAGCTTCGCTTAATAGCGCCCTCAAAAGGTCTTTTGGGGACTAAAACTCCTTCAGGAGTTACTTCCCATGCAGTTCATACAGCCATTGATAGTGCTTTGATGGCAGCAGAAGAGCGTGCACTTTGGCAACGTTATGGTTTGTGATTGGCTGTACAGTGCGATACTCAATGGGTGAGTGATTTTGCGGGTGAATGATTTTGCCTAAAAATGGTTGTGAGAAGGAAAAAGCTTGAAATGATACGAATGGTTGTATTCAGTTTATTATGTATAATAGCTCTTCGTATTTATAATATATTGAGGAAAAAATTACAGAGAATGTTACAGGGAGGATATCATACACAAGCGAGGCCACATATGGAGAAAAGAGGGATATTGATAAAAGATCCCTGTACGGGTGAATATTACGTCAGATGATATCAGATGTGCAAGCTTCGTTCAAAAGGCGTTTTTATGTCTTTACACCTGTTAAGTTGAATCTCGCTCTGCATGTTGTTGGGCAGCGTGCTGATGGCTACCATTTGATAGAAAGTTTGGTTTATTTTAGTCTTAGTGGTGATTGTCTAAGTTATGCACCTTGTGAAAGGGATCGTTTTGTTTTAACGGGTCCATTTGCAAATGCACTTGTTCCCGATTCCAACAATTTGGTTATGCGTGCACGTGATTTTATGTGCAAAATCTTTCCCAAAAGTGCTGAATCTTCCTGCTTACAACTTGTGAAAACGCTTCCTATTGCTTCGGGCATTGGTGGTGGGTCGGGGGATGCTGCTGCTGTTTTGAGTATATTACGCCAGCAATGGAATCTTGAGTGTTCTTGTGAGGAACTAGCGAAGATGAGCTTGGTGCTTGGTGCTGATGTGCCTATGTGTCTTTTTGCATTGGAATATCAGCAGCCGCTTTTTGTGAAAGGAATTGGTCAAGATATAACACGACTAAAAGAGGCTTGCTCTCTTGCAATGGTCTTGGTGAATTGTGGACAACAAATCGCAACAAAAGCTGTTTTTAAGGCTTTGAAGCATCATGATCATCCTTCCTTAAAAATTGATCCAGAAGCTTTGAAAACGGTTGATTCATTGGTTGAAGCTTTAAAAGAGACACGCAATGATCTCTTTTCTCCAGCATTGAAGATTGCGCCTCAATTAGCTAAAGTGTTATCCACATTAGATGCGTGTGGCTCTCTTTTTTCTCGTATGTCTGGGACAGGAGCAACCTGTTTTGGTATTTTTAAAGATCAACAAACCGCAAAAAAGGCAGCTCTTTTTATTAAGTCTAGGCATCCAAGCTGGTTTGTAAAACCTATTATGACTTTAGGAAAGATCTGATAAATAAATATATGAAATAAAAAATTCTATTTGATAATGATTCTGTCATATGTCATGGAAGAGTTAAGACATATAAATTTTAAGTGCTTTTTGTCCTTTCTAGATCAAATGTCCCCATGCAAGGATGGCATTTTAGCAGAGGAAACAAAGAGCAATACAGAAGTTTCGATAGTTTGTTTTTTTATTTTTGTGCCTATCCAAAAATTTCCTAGAATGTTTAGGAGACCATTTTTATTATAAGCTTACGGGAAGGAGAATGTCTGAAAAATGCAGTGTATTTTTCATTATGTGCGTGATTGATCAAAATGTGTAATTTACCATATCAGCCAAATTTTGCGTATGAATTGGGTTTACACAAACAAGGTTTTTTTCATGTCGCCGGTGTTGATGAAGTCGGGCGTGGGCCTCTTGCTGGACCTGTCGTGACAGCAGCTGTTATTCTAGATAAAGACCATATTCCTGAAGGGCTGAACGATTCAAAAAAACTCTCTATCAGACGACGCAATGAACTTTATGATGAAATTTTGCGAAGTGCATTAGCCGTTTCACTGGCTAGTTTTTGCGCACGCACGATTGATCAATCTGATATTAGAAAAGCAACTTTGGAAGCTATGCGTCGCTGTCTTACAGGATTAGCAGTTCCAGTGCATTATGCACTCATTGATGGACGTGATATTCCTTTTGAATTACCATGTCCAGCAACTGCGGTGATTAAAGGTGATCAACGATCGGTTTCGATTGCGGCAGCTTCTATTATTGCCAAAGTAATGCGGGATCGGATGATGGAATGTGCGGGGCAAGTTTATAAAGGTTATGGTTTCGAGACACATGTCGGTTATGCAACGTTGGCGCATCGTGTTGCTCTTGATCAATACGGACCAGTTGTGGGATTACATCGTTATAGTTTCGCGCCACTCAAAGAGCGCTATAGGGATGATATGTTATGACAGTTCTTCCTTTCAATAGTGCTTCGATGAGAGAGGCTATAGCACTTCTTGGACAGGGGAAGTTAGTAGCATTGCCTACAGAAACTGTCTACGGATTGGCGGGTGATGCAACCAATGGACGAGCAGTGTCTTCTATTTTTTCTACAAAGAGGCGTCCACAATTTAATCCTCTTATTGCGCATGTAAGCAGTATCATGATGGCAGAAGGTTATGTTGAGATTGATTCTCTTTCACGTAAACTCATGGAGGTATTTTGGCCAGGACCCTTGACAGTGGTTCTTCCTTTAAAGGCACAGCATAATATCCATCCTTTAACCACTTCTGGTTTGGATACATTAGCTGTCCGTTTTCCCGATAGTCATTTTGCAGAAGTTGTACAATGTTTTGGTCGACCTCTTGCGGCTCCTAGTGCAAACCGATCAGGGCGTCTTAGCCCGACTTCAGCAGAAGCTGTCTTGGCATCTTTAGGAGGCTCTGTTCCTTTGATACTTGATGGAGGTCCGTGTAAAATAGGGCTTGAATCAACGATTATTAAAGTGTGTGATAAGGATATTTATCTTTTACGTCCTGGTGGGATTGCGGTTGAAGAAATCGAAAAGGTTGCAGGACAACCGCTAAAACGGAGAGATCAACGGGCTGCAATCGAAGCACCGGGTATGTTAAAGTCGCATTATGCACCAAATGCTGCTCTTCGTTTGAATGTAGAAAAGGTGGAACGTGGTGAAGCACTTTTAGCATTTGGGCCAAAACGCATTATGGGGATTGAAAATGCTGTTTCTGTTTTAAATCTCAGTGAAAATGGATTGTTAGAAGAAGCGGCTTCTCATTTATTCCAATATATGAGGCAATTAGATTCATTGAATGTCAGATCTATTGCCGTAGAATCTATTCCTCAATATGGATTGGGAGCGGCTATTAATGATCGTCTTATACGTGCGGCAGCTCCAAAGGAGGAATAAGATGAAGCAGGAATTAATAGAAAGCTTTAGAAAAATTGTTGGTGAGGCACATGCGATAACAGATCAGGCAGTAATTGCACCCTATTTGCTTGAAGAGCGCGGGCTTTTTCATGGAAAAACCCCCTTACTTTTACAGCCATCTTCTACGGCACAAGTATCGTCAATTATGCGCTTAGCTAGCCAAACACGCACACCGATTGTTCCACAGGGGGGCAATACAGGTCTTGTAGGTGGTCAACAGCCCGATGAAAGTGGGAGTGCTGTTCTTTTATCCACTCAACGATTAAATAAGATTAGATATATGAATCGTGAGGGTAATTTTGCTGTGGTGGAGGCTGGCGTTATTTTACAAGATTTACAGAAAAAAGCAGATGAGTTAGAGTGCTTTTTCCCTCTTTCTTTAGCGTCAGAGGGTTCTTGTCAGATAGGGGGAAATCTTTCATCTAATGCTGGGGGGACAGCGGTTTTAGCTTATGGTAATATGCGTGAGCTTTGTCTTGGTTTGGAAGTTGTTTTGCCTGATGGTCGTATTTTAGATGATTTGCGTTTTGTAAAAAAAGACAATAGCGGTTACGATTTGAAAAATTTGTTTATCGGTGCGGAAGGAACTTTGGGCGTTATAACAGCAGCAGTTTTAAAACTTTTTCCAAAGGCTAAAGGAAAAGCCGTTGCTTTGGTTGGTTTGTGCAGTCCAGCTAAGGCTCTTGAATTTTTCTCTTTTGCTCAATGCCATGGAGGGGGAATGTTGACCGGCTTCGAGCTCATGGGACAGATCAGCTTGAAAATGGCTTTAGACTACAAGATGTGTCAGAAGTCTCCTCTTGAACATAAACATGAATGGTATGTACTGGTTGATATTTCATCATTACACAGTGAGGATGAGGCTTCATCAGTGCTTAATATTATCTTAGAAAATTCTTTAAAGGAATCTGTGATAGAAGATGCCGTTGTTGCACAGTCTTTAAAGCAGCAGGATTTTTTTTGGCAATTGCGTGAAAGTATATCACCTGCACAGAAGCGTGCGGGAAGGTCCATTAAACACGATATTTCTGTACCACTTTCTGTTATTCCTGATTTTATTGCTGAGGCTGCACATATTGTTGAAGAGATTGTTCCAGGTGCGCAGATCGTTTGTTTTGGTCACATGGGGGATGGAAATTTACACTACAACATTACACAACCCATAGGAGTTGATCCGGCAGTATTTTTGCAGTTATGGCCACGAATCAATCGTAGTATTCATAGTTTAGTAATGCACTATCAAGGTGCATTTTCTGCTGAGCATGGAGTTGGTCAACTAAAACGTGAGGAACTTTACACTTTCAAATCAGCTGTTGCGTTGGATCTGATGCAAGGGATTAAGAAAATGGTTGATCCTTTAGGAATTATGAATCCTGGAAAAATGTTATAATTCAATAGAGATGAGCTTTGTCATGTATTTTTGTTTAGATTTCAATAACCAAAAAAGAAACCAGTTGTTTTTTATTCAATCTTTTAATAATCAAATGAGGAAAAGCTGTTAAAGAGTGTATAGATTAAAATAAATTGGGACACTGTATATGGCTAATCAATGCTTTAATCAGGCAAAAGCGGTGCTTGAATTCCGGTTAGATCCGTGCCATTTGCCACAAACAACAACATATCTTTCATCAAAAACGGGCAACAAAATAATGTGTTCGTTAAGTGAACGTGGTGTTTTTTTTAAAACAGAGATCCTTTCAAGCTTATCACGTCTCATGCCCTCTTATCATTTCAAAGGAATTGCGGCACGCACTGTGAAGACCTGTTCAGGAGAAAGAGCTGTTGCATTAGAGTTGTTTCATGAAGAGGAGGAAGCTTGCATTCCACTTTTAGTTTCTAGAGATTTGAATAATGTTCTTCTAGATTGGCGATTATGGGCGGATACTTATGAGCTTCCTATGCTCATGATCAATGAAGATAATCGCATTATAACTGTCAAAGATCATTCTGCTTTACGTCAGTTTTTTTGTACGACATCGCTTTCTCAAAAAAAACGCTTTTTACTTCGTTACAAAAAACGGTTAGGTTTGCGTTTGGTCGTCGCGAATCGTGTTGCGCTACAGTGAAAGCATGTATTCATTTTTTGTGCTGATGGGGAGGTTTATTTTCACGGTACTCTGCGTTTATTGATTGTGGGTGAGAATTTCATCCCACCACATATGTTTGCAGAAGGCTTTCATGGTATGAGACAGTTCTTTCATGATGTGATGA
Organism: Bartonella rattaustraliani AUST/NH4; assembly: GCF_000312565.1. Taxonomy (GTDB): domain Bacteria; phylum Pseudomonadota; class Alphaproteobacteria; order Rhizobiales; family Rhizobiaceae; genus Bartonella; species Bartonella rattaustraliani. Next base: position 93,539 of record NZ_CALW02000045.1, read on the forward strand.
TAAACGATTATCGTAGTGCCTTTCTCCTTAGGGAGTAAATCTTCAATGACAATAGAGGCAGCTTGTGGATGAATTAAAATTTTGGTTTTGTAACATGATTCAACTGCGTGAAGGGTGCAATAGGAAAAAACTCTTGTATAAAGGAAAAAGATAATTTACAAAATCTTCTTATATCGAATGGAAGGTGAAAATATCGTGAGCATTTTTCTCTTCAAACTTTTCTAAATGCTCAATCAATCAAAATTGTTGCCTTTCACAAGTTGGCACCATCATACACTTTATCAGCGCATGGGTGTTGCGACAACCTTGCATTAAGACGATTCATAAGAGGCATTTTTCCTCCTTTCCTCTATAATTTTTACCCATCTGCCAACCCCACTTATGGCATAAAGCTAAGTGAATAAATGAGCAACACAATAGCATTCTTTTGTAAGGGCGTTTTTTTGTGCGTGAGGAAGCAATTCTATTTCAGAACGCATAAATAAAGGTGATAAAAAATATACGCTTTTTATTGTCCAATTCAGGTAAGTAAGAGTTTATTTGTAAAAAATGATGAGAAGGTGTATTTTTAATCATGCAACACATTGATTTATAATGATAAATCATCATACACCTTGAATTATAATCCCGAATATTATAAGATTCTCTCATCCCAAACTACTTTATCTTGAATCAATTTTATTCACTTAGCTTTATGCCATAAGTGGGGTTGGCAGATGGGTAAAAATTATAGAGAAAAGGAGGAAAAATGCCTCTTATGAATCGTCTTAATGCAAGGTTATCGCAACACCCATGCGCTGATAAAGTGTATGATGGTGCCAACTTGTACCTTTATAAGCGTGAAGATGGTGGCGCGCAATAGCTTTATCATTATACATTTCACGGACGACGCCGTGAAATGGGATTAGGGTCTTGAAGACATGGCTCTTTAAAACAAACCCGTGAACAATAGACACATAAAATTATCATACAGTTGCGATTACAAATTCATATTCAGAAAATTTTTTTGTTTTGTGATGGGCACGAAAAGCACGTGCACAATATTTTTTCTCACCTTGAATCACAACCTCGAATACCCATAAGATTCTCTCATTTCAAATCTTTTTATGTTGAAGAAATTTTGCTCACTTGTTTGTATACCATAGGCGGGGTTGGCATAAGGGGTAAGATGAAAAAAGAAAAGAGGAAACATGCCTCGTATAATCCGCCTTCATACAAGAACTGTCGCAACACTATGAGTTGGTAGATATACTACGAGCTGGTAAATATCATGAGTCATACAAAATTATTAGCAGATTTCTGTATTTTTGTTATCTTCAAGAATGATAAAAAAATTGCTTCAAAGAGTTAACTTTCTCGTGCAATAGCACGCCATCCAATATCGCGGCGGACAAAACCTTCTGGCCAATCGATACAATCGACAGCGTCATAGGCGCGCTTTTGTGCTTTGCTCACGGTTTCTCCTGTTGCGGTTATATTTAAAACACGTCCACCATTCGCAATGAGTTCTCCATTACATAATGTTGTACCAGCTTGAAAAACCTTCACATTAGGAAGAGTATTAGCTTGATCAAAGTTGCGGATAACCGTCCCTTTTTGGGGCGAATTTGGGTAACCTTTTGCCGCCATAACAACAGTCAAAGCAGTTTTTTCAGACCATTGAAGTTTTCTTTGTTCAAGATTTCCTTGAGCTGCGGCAACAAGAAGTGGCAGAATATCCTCTTTGAGCCGCATCATTAAAACTTGGCATTCAGGATCGCCGAATCGCACGTTAAATTCGATGAGTTCAGGTCCTTTTTGTGTGATCATTAATCCGACGAAGAGAATGCCTTTAAAAGGCGCGCCCATTGCACTCATGCTTTGGAGAGCAGGTTCAACAATTTCTTTAAGGGTACGATGAACCATTTCTTCAGTCATAATGGGTGCTGGGGAATAGGCACCCATGCCGCCGGTATTTGCGCCAGTATCACCATCCCCCACACGTTTGTGATCTTGTGCTGATCCAAAAGGAAGAGCAATCTTACCATCACAAAGGCAAAAGAAGCTCGCTTCTTCACCTTCAAGAAAGGATTCTATAACAATCTTTTTCCCTGCATCACCAAATGCGTTTTCAAAACAGTTATCAACAGCGTTGAATGCTTCTTCCATGGTTGTTGCAACCGTAACGCCTTTACCAGCTGCTAAGCCATCAGCTTTAATAACAATGGGAACACCTTGTTGACGAATGTAGGCTTTTGCATTCATAGCGTCATTAAAGCATTGGTAAGTCCCAGTAGGAATGTCACTCTTATAACATAGATCTTTTGTGAAAGCTTTTGAACCTTCTAGCTGAGCAGCTTTTTGAGTTGGTCCAAAGACACAGATATGCGCCTGATTAAGAGAATCTGTTATACCTGCTACAAGTGGTGCTTCTGGCCCGACGACCACAAGGTCAATAGAATGTGTTTTACAAAATTCAATGATAAGAGGATGGTTATCAATGTTCAAATCGACATTTTTACCAAATTCCATAGTTGCAGGATTTCCAGGAGCACAATATAATTTTGTAAGCAGTGGTGACGCTGCTATTTTCCATGCTAAAGCATGTTCTCGTCCGCCTGAGCCGATAAGAAGGATGTTCATTGCTTACTCCTATCATAGAAGATAATTAAATATATTCTCTTGTCATAAGAATGAAATGCTTCTATCGCAAGACTAAAGGTAAAATTATTTGATGAAAAAAAATAAAAATATTGCACATATTCAATCGTGTGAGCATCAGGGACGAGTTCTGGATGCCTCCTCCAAGCAGTGGGTTTACCGGTTTTTTCCTCCTTCATTATGGTTTTATGCTCAATTGGCGCGTTGGGATCGTCCTATTGGATGGCAGTTGTTGATGTGGCCTTGTTTTTGGTCAACAACAATGGCTTTTCTTTCTTATGAAGTCCACCCCTTGCCTCTTTTATCAATGCTCTTTCATTGGTTTTGGTATCTTTTTCTTTTTTTTCTTGGTTCTATCGCTATGCGCGGTGCAGGGTGTACTTGGAATGATCTTATTGACTATAAAATTGATTCTCAGGTGGAGAGAACGCGTTCTCGTCCGTTACCAACAGGGCATGTGAGTCGGTTTCAGGCAAAAATTTTTATCTTAATACAATGTTTGGTTGGTTTAGGCGTTTTATCACAATTTAACAGATTTAGTTTTTTTCTAGGGATATCATCATTGATTGCGGTTGCTCTTTATCCTTTTATGAAACGCGTGACACACTGGCCGCAGTTTTTTCTAGGCATTGCATTTAATTGGGGGGCATTAATGGGATGGGCTGTTGTGTGTGAAAATCTCAGTTTGCCCCCGATTTTACTTTATATAGGATCGATTTTGTGGACAATAGGATATGATACAATTTACGCACATCAAGATAAAGAGGATGATGTAACTGTTGGTGTAGGTTCCACGGCACTTCTCTTTGGGAAAGGCACCAAGCGTGCGTTGGTATTTTTGTATAGTGGCTTTATCATATTCGTGAGTTTAGCATTTTATCTGGCAAAGGTTCCAGTGATCAGCTTTTTAGGGATTTTTGTAGCAAGTATTCACATGTTCCTTCAAATTAAGGTCATTGATATAGATGACAGTGCACAATGCCTAAAGCTTTTCAAATCAAATTCATTTATTGGTTTTGTGATTTTCGCGGGTTTAGTGTGTAGTGGGCTCTGGATGGTGCTTTATCCCGCTGTTTAAGAAAAGCAAAAAATAAAATCAGTTTTATGTATGTGGTGCTGAAATGGGGGCACGCTCCTCATGTAAAACAGAACGCTACCCACGTTGCATGTTCACGGGGTCGTCCGTGAAATGGTATAACGATAAGGCCATTGAGCACCACCATCTTTACGCTTATAAAGGTACAAGCCGGTACTATCATTATATTTACCAGCGCATGGATGTTGCGACAGTCCTTGGCACTTAAGGCGATTCATGAGAGGCATTTTTCCTCCTTTTCTTACTAATTTTTATCCACATGCCAATCCTGCTTATGGTGTAAAACCAAGTGAATAAAATTGATTCAACATGAAGTGATTTGAGATGAGAGAATCTTATGGGTATTCGGGGATGTGATTCAAGGTGAGAAACGATAAAAAAACGTTATAAATCAAGGTATTGAAATAAGTATTTATCGTGTGATGCCTGAAAGAAAAGGAAATAAAAATCCAAGAATGTTGTTATTCTCATTACTTTTATCCTCTGTGATTTTGTTCTGTTTGCAGTCTATGGTTGAGATTTTTTTTGCTGTTTGAGAGCTCTCTTTCGATGTTTTTCATAGAAAATTGTAATGGTATTGGATTTTATCTATTTCTAAGGGTGCGTGAAAACAGATTTGAGTGAGAATATCTGAACCCATTATTTTGCCCTTAATGCAAATGAGACATGTTCACTTAATATGATCAGGATTGAGAGAGGCAAGATTATTTCATTGTTTTATGCGTTGCTTAAATGTTGGCTGAATACCTTGGGGAGTATGGAGTGAGCTTTTTCATGTGGGAAAGTTTTTTATAATGACACTATTTTTTCAGTTGTGTAGGAGGAAAAGGATTGCAATTGGAAATTTGTACATAAAAAACAGAACTCTTCAGTTTTAACTGTAATTAATAGTTTCTTTTGGGCTTTGCAAAGAGTCGCCTCATTATTTATGAAGATCAATTCTTATGCTTTAAAACTTGAAAAATTAGGGATAAAGTTTTTGTATTTTCCAATCATTTTGCTCGACGCAATCGCGTGTAAAGAGCAAACGATCATGTAAACGAAATGGACGATCACGCCAGAATTCAAGAGAAAGGGGTTTGACTCGAAATCCAGACCAATAAGGCGGGCGCGGGATATTCCCTATTGCATAATGCGTTGTATATTGAGCAATTGCTTTTTCGAGAACAAAACGATCTTCTAAGGGGTGAGATTGTTTGGATGCCCACGCACCAATCTGGCTGCCACGTGGTCGCGATTGGAAATAGGCATCTGCTTCTTGAATTGTAACTTTTTCGACAATACCCCGAATCCTGATCTGTCGGCGAAGCGATTTCCAATGAAACCCTAAGGATGCTTTCATAGATCTTAAGATTTCTTGTCCTTTTTGGCTTTCATAGTTGGTATAGAAGACGAAACCTTGAGGACTATGATCTTTAAGGAGAACCATACGAACATTAGGCAAGCCTGTTTCATCCACTGTTGCTAATGCCATAGCGTTCGGATCATTTATTTCACTCACTGTTGCTTCTTCAAGCCACTTTGCAAAAAGTGTAAAAGGTTTTTGCATTTGCATAAAATCATCATCTGTTTGTTCTTTATTACTCATAGTATCTCCCAATATCAGTGTATACGAGTGCAAGCTTTTATTGACTTCGTTGTCAGGAAATAAAAGGATGTTTTTTCTTATTTCAAAAAGCCAATGTCCTCACATACTATTAACGCTATTATATGATTTAAATCATTTTTATTTTTAGCATAAAATGCAATACGCTATATGAAATAAAATACGCATTTTATCTGGTATTTTAACGTCTTTATGAACATATAATAAAAAGAATAAGGCATTCTGTGAAAGAACGAATGGAGCTGTGAGAGATATTGAACAATCGATCAGTTGATATTTTGAAAATGAAAAAATTGAAAAGAGGGCAATATGCGTGATCCGTACGCGATTTTGGGTGTGGCACGTACCGCGAAACCACAAGAGATTAAATCGGCATTCAGAAAGTTAGCAAAGAAATATCACCCAGACCACAATACGGGTGATATGAAGGCTAAGGAAAAATTTTCTGAAATTAATCAAGCTTATGAAATTATAGGTGATAAAGATAAAAAAGCACAATTTGACCGTGGTGAAATTGATATGGAAGGGAGACCACTGTATCAAACCTATGGTGCTGATGAAAGCTTTGGCAGGAGACATAATCCCTTTTCAGGAAGCGCGAAGGGGTTTGATTTTGGTTCTTCAGGCGGCGCAAGTTTTGATGCAAGCGATATTTTTCGCGATTTATTTGGAGGAGGAGGGGGCTTTTCGAATTCTGCAAAATATAACAGATTCCAGCAAGATAATAGGTCTCAACAAGGGGCTCATGTTCGTGCGCATCTTTCTGTTACATTGGAGCAGCTGGTTGGTGCTGAAAAAGTGGAAGTTGTTTTTCCTAATGGGAAAAAGTTAAAAATTAAGCTTCCAGACTATGTTGAAAATGGCCAAACCATTCGTTTAAAAGGCCAGGGCGAAAAAGTAGCCTATGGACAAACAGGGGATGCATTGGTCACCATTCAAATTCAAAAACATCCTCGTTTGCGGGTTGAAGGAAGGGCACTCCACCTTGATTTGCCCGTTCCTTTAAAACATGCTGTTTTGGGGGCAAAGGAAGAAGTGGAGACTTTGGAAGGGCGTGTGGTTTTAACGATTCCTGCCTGGTCAAGTTCTGATCGCATTTTGCGGTTGAGAGAAAAAGGACTTCGTTTAAAAAATGGCAAAAGAGATGATCTTTATGTGCATATTCGTATTATGTTGCCAGAAGGTGGAGATGCTGCTTTAGAACAATTCTTGCAGCTGCAAAAAAGTTAGTTTTAAAAAGTTTAGTTAGAGGCACAACGTACCAATAGGATCTTTGTATGAGATAAAAATAGAGTTTTTGTTTGATTTTAAACCAATTGCTTGAAGAAAGAGTTGACCTATGCCATAGGGCAGATAAATAATATTAATTTTAACAGTAACGGGGCAGTGCTAATGACTAAAGAGAATGGTTTATTGTACGGCAAGCGTGGTTTAATTTTGGGGTTGGCTAATAATCGCTCTATTGCTTGGGGGATAGCAAAGGCAGCGAGTGCAGCAGGAGCAGAGCTCGCTTTTACCTATCAAGGTGAAGCAATGAAAAAGCGTGTTGAGCCTTTGGCTGCGGAAGTACAAGGGTTTATTTGTGGTCATTGTGATGTTTCTGATAGTGTATCTATTGATGCCGTTTTTAAAACGATAGAGGAAAAATGGGGTAAGCTTGATTTTTTAATTCATGCAATCGGTTTTTCTGATAAAGATGAGTTAAGCGGTCGTTATATTGATATTAGCGAATCGAATTTCATGATGACCATGAATATTTCCGTTTACTCCTTAACAGCTTTAGCAAAGCGTGCAGAAAAATTAATGTCGGGTGGCGGTTCGATTTTAACACTTACCTATTATGGTGCAGAAAAGGTTGTTCCCAATTATAACGTCATGGGCGTTGCAAAAGCGGCTCTTGAAGCAAGCGTAAAATATCTTGCTGTTGATTTAGGTCCCCAAAATATTCGTGTGAATGCGGTCTCTGCCGGCCCCATCAAAACTTTAGCTGCTTCTGGTATTGGTGATTTCCGTTATATTTTGAAATGGAATGAGTATAATGCGCCTTTACGCCGTACGGTGACAATAGAAGAAGTGGGTGATTCTGCTCTTTATTTCCTTTCAAATTTGTCTCGTTCTGTTACAGGTGAAGTGCATCATGTAGATTCAGGTTATAATATCATAGGTATGAAAGCTGTTGATGCACCAGACATTTCTGTCGTTAAAGCATGAAGTTTGATTGATAAAATCTGTCTGCGACAATGATGGTTTGACCGAATTTAAAACAGTCAATATATTTTGAGAGAGGCTGTTTATGCTAGAAGAAAAACATGCCGTGTGGTTTTGTGTATACTTGTGGGTTGTATAGACATATATTTGACGAAGAAATGGTTTATTTTTCATGTCGCATAATACATTTGGTCATTTGTTCCGCGTAACGACATGGGGAGAAAGCCATGGTGTTGCTCTTGGTTGTGTTATTGATGGTTGTCCTCCGGGAATTGTGTTTACTCTTTCAGAGATCCAATCTTATCTTAATAAACGTCGACCAGGACAATCTAAATATACGACACAGCGCAAAGAATTGGATCAGGTAGAGGTTCTTTCAGGAGTTCTTATTCAAGACGATGGGATAACATTGGTGACAACAGGAACACCAATTTCTCTATTCATTCGCAATACAGATCAGCGGTCTAAGGATTATGGTTCTATTGCTCATCAGTATCGTCCTAGTCATGCAGATTATACGTATGATGTTAAATATGGTCTTCGTGATTTTAGAGGTGGCGGACGTGCGTCAGCACGTGAGACGGCAGCACGTGTTGCGGCAGGCGCGCTTGCGCGTAAAATTGTTCCTGGTTTGATTGTACGAGGGGCTGTAATAGCAATTGGCCCTCATCATATTAATCATGATCGTTGGAATTGGTCAGAGGTTGATAACAATCCTTTTTTTACACCTGATGCAGAGATGGTGCAGGTTTTTAGCGACTATATAGATAAAATACGCAAGGATGGTTCCTCCATTGGAGCGGTTGTGGAAATTGTTGCAGAAAATGTTCCGGCAGGTTTAGGAGCACCTATTTATGCAAAACTTGATCAAGACATTACCTCATTTCTCATGTCGATTAATGCGGTGAAAGGTGTTGAAATAGGTGATGGTTTTGCCGCAGCCCGTTTAACGGGAGAAGAAAATGCTGATGAAATGCAGATAGGAAAGGATGGAAACCCACTTTTTTTATCGAATCACGCAGGTGGTATCTTAGGGGGAATATCAACTGGGCAGCCTATTATCGCACGCTTTGCTGTGAAGCCCACTTCATCAATTTTAACGCCTCGTCGTTCGATTGATATTGATGGGAATGAGGTAAAAGTTATAACAAAGGGACGTCATGATCCTTGTGTTGGGATTCGTGCTGTTCCTGTTGGTGAAGCAATGGTTGCTTGTGCTATTGCTGACCATTATCTTAGGCATCGCGGTCAGGTTGGGTGATTTGAAAGGTGAATAATGCTATATGACGAAAAAAAGATTGTTTCTGCACTGCGGGCTTTTGAATGTGGTGAAATTGTTATTGTTACCGATGATGACGATCGTGAAAATGAAGGCGATTTAACAGTTGCTGCGGCCCATTGTACAGAAGAAAAGATGGCGTTTATCATTCGTCATACAACGGGCATTGTTTGTGCCCCGATGCCAAAAGAAGAAGCGCAACGGTTTAATCTTGTTCCTATGGTGTCGGATAATTATTCTGCGCATCGTACGCAATTTACTGTTACCGTTGATTTTAAACATGGAATAACAACAGGAATTTCAGCACATGACCGCACATTAGCGGTGCGTAATCTTGCCAATTCAAGCGCTGGTCCCAATGATTTTGTTCGTCCAGGGCATATCTTTCCTTTGATTGCACATGAAGAAGGCGTTCTGAGGCGTTCAGGGCATACGGAGGCAGCCGTTGATTTATGTAAATTGGTTGGTTTGCCGCCAGTTGGTGTTATCGGTGAGTTGGTCAATGATGATGGGAGCGTTAAACATGGAGATGAGATTACAAAATTTGCACAAGATCATCGACTGCATAAAATAACGGTTGCGGATTTGATTGCTTATCGTCAACGTAAAGAAATCTTGGTCAAGCGTGTTGGCGCAATGCCTATTGAAACATCAATAGGGTCAGCAGTTGTTCAAAGTTATCAACTTCCTTGGGAAACAGTGCAACATATTGCAATCGTTTTTGGTGATATCTGTGAGGGGAAAAATATTCCTGTTTGTTTGTATCATGAAAATATTTTAAATGATGTTTTTGGCCGGTCTTCAGAGATTACGGCTATCATGCAGCGTATGATGAAAAAAGAAAAGCGCGGCGTGTTTGTTTATTTGCGTGAAGGGTCTGTTGGTGTAAAATCAGCTCTTGGTATTCAGGATAGGGTAAAAAAAGGTTTAGAAAGCCATGCGCAGGCAGTTGAACGTGAAGAAGAGTGGCGCCAAATTGGTTTAGGATCACAAATTTTAAAACATTTAGAAATTCGTTCTGTTATTGTTTATGCTGCTAAAGAGTGCCATTTTATGGATCTAGAAGGTTTTGGAATTCATATATCCAGAAAAAATATTTTGTGAGAATTGTATGAAAAAAGAAGTAGAAAATGAGGATGTTGCGGCTTTAAGTTTTGAAGAGGCACTGAAGCAGCTTGAAGCAATTGTTGAAAATTTAGAACGTGGGGATGTTCCTTTAGAACGATCCATTGATATTTATGAGCGTGGTGAAGCTCTTAAAAAACATTGTGAGCGACTCTTGAAAGTGGCTGAAGCGAAAGTTGAGAAAATTCAATTTTCAGGTGAAGGGCAGCCGGAAGGTGTAGAGCCTCTTGATTCTGAGTAATTGTCAGTCTTTTGAGGGTTTCATTATGAGGTAGAAGATGCAGTAAAATGGCATGAAGGGGACGCATTTTATTGCTTTCTTTTTTATAAACTAAGTGAGAAATGGAAAAAGCCGTAGAGCATTACATTACTAAGAGAAAATGTTTTTGAGTAAAAATATGCAAATCTCTAAATAAACAAAGTATATTCTTATCATTTTGCTTTTTTATGAGATAATATTGAGGAGTCTTTTTTGTCTCAGCCATTGACGCCATTACTTGACCGTATTTGTTTCCCGCGTGATTTGCGGGCATTGCCTGAATCTGATTTGGTAAGGTTAGCGGATGAATTGCGGATGGAAACAATTGATGCGGTTTCTGTCACAGGTGGTCATCTTGGTGCGGGGCTTGGAGTTGTTGAGCTCACTGTTGCGCTGCATTATGTTTTTAATACACCTGAGGATAGACTTATTTGGGATGTTGGTCATCAAGCTTATCCGCATAAAATTTTAACAGGTCGTAGAGAGAGAATTCGCACGTTGCGTCAAGAGGGTGGATTATCGGGTTTTACGAAGCGTTCAGAAAATGTGTATGATCCATTTGGTGCTGGTCACTCTTCCACTTCCATTTCAGCGGGTCTTGGTATGGCGGTGGCAAGCGCTTTGAAAGCAGAGGAAAGACGAAACATCATTTCTGTGATTGGTGATGGTGCACTGTCCGCTGGTATGGCTTATGAGGCAATGAACAATGCTGGTGCTTTAGATGCACGCTTAATTGTTATTCTTAATGATAATGATATGTCTATTGCACCTCCTACAGGGGCGATGAGTGCGCATCTTGCGCGGTTGGTCTCCCGTCCTTCTTATCGTAGTTTGCGTGAACGGGTGAAAATGTTCAGCGAAAAATTGCCAAAATTTTTTCTCGATAAAGCACGTCGTTCAGAAGAATTTGCGCGTGGTTTATTGGTTGGGGGAACCTTGTTTGATGAGCTGGGTTTTTATTATGTTGGGCCAATAGATGGTCACAACTTAAGGCATTTGTTACCTGTTTTAAAAAATGTTCGTGAATATCCCAATGGTCCTGTCTTGGTGCATGTCGTTACGCGTAAAGGGAAAGGGTATGCACCTGCGGAAGCATCATCTGATAAATATCATGGTGTGAATCGTTTTGATATTATAACAGGGAAACAGGTTAAATCACCAAGCAATGTTCTTCCTTATACGAAAGTATTTTCTAAAGCTTTAATAGAAGAAGCAACACATGATGATAAGATTGTGAGTATAACGGCGGCAATGCCAACGGGAACAGGTCTTGATGCCTTTGCTGAAAAATTTCCTGAAAGAATGTTTGATGTTGGTATTGCTGAGCAGCATGCTGTCACTTTTGCAGCAGGACTTTCTTGTGAAGGGTATAAGCCTTTTGTTGCGATTTATTCCACTTTTTTACAGCGTGCTTATGATCAGATTATTCATGATGTCTCGATTCAAAAGTTGCCTGTGCGTTTTGCTATTGATCGAGCAGGTTTTGTGGGGGCAGATGGCGCAACACATGCTGGGAGTTTTGATATTGTTTTCTTGGCTACTCTTCCTGAATTTGTTGTTATGGCTCCCTCTGATGAAGTTGAATTGATGCATATGGTTCGTACTGCGGTAGCTTATGATCAAGGTCCCATTTCTTTTCGTTATCCGCGTGGTGAAGGTGTTGGCATGGATTTACCCCAGCGTGGTGAGCTCTTAGAAATTGGAAAAGGGCGTGTTCTGCGTGAAGGAAATAGAATAGCTTTGGTTTGTTTTGGAACTCGGATGTCAGAAGTGTTGGTTGCTGCTGACACGTTGGCAGCAGAAGGACTGTCAACAACAGTTGCAGATGCACGGTTTGTAAAACCTTTAGATAAGGATTTAATGCGTCGTTTGGCGCGTGAGCATGAAATCTTGGTGACAATTGAAGAAGGTGCGGTAGGTGGATTTGGCGCGCACTTATTGCAATTTTTGGCACAAGAAGGACTTTTAGAACGCGGTTTGAAAGTGCGTACATTACAACTTCCTGATGAATATCTCAGTCATGGTTCACCAGCGAAAGTCCTTTCGCGTGTTGGGCTTGATGCGGTTGGTATTGTCAAGACGGTTTTTACGGCTTTGGGTCGTGAAATGTAGACAGTGCAGAAAATTTGAGTATGAAATGGCCATTAAAAAAAGGCTCGATATTCTGTTAGTTGAAAAAAACTTTTTTATGACGCGATCACGGGCACGTGATGCGATTATGCGCAAAACCGTTAAAGTTGATGGTGAAATTATTTTCAAAGCGGGGCAAATTATTTCTGATGATGCAGAGATTATCGTGTGTGATCCGGCCCAAAATTATGTTTCACGTGCGGCATTAAAGTTAATTAGTGCTCTTGATGCGTTTCCAATTGTTACCGATAACGTGACTGCCATTGATATTGGTGCGTCAACCGGTGGTTTTACACAAGTTCTTTTAGAACGTGGCGCAGCGCATGTTATTGCTGTTGATGTTGGTCATCATCAATTGGATGTGCGTTTATCCAAAAACAGTGCTATCACTTTCTTAGAAGGCTTAAATGTGAGAGATTTCAAACAAGAACATTTAGGTGGACGAAAAATTGATCTCATTGTTTCAGATGTCAGTTTTATTTCTCTCAAACTTGCATTGCCTCCTGTTTTGTCTTTAGCCGAGAAAGGAGCTCAAGCTGTTTTATTGGTCAAGCCTCAATTTGAGGTTGGACGCAATCATCTTGGTAAGGGTGGAATATTGAAAGATTCATCAATGGCAAAAGAAACTGCTGAAAGGCTTTTTGATTGGTTAAATTTGCAAAGAGGGTGGAGTGCAAAAGATATGATTCTTTCACCTATTGCGGGTGGTGATGGTAATTTGGAATATTTGTTATTCGGAGAAAAACAAGAGTGAATGACACCATCAGAATTGATCATATTGAAGTGAATGGGAGTGGTGTTGTAAAGACCTTATATGGCTTGGTTTCTGTCCCTTTTACCTTACCAAGAGAGTGCGTCGAAATTGCCATTCATGGAAAAAATATGACAGTTATTGCATTAAAAGAAAAGTCACCAGAACGTATTGAGGCTCTTTTTCAGCATTTTAGAGAATGTGGAGGGTGTTTACGGGCTTGTTTTAAAGAGACATGTCTTAGGGAACCTAAGCCCATTTCACCGCGTCGTCCGTGAATTGTATAACGATAAAGCCATTGCGCGCCACCATCTTTACGCTTATGAAGGTACAAGCCGGCACCATCATTATATAGCTCCCAATGTTGCGACAGCCCCTGCTGAAGGCGGTTTATGAGAGGCATTTTTCCTCCTTTCCTCTAATAATTTTTACCCATCTGCCAACCCCGCTTATGGCATAAAGCTAAATGAATAAAATTGATTCAACATAAAGTGATTTGAGATGAGAGAATCTTACAATATTCGGAGGTATGATTCAAGTTAGATAATGATGATTTATCGTTATAAATCAATGTGTTGCATGTGCATTTCAACATTGGAATGCTGAGGCTTATCGTGCATGGAAACGACAACGGGTTGTTGAGGCACTAAAAGAGTATGGACTTGATGTTGTTGTTTCGCCTTTACGTAAATGTAAGTCTTATAGCCGCCGGCGAATAACACTCACAGTATTTATGACACCACAAGGTTATAAAGCTGGTTTTAATCGTTATCTTTCTCATGAGGTTGTTTCTCTTAAGGAGTGTCCAGTAAGCTGACCAGAGATTATATCTAAATTGGATGATATTAGGATACTCTGTGCTTTTCTAAAGAATCATGTGAAACGATTTCAGGTTACAGTCACATGCGTTGAAAATGGTTTGGATGTTGCTTTTAGTGGCTGTGTCATACGCCATGATTCACTGCATCAGAAAATGATACGTGCAGCTCTTTTATGCGGTATTATGCGGTTATCTGTTGAAGGTGAAGTTTTAGTTGAACAAGAAAAACCATTGATTTCCTTTGCAGGTGTTTCTGTGAAATTTCCGGCTGGAGGGTTTCTTCAAGCAACATCTGAAGCAGAAAATATCATGGGCGATATTATTTTGACTCATTTAAAAAAAGCAAGAAATGTTGTTGATTTATTTTCAGGAGTAGGAACCTTTACTTACGTATGGCGAAAAAGGTGCATGTTCATGCGGTAGAAAATGATCAAGCGGCGTTGGCAAATTTAGATTCAGCAGCACGTTCTATAACCGGTTCGAAAACAGTGACCTGTGAAAAACGTGACCTCTTTCGCCGTCCACTTTCTGCAAAGGAGTTTGCTTGTTTTGAGTGTGTTGTTTTTGATCCTCCACGTGCTGGTGCAGAAGAACAAGCGCGTGAGCTCGCAAAAACAAAAATTCTGCGTGTCATAGCTATTTCATGCAATCCTGTTACATTTGCACGTGATATATCTCTTCTTGTTGCAGGCGATTATACAATAGAACAGGTTATACCGATAGATCAATTTTTATGGTCACCACATGGTGAAGTTATTGCTGTTTTAAGCAAACGTAAAGCAAAGGCAGGCTGGAGACTTTAGTATAAATCAAATTTTTAAAATGCCCTTGAGTTTTACAATCAAATTGAGTTTTGCAATCAAATTTATTGGGGATTTCTTGATGATAAATGCCAATAAGTAATAATAATTCATTTATTTCTAGATTAAATCAGCGCATCAGACTCAATCATAATTTCTTATTTTGAACCAGCTTAATGATAATCGAAAAACATTTATTTGTACATGAAAGAGGAGTGATGGATATAAAAAACGTGCACTCTATAGCTGTGATGAATGATTTTATCATGTAAGAGCAGAGGCAGAATTGAAAACAGGTAATCATCATACAGACGGCTTATTATTTTATGATACTATTAATTTATAACGATAAATTTAGTTATTTGTATTGAAGCATAATCCCGAAAATTGTAAAATTTTCTCATTTCAAACCCCTTTATGCTGAATCAATTTTGTTCACTTGGTTAGCAGGGGTAGTGTAGAGGTAAAACTGTAGAAAAAAGAGGAAAAAATGCCTTCCTAAGAGGGTGCGTGCTTTGGCTGTTGCTTGTAAATCAACATCTAATCCTCATGCAGAAGCATGTTGGAAACAAAGATTAAGACGAATGAGTGCTCTCTCTGCTGTTTCTTCTTTTGTATGTCATAGTGGAGGCAAGCGTATTGCATCTGTTTGTGTAATTTCTGAAATGGAAAGACAGCCTCATTTGGGGACTATATGAAGTTGTAAAGATGAAAACCAATATCCAGATTTATCATCATCCTTTAATTCAGTTTTACGGCTTTCAAAAGTCTCTCAAGCAATGTCTTTGAGATAATGAAGATTATGCATTGTCTCACACTTTTGTTTCTCACGTTCTTTAATGGGGTCACGACCTTCACGCAAAACAGAATGCCACGCACGTTGTATGTTTACGGTCTTGTTTTAAGAGACATGTCTTAAAGCCCCTAAGCCCATTTCACGACGGCGTCCGTGAACTGTATAGTGATAAAGCCATTGAGCGCCACCATTTTCACGCTTATGAAGGGGCAAACCGGCACTATCACTCACTTTACCAGCGCATGGGTGTTGCGACAGCCCTTGGCACTTAAGGCGATTCATGAGAGGCGTTTTTCCTCTTTCCTTCACTCATTTTTACCCCTATGCCAACCCCGCTTATGACATAAAGCTAAGTGAATAAAATCGATTCAATATAAAGTGGTTTGAGATGAGAGAATCTTACAATATTCGCGGTTGTAATTCAAGGTGAGAAACGATGGAAAATTCTTATAAATCAATATGTTGCTTTTAATGATCCGCCTTAATGCAAGGGTTATCGCAACATTGAGAACGGGTAGAGTGGACAATGGTGCAGGCTCGTTGTTTTATAAATGCACCCCACCAATCGTCATATTATTAATGCGTAAATGAGGTTGCCCAACACCAACAGGAACATTTTGACCTGCTTTTCCGCATATACCAATACCATTATCGAGTTTGCTATCATTGCCAATCATCGTAATACGTTTCATGGCTTCTGGTCCATTTCCGATAAGGGTTGCACCTTTAATAGGTGCGACAATTTTACCATTTTCTACTCGATAAGCTTCTGTACATTCAAAGACAAATTTTCCAGAAGTAATATCAACCTGTCCTCCACCAAATGAAACAGCATAGATGCCGCTTTTGAGTGAGGATAGAATTTCTTCAGGCGTTTTGTCTCCTCCGAGCATCATAGTATTGGTCATCCGAGGCATTGGTGCGTATGCATAGGATTCACGTCGTCCATTTCCGGTTGGATTCATTCCCATGAGTCGAGCATTGAGTCTATCTTGCATGAAACCAACAAGTTTTCCATCTTCAATAAGAACATTATACCCTGAGGGCGTTCCTTCATCATCAATGGTGAGGGAGCCGCGGCACTGAGGAATTGTACCATCATCAACGACTGTGACCCCTTTTGCGGCAACTTGTTGGCCTAAAAGCCCAGCAAAAGCAGATGTTTTTTTACGATTAAAATCACCTTCTAAACCATGTCCTACAGCTTCATGAAGCATAACACCGGGCCACCCATTGGCTAAGACAACATCAAATGTTCCTGCCGGTGCCGCTTCTGCTTCTAAGTTGGTTAAAGCCATGCGCAAAGCTTCATCCGCAGCCTTTTTCCAATTTTCTTCATGAATGAATTGGCTAAATTCTTGCCGTCCACCACATCCATAAAAACCATTTTCACGCCGATTACCTTTGGCGGCAACGACAGCTATAGAAAGTCTGACAAGAGGGCGGGTATCACGAACGACTTGCCCATCCGCACGTAAAATTTCTACGTGTTGTAGCGACCCAGAAAGAGAAACAGTCGCTTGGTGTACTTTATCATTCTTGGCACGTAAATAAGCATCAATTTTTTGTAAAAGCGCACTTTTTTCTTCAAAGGATGGAGTCTCAAGAGGATTATGTGGTTGATAAAGCTTTTTATTGGTTTTTTGAGGTGCCACACTGTAAGGTCCTGCTTGATTGTTATACGTAACAGTTTTCGCTGCTTCACTGGCACGTTTGAGTGCAGCTACTGATAATTCACTAGAATGCGCATATCCAGTAGCTTCTCCAGCAACAACGCGCATACCAAACCCCATATCTTGGTGAAATGAGCCATTTTTAAGCTGTCCATTATCAAATAAAAGAGATTCGCTTTCTGTATATTCAAGGTAAAGTTCACCATCATCAGCATGATGAAGCGTCTCTTGTACAAGTGATTGCACTTTGGATGAAGCAATATCAAAATGATCAATCAGCGATTTCATAGTGGATATCCTATTTTGGTGGGTTTTGAGAAAATTTCCATTGATTTTGTTTGAGAAGCTATAAAGTATGCAAGATATTCTAAGAGTTCAATGTGCACATATTTTATTATGTTGGCAGGGTTGCATAGGCATCACTAAGACCATGGAGATCGACAAGCCCCCCAATGGCTTGTTCTGGAGTGATGAAAATAAAGTAGGTTGCAACTTTCCCCTTTAAAAAGCGTTGTAGCACGTCGTCTTTAAGGATAGCTTCCGCAACACAATCATCACCAAGACAACGGCGATATTCTACTCTTCCCATATCTTTATCGTCAATTTTAATTCCAACACCAGGGCGCAGTTCGACGCGGATTGGAGCAAAAACACGCATCAAAGTACCTTGATTTTTAGGAAGTTTATAAAACATAACACGCAAAGTAATGTCATGGCGATCTTTTATGTGTACATTTTGTACAACTTCACATTGTATATTAGGTGTGCCTGGTGGCAACGAACAAACCTTTGTCCATGCCCCATAAGTTTGCGGGGCGGGAACATTTTGCGTACTGGATATCTGTGCAAATGCATGATTGGTAAAAACATGATAGAATGCATAAATAATCGCACAAATAAAGAAAGCTTTTTTTAGAAATTGATAAAAGACCACAGAAAACCCTAACTACTCCACCATTATATTTTTACCCATAGCTATGTGCAAAAACAGTCTCAAACTGGAATTGTATAACACAAAACCATTATTTATTTAAACAGATTAATCGGTATACACAATAGAAAAGAAAAAGTGGAAAAATAACCTATCATAAAAGATAAGATTTTTAGCGTTGCTTTATGACATATTTTTACGATAGGTCTGTAGCGTGAGAAATAATGACTGTATGTTGAAAAATGTATTTTTGTTGCAAACATTTTTATCTGTTTTTAGAAATATCCTATAATGAAGAAGAGCATCCTGTATGTTCTCAAAAATGCTGTAACATGAACAGCTTATTTTCTAATACACGAGATGATATTTGTTTATGGGTAATGGTAAGAAGGGTTTTCGAGTGGAATGTCTATTTCAGAAGAATTATCGACTGCAGGTGATAAATCGATTCCACCAAAAGCGTGTATTGGTGATTACATCACATTATTAAAACCACGTGTTATGTCATTGGTTGTGTTTACAGCTTTGGTGGGATTGGTGGTGTCACCTGTTCATGTGAATCCATTTTATGGTTTTTTGGCAATTTTGTGTATTGCAATAGGTGGGGGGGCTGCAGGGGCACTTAATATGTGGTATGACGCTGACATTGATGCGATGATGGAACGTACCGAAAGCCGCCCCATTCCGATGGGTAAAATTAGCTCTCAAAGGGCGTTTATTTTTGGTATGGTTTTGGCTATACTCTCTGTACTGACTATGGGGCTTTTCGTTAATTGGTTTTCAGCACTTTTTCTTGCATTCACCATTTTCTTTTATGTTGTTATCTATACAATTTGGCTCAAGCGTTTAACGCCACAAAATATTGTTATTGGCGGTGCAGCTGGCGCTTTTCCACCAATGATTGGATGGGTTGCGGCAACGGGTACAGTGAGTGTTGAGAGTTTTTTATTATTTTTAATCATTTTTATGTGGACTCCACCGCATTTTTGGGCTCTTGCTCTGTTTTCATCTCTTGATTACGAGGCAGCGGGTGTTCCTATGATGCCAAACGTGCGGGGCGAAAACTCAACAAAAAAACAGATCTTATTGTATACTGTTCTTATGGTAATATGTGCAGTAGGGCCTTATATTATCGGTCTTGGAGGGGGATTCTATGGTATCTCTTCGACAATTTTGGGTATTCTTTTTATTCGTTTGTCTTACCGTTTGTGGAAAGCTGATACACATGATGAAACCATTTTAATGGCAAGAAAAACATTTTTCTTTTCATTATTTTATTTGGCGGCTCTTTTTGGAATTCTTTTTCTGGAATTTTTATACAGTTTTTTATTATCTTTTTTAGCAAACAGTTAACAATCAAAACAATAAATTATCATCAAGGATAAGCATTATACAATTCTTGTTTCTATGACAGTTTTTGTTTTTTATTCCAGCTGTTTTGAAGATTTCTTTCGATTTGAGAGCAAGTTTTCTATAATGCACACCATTTTGCATAAAATAGAGGGCATTTTTGCATAAAGGGAAAGCATGTCAGTCTAGCAAAAAGGTGCTCCCAATGGATGGGAATTTCAGAAGTCTGTTTAGAAGACTTTTCAGAGAAAAATCTTATCTACGATAATTCGTGAATATCATGAAAAGTACAAGCTTAGAAGAGCTTTTCTTGAAAAAATACTATAAGAAGACGCTATATGGTGTTACAAAAGAGTGTGGTATTTTCAATTTTTCTCTTTTGTAATGCATAACAATAGCCTGTTTAAAACTGTGGCAAAATTTATAGATATTAAGGATGATTTATGTCTATGCTTCCTCCTTTAACGATACGTCTTTGCGGTCCGCGTGGATTTTGTGCAGGGGTTGATCGTGCTATTCAGATTGTCCTTCTTGCTTTGAAAAAATACGGAGCTCCAGTCTATGTTCGTCATGAAATTGTGCACAACCGTTATGTTGTTGAAGGACTACAGCAACGTGGAGCCATTTTTGTTGAAGAATTGGATGAGATACCAGAAGAACACCGCAGCCAACCTGTTGTATTTTCTGCCCATGGTGTGCCGAAATCTGTACCAGAAGAGGCGCGTCGCTATAATTTGTTCTATCTCGATGCAACATGTCCATTGGTTTCTAAAGTTCATAAACAGGCGATAAGGCATCAACGGCATGGCCGTCATGTTATATTGGTTGGGCATTCTGGTCATCCTGAGGTAGTAGGAACAATGGGACAGCTTGAAAAAGGGGCTGTAACCTTGATTGAAACGATCGAAGATGCTTTACATTATCAACCAGATGAGCCGGATAAATTAGGATTTGTAACACAAACAACACTGTCTGTTGAAGATACAGCAGGGATTCTGGAAGTGTTGCAACGACGTTTTCCCACATTAGAAGCTCCAGCTGCTGAATCAATTTGTTATGCGACGACCAATCGACAAGATGCTGTTAAGGCTGCGGCATTGGGGAGTGATTTATTTCTGATTGTTGGGGCACCAAATTCCTCCAATTCTCGGCGTTTGGTGGAGGTTGCTGAAAGGTTTGGTGCTCACCAAGCTGTTTTAGTGCAGCGTGCTGATGAAATTGATTTTGATCGTCTAGGACCTCTTTCCGTTGTAAGTCTTTCAGCAGGGGCGTCTGCTCCAGAAATCATTATTGATGAAATCATTTCAGCTTTTCGTGGGCGTTATCATGTTACAATAGAATTGGCTGAAACAGTGGTGGAAACAGAAAAGTTTTTAGTGAGTCGAGAATTGCGTGATGTCACCTTAACTTCTCAAGACATGGCTTTTGTTAATGGTCAAGCTGAAGCACTGAAAAATGAAAATCAGGAAATGCATATGTCTATAACGAAAGCAAAATAATGGCAGTTCATACAGAGATTCATCCAAATGATTTGAAGGTATTTTTGACACGTTATTCAATAGGTTCGCTTTTATCCTACAAAGGGATAGAGGAGGGAATCGAGAATTCTAATTTTATGCTATATACAACAGAAGGGAAGTTTATCCTTACACTTTATGAAAAACGTATTTCAAGAGATGATTTGCCTTTCTTTTGTAAACTTATGCAACATTTGAGGAAACGGGGAATTCTTTGCCCTCAAGTTGTAGAACAGAATGATGGGACAATGATCGGTGAATTAGCAGAACGCCCTGCTGCTCTTATTACGTTTTTAGAAGGCGTATCAGTTGAGAATCCTGACCTATATCATTGTGGTGAAGTCGGTTCTAATTTGGCGCAATTGCATTTAGCAGGATATGATTTTGCACTGAGTCGTAAGAATACTCTTTCTGTTGCAGACTGGAAGTTATTGTGGGAACATTGCCAAACAAGCAAAGATGTGTTGTTAAAAGAGTTTGGGCAAAAAATTGAGAGAGAACTGGCTTTTTTACAAGAAAACTGGCCATCAAATTTACCGACAGGCATTATTCATGCTGATTTATTTAATGATAACGTGTTTTTTTTGAATCATCGTCTTTCGGGAATTATAGACTTCTATTTTGCTTGTAATGATTTTTTGGCTTACGATTTAGCGATTTGCTTAAATGCTTGGTGTTTTGAACAGAATCATTCCTATAATCTTAACAAAGCACGCAGACTGTTAGAAAATTATCAAAAAATAAAGCCATTGGTTCCCTTGGAATTGAATGCAATGATCCTATTGGCACGTGGTGCCTCTTTACGCTTTTTACTCACACGTCTTTATGATTGGTTTAATACACCACCAGAGAGCTTTGTCGTTAAGAAAGATCCACGAGAATATTGGCACAAGCTGTGTTTTTTTAGTAATACAGATTCACTAAGTGAGTTGGGTTTTTAAACGATATGTTAAATCAGCAAAAGGTCGTTGAAATTTATACAGATGGCGCTTGTTCTGGAAATCCTGGGGTTGGAGGCTGGGGGGCGATTTTACGTTGGAATGGTCATGAACGTGAACTTTATGGTGGAGAGGTATACACGACAAACAATCAAATGGAATTAATGGCAGCGATTTGTGCGTTAAAGGCGCTTAAAGAGCCTTGTTTTGTCGATCTTTATACGGACTCCGTTTATGTCCGTAATGGTATCTCTACATGGCTTGAAGATTGGAAAAAAAATAATTGGCGTACGACCTCAAAGAAACCTGTAAAAAACATGGAATTGTGGCAAGCTCTTGAAGATATCTGTTCTCATCATACTGTCAGATGGCATTGGGTGAAAGGGCATGCAGGGCATGTTGATAATGAGCGTGCAGACGCCCTCGCACGAAAAGCTATTACAGAATACCGTGAGAACGGATGTTTTTCAAAATGATCTTTTTACAAGTTTTCCCTCTAATGAGTAGCCCAAATGTGATTTATGGAGTACTTATCTAGACTCCATTGCCGTGCAAATCTTTTTAGATATCCCGTACATTTAGAAGAGATATAAGAATCAATATATTACAGCCTACATACAACGAGATTTCACCCTGTCATGGAATAGACAGGGAAGTTGGTTGTGTAGAGAGTATAAATGTTCCACTGAAGGCATTATCTTTAAAAGAAACTGTATAAAAGATTGCGTGGTTTTCTCCATCTGGAATGAAGTAGAGTGGAGCGCTAAAGAGAGTATACTCTACGGTTTCCTCTACCTTTTTTGCTGGCCCAATTTGCATTTCGCTTCCGTCTAAAAAGAGAGAAGAAGGGAGAACTTTATGATTATTTTGGATTTTGACAAAAAGGGTATTTATTTTTTTTTCAGCACTTATTTTAAATGCGTGATGCGGGGGATGGGGTAAAACCTCTTTAGCCTGCTTTAACAAAGAGAAAGGGAGACGTTCGTTTTTTTGAACGGATGGAGAAAAATCAAAGTCGATAGTAAGCGGAAGACAGATTTTATGACATAATCCAAGAGTTAAAGAACCGCTTAAATTTTCGTTTGAACCAGAAATACGAAAAGGCAATATGACTTTATTTTTATAGCCTAATGACCAATCATTTTCTGTTTCATAAAGCTGTGGTGTAGGATAAAAGATTTCATAAAAAACCTGTTGGTTAAAGTTAAAAAACGGTGCTATGCCTGAATTTCCTGGGTTACGCCAGTAGGTTTTCCATCCTGGTTTCAGAACAATTTCAATCATGCCGTTCCTTATTCCAGAAGGAGAGGGAGGGGTTGTTGCTAATCGGATACGTCCACCGTCTGTTTTGTGCCAAGATGTTGCAAAAAGAGAGAGATTTTGTGTTGTTTCAGCTCTTACGGAAACATGAAATAGTTCTAAAATAATGCATGTTAAGCATAAAGTAATGAAAAGCTTTTTATAACGGCAAATGGCGGTATTATGTAAATTTGTAAATATTTGTTTTTTCATTGGGCTTTCCTGTTGTACTACCTAACGTGAATTTTACCATAGAAATGATGGAGAATAACAGATTGATGAGGCAGTATAATGGTTTTTTAGGTGGACGGTTACTCATAGCAATGCCAGGAGTGAATGACAAACGCTTTATTCGTTCCGTTATTTATGTTTGTGCGCATTCTGAGGCCGGTGCTATGGGAATTATTCTTAATCAATCGCATCATATTGATTTTCCAGAACTTTTGCTTCAACTTGGTGTCATAAACAATGAGCAAAAAAAAGGACTTTCTAAACCACTAAAAAACTTTCCAGTATGTTATGGTGGGCCTGTTGATCCTTCACGCGGTTTTGTTCTACACTCTGATGATTATGCTTGTGAAGAGACTGTTTCCATTGCAGACAAGATCTGTTTTACGGCAACGATTGATATATTAAAAGCAATCAGTTGTGAACAAGGTCCTCAGCATGCACTTATAGCATTAGGTTATGCTGGGTGGAAAGCCGGACAGCTCGAAGAAGAGATCTCTACAAATGGTTGGTTGATTAGCTCTACATCACCGAGTTTTCTTTTTGAAAGCGATTTAAGTCGTAAATATGATGAAAGTTTAATTCGCATGGGAGTGAACTCGACTTATCTTGTTTCTGAAATGGGGCATGCGTAGAATTTTACTCTTTTTTGATTGAATACAATATTCCTTCTATTATTTTTTACATAGCTGTTATGTTTTGACTGTATGAGGAAAGTGATTTTGAATAAGAGTCGTTAATTCTTTGATGGCAAGCGGCTTCGTCACGAGTGTGCTTTGAACATATTTACAGCCTTCTTGGCGCAGGAAAATTGCTTCTTTTTCATTTTCAACGCCTTCCGCGATAATTTGCAGATTAAGATCCGTTGCCATCTTAATGATAGACTTGAGAACAAGCTTTTTCTTGAGAGTGTCGATGGAGATAAGCGAACGATCCAATTTAACCATGTCAAATGGATAACGCACGAGATAGGCAAGAGATGAATAACCTGTTCCAAAATTATCGAGCGCAAGATTCATTCCCAGTGCTTTAATTTGTTCAAGAAAATGCGCGGATTGTTCAGGACTCTTTCTTAAGACAAATTCAGAGATTTCTATCATCAGGATTCCTTTGCTGAGTGGATGACGAAGCAAAGCAGAACGTAATTGGCTTATGAAGCGAGGATGAACCATTTCCGTGCTTGGTAAATTAATGGAAATGAAGAAAGATTGTTGAGAGAATTTTTCTTGTACATTCGTAAGATCAATCACAACATTATCGATGATGAATTGTGCTAAATCCATAACGATTTGTTCATTTTCTACGATCTTTATGAAATCAGAAACATTGAGATTTCCATGACTTGGATGATGCCACTCTACAATTGTTTCAAAACCAATAATGTGTCCATCTGATAAATTAAGGATAGGATGATAGAGGATTTTTATTTCATGACGTTTTATAGCATGATGAATATCCTTCCCCATGGTATTGTGTTCAATGCCGAGCGTGCGAAAATGAGGGCGAAAAGGTTCAATGTGGTTGCCACCCATTTGTTTTGCACGGATCATCGCAAGTTCGCTATCATTTAAAATATCTTTAGCTGTTGATCTATTTTCACTCCATGTGACCAATCCAATGGATGTGGAAAGTGTTATTGTTTTTTCTGTAAGTGAAATAGGCGCTGAAATTGTTTTGTGCAGATGATTTGCGAATGCTGCAATTTTTTGTGTGTCAGTTTCACTCAGTAGAATGATTGCAAAACGGTCTGCAGAAAGACGTGACAAAGTATCTTGAACATTAATAAGACGGCTTAAACGGCGCGCTATAATAAGCAATACAGTGTCACCAACAGCGATCCCTAGTTTGTGATTGATTTGACGGAAATTGTCAAAGTCAATCATCAAAACAGTTGGTTTAATTTTGATATTTGCTTTCGCCAAAGAGGTATAGCTTTGTAATCTATCGAAGAAAATTTGTTGATTAGGAAGGCCTGTTAAGCTGTCGTGGATTGCATCATGCAATAAGCGTTCTTCGGATTTTTTATGGTTTGTTATATTGACAATTGTTCCAATAACACGTGTAATTTTTCCATCTTTTTGCATAGCAGGGCGCGCACGAAGAGTAAACCAATGATAATAGCCACCACCGGAAGAAAGTCGAAAAGTTTGATCGATACGTCCTTTTTTATTTTTAAGAATAATATCAAGCACGGCTTGAAAGCGCTCACGATCTTCATGGTGTAGGGCTGAAATCCAATTGCGCATAGGACCATTGAGCTTATGGGTTTGTGTACCAAAAAGGGCCGCCATGTTGGGATGTACAACAATATGGTCACGTTTAACATTCCAGTCCCAAATAATATTTCCAGCTCCCTTTGCTGCAAGCACTTGTTGTTCAAGATCGGAAAATATCCCTTCATGAAAAGCATCATTGGAAAAAGTTTGCTGCATGACGGTAAAACTTATGAGCAGAATAATAAGGGCCAATCCCCCTGCTAATGCTGGCTGGATAATATCATTGTTTAAATACCCTTCGATACAAGCATAGGCTCCAATACACCAGAAGCTAATGAGTAACCATGTTGGAATGAGCATGATTGCGCGGTCATAGCTTCGGATTGAAAAATAGCTGATTAAAATGATACCAACGATAGCGGTAAGACCAAATGATAGACGTGCGATTCCAGCGGCTTTGGTTGGGTCATAAATGGCAAATGCTCCAAGACAACAAAAAGCGATGGTCCATGCAATTGCTCCATAACTGAAGTGATTGTGCCAACGGTTAAGGCTCAGATAGGTAAAAAGGAATAGGGAGAGTGTAGCGGTAAGTGCGATTTCTGTACTAGCACGCCAGATCGGTTGTGATGTTAACGTCACTGCAAAGAATTTGTTGAGAAAATTAAAATCTATGCCAATGTAAAAGAGCACAGCCCAAGCAACTGCTGCTGTTGCTGGAAAGAGCCCTGTTCCACGCACAACGAAGAGAACAGTTAACAAGAGAGCTAAAAGACCTGATATACCAAGAAGAATACCATTATAAAGTGTATAGGAATTGATTGCATCCTTATAGGCTTCAGGCTGCCATAAATAGATTTGTGGCAGATTTGCAGAGTTAAGTTCGGCTACAAATGTAACAACGGCACCAGGATTAAGTGTAATACGAAAGATATCAGAGTTTGCACTAGGCTGACGATCGAGAGAAAAACCTTCACTTGGAGTTATGGACTGGATACGTGCGGATCCAAGGTCTGGCCAAAGAAACCCTGAATGAGCCATGCGATAATGGGGGGCAACGATGAGACGGTCAATTTGTTCGTCTGTTGGGTTTGCGAGAGAAAACACTGCCCAGTTTCCAGAAAAATTTTCATTTTTCGCCTGCACTTCAATACGCCATACAATACCATCTGGTCCTGGTGCTGTACTTGTTTGAAAGATAGAGTTATTGGTGTGATAAATTTCTATTGCTTTGGAAATATCAAGAGCTGCATCCTGAGAAGAAATTTTAACAGGCTCAATTGCTTGTGCTAACGTAAGATTGACAAAAGAACTGACAATTACAATGAAAATGATGTCAATGATTTTACGCAAACTCTTCACAATGTTCCACTCTCAGTTTTTTAAATGTTTCATTTCATTTAGATTTTCAAGAAAAATATCTACCTTTTATAAGTTATTTTACAGAGCAAGCGGCTTTCATTTTCTCTCGAAAAGCTGTGTAATTTTACATAAAAATAAACCACATACCTGTTTGTTTCAATAAAGTTTGAAGTTGATAAAATTAACATTTTGGTAAGATAAGTTTAAACCATGAATTTCTAAATTTCACAGGCATATCTTCGTTTATCAGATTCTTTATCATAGGAAGTGAGAATTGGGTAGTTTTGTACATCTCTTTTCATAAAGGTTTCCAAAACTTATTTAGCAGGAAAAGTTTTTACAGTAAATTTTATCATAAAACTTATATATGTTATTATTTTTCTGCTTTTAAAGGTAATTTTTCACGTTTCCAAATATAGATGACAGGGCTTGAAAAAAGCTCTATTTAAACTGACTTCATTTTATACGAAAGAATAGATGTTAAGTCATCAAAATTCATGAGGGGACCAACAGGTCCCACAGCCGTTAATGTTGGAGTAGAGTTTATAAAAAGTCGATGTGCTAAATCCGTTAATCTTGTAGGCGTAATAAGATCTAAGCGCTTAATTGTTTCAGATATGGGAATTGGCCGACCATAAAGAAGTATTTGTCGGGCAATAAGATGCGCTTGGCTAGATGGGTTTTCCTGTGACATTGTGAGGTTAGCGCGATATTGTGCTTGTGCTCTGTGAAGCTCATTGGGATGAATATTTTTACTTGCTTTAGAGAGTTCATCAAGGATCATAGGAAGCAATTCTTTTAATCCCTCTTGTCCAGTAGCAGCGTGAACGCCAAAGAGTCCGGTATCTGAAAAGCCCCAATGAAAAGCATAGATAGAATAGCATAATCCCCGTTTCTCCCTCACTTCTTGGAAAAGGCGTGATGACATTCCACCGCCAAGAACAATTGAAAGAATTTGGGTCGCGTAAAAATCACGCGCGTGATAGGGGCGTCCTTCAAATCCGAGAACAACTTGTGTATCCATTAAATCGCGATATTCACGAAAATCACCACCGACATAATTTGCAAGGTTCATGGGATGTGCTGTTGAATGGGAACGAAAAGTGCTAAGACGTTTTTCAACCTCTTTTAAAAAACTTTCGTGTTCTACAGCGCCTGCTGCAACTACAACCATACGGTCTGCACTGTATTGTTGAGTCATAAAATTATGGAGATCACCAGATGTAAATGTCTTAATTGTTTTTGGTGTTCCTAGAATAGAGCGACCAAGAGACTGATGACGAAAGGCCGTTTCAGTAAAGTGATCAAAAACAATATCATCAGGAATATCATGCGCTGCACCAATTTCCTGAAGAATAACTTGTTTTTCTCGTTCTAATTCATCTTCATCAAATTTTGAATACATCAAAATATCAGCAAGAATATCAATAGCAAGTGGAATATCATTTTTGAGTACGCGCACAATATAGGCTGTTGTTTCCGTACTGGTTGTGGCATTGATTTCACCGCCAACATCTTCAATGTTGGATGCAATTTGAAAGGCTGTACGGTTTTCCGTCCCCTTAAAAGCCATATGTTCAAGAAGATGGGCAATACCATGTTGCGGAAAGGTTTCATTGCGTGAGCCAACTTTAATCCATATTCCGAGTGCTACACTGTCAATTTGTTGCATTGTCTGTGTGGCGATAGTCAAACCATTTCCAAGGCGACTGATATCTACACCCATGTGTTTACGACTCCGTTAAATAAACCAAATACCCTATAGAGGGATATTGGAATATTCCTCATTTGAATGAATGCAACTAAATTTAATAAGATGCACGCGATTTTAAAGAAATATAATCTTTTACTATTTTTTCATTATTAGCAAGACTTATAATACGTTCTTCACGTTCCATTAAATCATTAAAATAAGAGGGCCATGGGGCATTTTGTCCGCAGGCACTTTTAACGGTATCAGGAAATTTGGCAGGATGAGCAGTAGCAAGAACGATCATTGGAACATGTGGTTGTTTATTTTCACGAGAGACTTTAAGCGCAACAGCTGTATGTGGGTCAGCGAGATAGCCACTTTCTTTATAAAGACGATCAATGGTTTCTGCTGTTTCAGTCATGTTGCTTTTGCCAGCAGAAAACAGGGAGCGAATATTCTTAAGTTGTTTTTCATCAAGTTTAAAATATCCTGATACTTTTAGATTTTCCATCGCATTGCGAATCCATACTGGATCACGCGCACCATTGTCAAATAGCAAGCGTTCAAAATTAGAAGAAATTTGAATATCCATAGAGGGTGATGTTGTGTGGATGATAGGTTGTGTTTCATAAATACCGCTGGTTAATGTACGTGTGAGAATATCATTATCATTGGTTGCAATGACAAGTTGCGCAATAGGCAATCCCATACGAGCAGCAACATAACCTGCAAAAATATCACCGAAATTTCCCGTAGGAACAGTAAATGAAACGGCTCTATCTGGAGCACCTAGGGAAAGTGCGGATGAAAAATAATAAACAATTTGCGCCATGATACGCGCCCAGTTTATAGAGTTAACGCCTGAAAGTGCTTTTTTTTGTCGAAAATCATGGTCATTAAACATTGCTTTAACAAGGGCCTGGCAATCATCAAAATTTCCTTCAATGGCAATGGCATGAACATTTTTGCTTTGATTGGTTGTCATTTGTCGTTGCTGAACCGGTGAGACGCGTCCTTTAGGAAACAAAATAAAAATATCAGAGTGTTTTCTTTTGGAAAATGCTTGAATGGCAGCACCACCTGTATCCCCTGATGTGGCAGCAACAATAGTTGCCTGTCTCTTTTTTTGAGTGAGAACGTAATCAATGAGTCTAGAGAGAAACTGCATTGCGACATCTTTAAATGCCAAAGTAGGGCCATGAAAAAGTTCAAGAATAAATTCATCTGGACCAGTTTGTCGTAATGGACAGATTGCTGGATGATGAAAGGTCGCATAAGATTCAGCAATTATCTTTTCAAAAGAAGCATATTCGATCTCATTATTCACAAAGGGCCAAAGAATGGTTTTAGCAATTGTTGGATAAGATTGGCCACGCAGTGCTCGTAATGAATCGAATGATAACTGAGGAAATTTTTCTGGAAGATATAACCCACCATCACTTGCCAAACCAGTTATGATAGTTTCTGTAAAGCCTAAAGCAGGAGCCTCACCTCTCGTGCTAATATATTTCATAAGTTTTTTCCTTGTGTTTATTACCGGCAAATTGGTGAAGTTGTTCATCTATATCTTTAATAATATTTATCGATTAAATAAAGAGAAATTCGTTCGTTTATTTTTGTAAGGGAGGAAAAACAACGCAATTTGCTCTTTCCGGTATTGAAAGACAAAAAAGCAATGCTCATAAAAAGGTATTTCTTAGAGCTCCTAAGCCCATTTCGCGATGGTGTGGGTGAATTGTATAACGATAAATCCATTTGCACACTCCCATCTTTACGTTTATGAAGGTACAAGCCTGCACCATCATTCCCTTTACCAGATCATGGTATATTTACTAAATATGTACGCGCCGCATGAGACTGCGAAAACCCTTGCATGAAGGCGGTTCATGAGAGGCATTCTTCCTCCTTTCTTCTTTCATTTTACCCATATGCCAACCCTGCTTATGACGTAAAGCCAAGAACAAAATTGATTCAACATACAGTGGTTTGAAATGAGAGAATCTTACGGGTATTTGGGGGTATGTTTTAAGGTCAAGTACGGAAAATTATTTATTGTAAATCAATGTGTTGAGTAAAATCAATCATGCTCAAGAATCTTTTTCTATGATTCATTCACATATTTTACATTTCTTGTTCACGAATAAAGTTTCCTGAATACTCAATCAATATTCATTATAGTATTTATCAAGAAGCTTTTTTGTAAAAAAGCAATGGTTATTATTTATATTTAAATTTTATAATAACTTATGTGAAAATTCATCGCTCTCAAATAACATAATATGAATCATGTTGTAGGATTTATAAGGTCATTTCATGGCATTTTGTATGCAGAATGTGCTTTTGGAGCCACTTTTGTCTCGTTTAAATGCAGTTTTCATATTAAAAACTATGATATTTGTGCTATCCAATATACTTGTTAATGAGTGAGGCACTTCATAGAAATGACAAAAAAACAGTCTTCCTCATTATATGAAGAAGACTGCAATTCAAATGCTATTTTAAAACCTGAGAATATTATGTGCTTTTAAGACTACCTATAGCCCATCCGATGATTGCGCTCAATATGGCTGCAACAGAGCCGGTCAAGAATCCAAAACCTAAAGCTCCTACTGTAGTAAAAAATCCCAGTGAAATAGGCTCAAATACTACTTTCTCAATTCCCTTTTCAATAGCCACTTCATTTTTTGTTCCACAAGCGAAATCTAATACAGAAGAAGCAACGATTTCTTTTTCCTTTTTACTTCCTATTACGAAAATAGAAACTTTCTCTTTTTGAGAGTTATTGTTCAAAGAGTTTGCACTAACATTCACAACTTGCGAAAAAGAAAAAGCCAGCGCAATAAAAACACTTAATATATAATTTTTTAAAATTTTTATCATAATTTCTACCCCAAATGCTTTCTATTTTTAGTGTGAATGGCGTAAAGGCAGCCGTGAATATACAGAGAAACAGACAAGAATAGTGAAATAACTTATTGTCTTTTAGGAGTTTATTTTATTTGTCAGTGATAATTAATGAACATATAATGCGCCTATCGCTTATATTTTTCACTAAAAGATCTGACTTTTGTGAAGTTTTAATTTCCAAAAGACGATTTAATCGTCATTATAATTTTACTTATAATCCATCCTAATAGCATACCTAATGTACAGGACGCATATCCAATTATCACTCCGATACCAAAGTTTCCTATTGTAATAGATTCAAGTACTTTCTCCAATTTTCCTTCAATAGCCGCTTCATTTTTTGTTCCATCAGTAAAATGTGATAGAGAAGGAGCAACGATATCGATTTCTTTTTCCTTTTTACTTCCTATTCTGAAAACAGAAACTTCCTCTTTTTGAGAGTTATTGTTCAAAGAGTTTGCGCTAACATTCACAACTTGCGAAAAAGAAAAAGCCAGCACAATAAAAACACTTAACGTATAATTTTTAAAAACTTTTACCATAATCCTTATCCTCAATATTTTACTACTTTCGTATAAATGAAGAGATATAAGATTTTGAATATTCGCTGCAGATTTGCTGTTTGTGGCAAGATAAGGAAGCTTCACTATGTATTTTAAAATAATTAATAACACATAATGAAGCTATTTTACTGACGTTTACAGTGGAGGTTATTATTTAAAGATATTTACTATACCACTGACCAAGTCTACAACGAATTTTATTGCAAATCCAAAAAACAGGAACCCCATTCCTATTGTGAAAGGTTCTACAACTTTCACAACTTTTCCTTCAGCAGTAGCTCCTTTTTCTGCTCCATGATTGAGAGTTGGAATATAGTAGGCAGCCGTATTCATTGCTGTAGATGCTGCACTCTCTACTTGTGTGATGACAGAATCAACGATCTCTTTTGTTGGAGAAGTGTAATTTGCATGAGCGTTCACAGCTTGTGAAAGAAAAAAAGTAGATGCTACAAGAAGATTTATAGTGTAGTCTTTAAATATTTTTACCATAGTTTTACCTCAAATATTTTTTATTTTATGAACACGTAGTAAGTAAGTGCATAATGTGCCTTATAGGTCTATATAAATAAACACAATGCGCATTAATATATTGCACCATAGATGATATATTATTTCATTATGAATTTATAGTCAAGAATAAAAAATCATACATTATGTATTTTATTTATAAAAATATTTAAATTTTAATTTTATATTGTTTAATTCAACTCTATTATGAAATAGAGTAAAGTATATTATCTTTTTATAATCACTATAATTTATAAAAAGATTTTTTAAAATTGATAGCCATAAAAATTTTATTGAGAATGAAATATATCAAAATATGAGTAATGAATTTTACACTATTTTTATAATATTATAAACAAGTACAGAATATATCTTATAAAGAAGTTACAATATTAAAAGAATATTTTAGTAATAGAATATTAAGTAAGTAAAAAGTGATTATTTTCTTAAATTTATAGCAGTTAAGAGAAAATTATGAAGTGCTCTTATTGTGATTATGATGTCTTTAAAATATATTCAAAGAAAAATTTTTCTTAGGTTGTATGTCATAGTCATGATAAACTGAGCTTATCACTACTCTTCTTTATTATCCATTATATCAT
>NZ_CALW02000044.1 GCF_000312565.1 Bartonella rattaustraliani AUST/NH4
TTATATCCATAAAGATCAGGTTGAGGGTGATCTATGGACTATACCTGCTGAAAATATGAAAGGAAGACGTGATGCAACAAAAGAGTTTCGCGTGCCCTTATCATCTGAAGCATTAGAAATTCTCAAACAAGCGCGCTTGCTTTCTCGCAATGATTTCTTCTTTTCTGCAACCGGTCGAGGTCCTCTTGGAGATGCTTGCATGTCAAAATACATGAAACGTGTTGGTCTTGATGCCTGCCCCCATGGCTTTCGCTCTAGTTTACGCAATTGGCTCGCTGAAACAACCGATGCCCCCTATGAGGTCGCTGAAACCATTCTAAGCCATACAGTAGGAGGACAAGTAGAGCGTGCTTATCGTCGCACTGACTATCTAGAACAGCGCCGTGTCTATATGGATAAATGGGCGGCTTATGTCACCGGTCAAACTTAAGATATGGGGTATTTTACCCCATAACCTGTGGATAACTTTTTCTCTCTATTTTCTCATATCTTGTCATTAAGATTCATCAAGATTCAATTTTAAAAAAACATGATAAAAGACTGTTTTTTATAGATAATATTACTTTTCAATCCTGCAGAAATATGGTTAATAAGTGGTTATGATTTGTTTGCAATTTATGTTCTGAAAGGATTTTTAAATGACCGAAAATGACACTCTTCTCACAGACCGTGAAAGTGCAAAATTGCTCCATATGAGTGTTTCAACATTCCGCCGTCATGTCACCAATGGTGTTTTACCAAAACCCTTAAAGTTTGGTTTTTTGTCGCGTTGGTTACAATCGGATCTTCACGGTGTAATAGAGAAAGCAAAAAACAACCGTAGCAATAATGCTGCATAAAAGAAAACCTTGTCACGTAAGGACGGACAAGGCTCTTCATTACTTATCACATGATGAATAGCAAAATCCGTCCTGTGACGCAAGATCATAGGATAAAAAATGTATTCTTATAGACATGCCGCGGGCATAACACGTGCTGTGCCAGGTGTCTGGCATGGGCATTATGGACTTGCCCATTACCCTGCCCATGATGATAGCACTCCTAGTTTAGCTCTTACTTATGGTTATAATGGTCAATTATTACTTTATTGTCATGCTGGCTGCTCTTTTAAACAGATCATCAAAGCTCTTAAAAACATTGGTCTTGTCAATACACAAGCATATTTTGATAAAAACCTCTCTTTATCGAAAAAATTCTGTTCTGAAGATCAACAAGCAAAACAGAACGCAGAGAAAGCAAGAGAGCTTTGGAAGCAAAGCCAAACTATAAAAGATAGCCTAGCAGAAACTTATTTACGCAAGCGTGGTATCACTTGTGCCTTGTCACCCAATTTACGCTTTCATGATCAATGCCCTCATCCTTCGGGAATTACACTGCCCGCGTTGCTTGCTCTTGTTAAGGGCGCTGGTTCCTTTGCAATCCATAGAACCTTTTTAAAAGCCAATGGGTGCAAAACAGATCAAAAACCAGCCAAAGCTATGTTGGGGTCTGTTATGGGCGGTGCTGTGCATTTAAGCCAAGATAATGAACGCCACCTAGTGATTTGTGAGGGAATAGAAACGGGGCTTTCTTTACTGTCTGGTTTGTTACCAGAGCCTGTAAGTTTGTGGGCTGCCCTTTCAACCAGTGGCATGATGCATGTGAATTTACCCAAAACCAAAGATCGTTTGACCATTGCAATGGACGGT
>NZ_CALW02000043.1 GCF_000312565.1 Bartonella rattaustraliani AUST/NH4
GAGCGAACGCCATTATCATCTTTTCGATTAACTTCATTCTCAATCTCAAACCGTGTTCTCGCTGTCTTTAAAGCGCCCTCTACTTGCTTATCCTGCTCTGCTTTCCTGCCGAGATAAAACGCCCTAGATAAAGCCATAAAAAAAACGGCTAAAGCCGTTGTCATCTTCAAGGAATATTTCTTAAACCAAAAAATCACAGACGTTCCTCCCGAAACCGTTTGGCTATCAAAAAAAGGCGGTCATCAAGACCATCCCCTGAGCCGGCCCCATAAAGCACCAGAACCCATTCCTAAAGCTGCAGCTTTACCAATCCTTCCAAAGGTTGATGCCGCAGAACCTAATTTCAAAAATTGGAACCCAGGGATAAATGAGGCTGCTGTTGGTATAAATGAACCAAGCGCATAAGCACCAGTAGACAACCACCATGGATATTTCTCTTCTAAGGCTTTTTGGTAAGCCCGTTCCTTTGCTACTCTTTTGTTATAAATCTCCTCTGCTCGTTTATTGCTACTCCAATAATCCTTAAAACCTGCTTCACGTATCGCCTGTAGCTCATCACTATAGCCTACTGTTAAACCAGACATGAAATGACTTCGAAGAACATCCCACGGTGTAAGGTCTTTATCATCAAAGGAAAAATCATCTGTTGTATTTTGCAATCCTTCAACAAAATTATTAGATAATGATGAATTGGAGGCATCATCGATAACACGCAAACGATAACGTTTTCCACTCTTGGACGTTACATATTCAGGAATGCTCGTATCAGTATTCATCGAACCTCTTCCTTTTCAATAATAAGACTGGTAGAAGGATCTCTAAATATAGTGATGTCATCTCTGTCGGTGACTTCCTTGATACTCATTGTAGGTGCATCTTCACTACCTTGTTTGCCCATTGGATTATGAATAGAATATTCTGAAGCGATTTCTAGCGGGGTATTTATAGGCTGTCCTGTTGCTAAATTATGCAGTTGTTGCTTGTTAAATTTCTCCAAAATTTTAAGTGTTTGTTGAAGCATTCCTAAGGTTTCCAACAATTTTTCTTTAGAACGACCAGTGTCTAAAGCACCAAAAGTTGATACCAGCATTTCACTTTCTGTATTCGATATAGGACCAACACCTATAGCTCCATTGTTACTGAGAGATTTTAAACTTTCGAATACATTCTTGAGAGCGCCACCTTTAATCGTTTGAAATTCTTGGTCCAAGTCATATGCAGGACTTCCTCCAATCCCACGCGTAAGATGCCCTGGAAGCCCCGTCGAAAACAACTTGTCTTTTATGAGATGAATAGCGTTATTAATAGCATTCATTCCAATTGTGAGCTGCACATCTGTAACTGCGATATTTTTCTGCTTGTTGAACTGATATTCTTGTTCTTCTCTCTTTTTCTTATTATACTCAAGCTCTTGTGGTGATCCTTTAATAGGTCTCATTTCCCGTTGACGAGTCTCCGGATTATCATACCACTCAAACCCAGGAAGCAATTGTGGACTATTCGAACCTGTTAAAATAGCACTAAGCATTTTAGGGTTACTTGCCATAAACCGCGCTTCTTCTTCACCGTATCCTTTAGACTTCAGATACTCGACGGTTTGATTAACTTGTTCTCTTTGTTTATTCCCTTCACTAAGCTTCGTAACACCATGTGCAAGAGTATCCCACCCTGAACCACCTGCTGGTGCTGCTGCCATACCAGAAACAAGATCTTGAAGACTTTTATAAAAATCTGATTGTACAAATTTCTCAAAACCACTGCGATTATCTACCGGTGGCTGTACCTGCCCCGAGACTGGTGGCTGTGATATTGAGGTTGTATCTACCTTCGGTTTAATACTTTGTGGATCAACCTCTAGTAAATTTGGCAGTGGTGCAAGATTTTCTAAACCAAGAGGCATTTCCACTCCAGGAACGGTGTAAGGTGACTTTTCTTCTTCACGATACACAGCATTAGGATCAATAGTAGCTGAATCAGCAGGAAAAAAAGATCCCATGGAAGCTAAATTAGGATGAGGAATAACACTGATAGCAGGAGGACCTTTATATTGCTGCATTAATTTCTGCAACATATCTCTTTTATCAATAGGTCTCTCACCAAGTTTCGGAATAACCCCTCCTAATATCTTACGCCCATACAATTATTCGCGCTTTTTGCGCTCTCTTTCCTCCAGCAATCGAGACCACGTCCGTGGTACCGGTAATGGATATTCCGTCCTATCTTGCAAGTATCCCTGCGGGCTCAGTCGACCAAAAGGTGCGTCAATAAAAGTCACGGCTTTTTCCTTTCCTATATACTTAATTTATATCTAAAAATGCACGCAGGTTACTTCTATGATTTCTTCTTAAGAACTCGCTTAGTGCAGATTCTCCTGCTGCTGCCGCGGCGGCGCCTACTGATCACCTACCATTTAAACGGAATATTCTTTGCTCCCTCAAGTGCCAGACCACCTATAATCAGTGCATTCCTCCATGGATCATTGCCTGGCATCAGGGAGGCTATACTCTTATTCATTGTCTGACCATAATTGCCTGCAAAGCCACGCGCTGCATTCATCAACATATTCAGCCTATTCCAACCACTGTTATCTTGCTCAAGCCAGCGTTCACGATCAGCATCAATAAGGCGTTGATTGTAATCATCAAGCAGTGATGATCCCTGCAAGGCATTCGAATAAGCATTATTGTAAGCGGGCAATAAATTCCCTACCATTCCCAACCGGTACTTATTCAGATCCCCAAGAACCGCATTGGCTTGTGTCATATTTTGCATATATTGCCCAAAGTGATCTGCCATAGCATTGGTAAGTCCTCTATCCATGGCAACGTATTGATTTATAACGATAATCTAGCG
>NZ_CALW02000042.1 GCF_000312565.1 Bartonella rattaustraliani AUST/NH4
GAAGAGGATTTTGTCCATATGGCAAAAGTTCTCAATGGGCTGCGAGGCAAGTTTGTTTTAAGCCTGAATGATTGTGATGCGGTGCGAGATATCTTTAAGGATTTTGACTTTTTAGAAGTTGAGACAGTTTGGATGGCAGGTATGGCAAAAAAAGCTCCTCGAAAAGAGCTGTTAATTCACAATAGTCTTTGTGATTCTAACAGTTGTGACTTATTTAGCCGCGTATGCTTGGCGCGTTAGAGAATGTTTTTTGCACTTAAAAATATGGGTCAGTAAGGGCTAGGGTCTATGATTCTTTTCCTCTAAAACGAGTAGCCAAAATGTGGTTACGGAGTATAGTATTCAAAATCCTATTCCCAAACGTAAACTTAGAAATCCCAAACTTCTAATATATATAAAGAAAACAAAAAATTATATTTCGTGTAATGTGGTATTTTAACCCTTAAGTAATATTAAAAAGTTTTAATAGGGTGAATTGAGTATTGGTAAGTGGGCAAAACTATGTATTTAAAAGTTTTGGGTAGTTTCTTTCTGTGTTATTTTCAGAGAGTGGCTTTTTTAGTGGTGGTTACGGTTTTGGCGGGCTGTAGTTCTGGTACGCAACGTTTTTCCCATATTTTTCCTAATCGTTCGGTTTCTACACGGTCGAATATGCCTATGGCTACAGATCCACAAATGTTATCGTATGGTGGTGTGATAGAAAGCACTGAATTGCCACCTGTGGAGCCCAGTGATGATTCATGGATTGATGATAATGCTTCGTATAACTCTTCACGACAAAATGAGATGTTTGCTACTGATAGTCGAATTATGGGGGCACCACCAAGGAATCTTGGAACACTTTCTCGCTCACAAATGGATAACTCTCCTGTTCTCCAGAAAAATTCTTACATTGTGCAGAGTGGGGATACGCTGTTAAGTATTGCACGGCAAATAGGAATAAGTGTTGAGGCATTAAAATTAGCAAATAATATAGGTAACGATTCCATTTATATTGGTCAGGTCCTTATGGTCCCAAATAGGCGTACAGTAGCTTCTTCGAGCCTCTATAGTGGTCATTTAGTGGCCTCAACGGCAGAATCTTCCCTCCAATCTCAAGCTACATCTTCCGTAAGGCATAAGGTTAAACCTATCTATAAAGCTCCTGTAACAAGCACACCTTCTGCAAAAACAAATAAGCAAAATATTGAAAAAAACTCTTCCAGACAGATGATACAGTCGAATCATAGAACTGATTCGTCAGGTATTATTACAAATACAGATAATGGTATTCTTCCACAAGCTACGGGTATTTCTAAGATGCGTTGGCCAGTGCGAGGGCGTTTATTAAGTCAATTTGGTCAAAAACAAGGGATAACAACGAATAGAGGAATAGATATTGCTGTGCCTGAAGGGTCATCGGTAAAGGCGGCAGAAAATGGTGTGGTTATCTATGCGAGTGATGGGTTAAAAGAGCTCGGTAATGTTGTGATGATTCGACATGAAAACAATATTATTACTATTTATGGATGTAATAGTAAGCTTGTTGTAAACAAAGGGCAGAGAGTGCGACGTGGTGATGAGATTGCTAAATCTGGTATTTCAGGAAATGTGAATACTCCACGCGTTTATTTTGAGGTGCGTAAAAATTCACTCCCTGTTGATCCTATTAAATATTTAGAAAACTAGTTTATGATGCCTTTATTTTAAAAATCTATAGTGTATTTTTCAAAAAAACAAATAATGTCATTAAAATCAAATGGTATTCAGCAAAAAAAAATCACTTCTTTGAGTGAGTGTGATGAGTTTGGCTTTATGAGAAGGAAGAAAATTGTTTTGTATTATTTATTTTCCGATGTGTGAGAGTGCTCATATTTATGCTATATCAGAGAAGAAATGGATCTATTTTCTGCGTTCTTTCTTGTTGCTTTCTCGCTCTTAAGGAGGTTTATTACCTTTCTTATAAAATTATGAGTACAGTGTGTAGCTATCACTTTGTATAAGTGGTTCTATGGGATTTTTTGAGCTGAAAATTTATTGAAGTAGAGTGAAATATTTGAAGTTTAGTCTATAGGAGATTAAAATGTTTAATACGAACGCTTATGCTCAAGCTGCAGGCGGTGTTTCTAATGGGTTCTCACTTGTTAATTTTGTCCCATTCATTCTGATTTTTGCAATTATGTATTTTTTTATCATTCGTCCACAGCGCGCACAAATGAAAAAACGTCAGGAAATGCTTAATGCTGTGCGTCGTGGTGATACTGTTATTACAGGCGGTGGTGTTATCGGTAAGGTGACGAAAGTTTACGATGAAAGCGGTGAATTAGAGGTTGAAATTTGTGAAGGTATGCGTATTCGCATTATCCGTTCAACATTGTCTGAGGTTCGTGTTAAAGGCGAACCCGTTGCAGAAAAGAAGTCAAAACCAGTAGTTAAAACAAAAGCAGTGCAGAAGTCGAAGTCTAAAACCACAACAGAAAAAAATGTGAGTGCCTCTAAAGAGGAATGAAGAGACATCAAAAAAGAGCCAATCTTAAGCTATAATTACGGTTTTATTATGTCCTTTTATAATGAGTTATATACAAAGGGGGGATAAAAGTTATTTCACTGTATGAATGGTGTGAGAGTTGATGAACGGACGTGATCATTTTGTTTTTATAGAATTAAAGAACAGTTATTTCCATAGGGGGTGATGGTTGTCTGTTTGTTTTGTATAAGAGAGGTTTCTTGTTTTTAGAGAATAGGCAGAGTTCGTTAATTCAATGGACGAGAGTATGAGATTGCATTTTATTCATAATATCTCAGATAACTTTTATTGAGTGCTTATTGTGTTTTAGAGTGATATTCTTGTATGAAAAGAGTTGTAGTTAATATTGCTATGTGGGTTATTATTGAGATACCAATGCTTGTGACTGTTTTTTGCTGATTTTGATCGATGGAGAAAAAACGCAATTGAATTTAAAATGAAGGATACTTAATTTATGTTCCATGCAATTCAAGTTCGAGAGGCACATTTTCCAAGGCGTGCACCGATTGATGCTTATGGAAATGGCGGTTTTCGTTTTGCTGATATGTCACATAGAGGTTCTATTATTTGTGTACCATCAGGTATTTATGGTATCGATATGGTAAGGCCTATTCCCACGAAAGAGGATATGTCTCGTATTTTAGCAGAATCATCTGAGATTGAGGTTTTGTTAATAGGTACTGGTGTTGAATTATTGCGATTACCCGAAGAGTTACGGGTGCTTTTAGGGGAAAAGCGTATTTCATCAGATACAATGAGTACGGGAGCTGCAGTGCGGACATTTAATGTTTTGCTTGCTGAAGATCGTGCAGTTGCTGCATTATTATTTGCGGTAGAATGATGGATCATTTAATGAAATGAATCTCCTCATTAAAACGAGGAAAATTGAATGGCCATTAGGTGCTATTGAATTTTATCTATGTTTTTAATTTTGAGGGCTTTTTATTCTCTAGCGATTCTTTTGATCAATCGTCTTAAAGAAATTCCATAATTTTCTGGAAAGATGGAGTTTCATGACGATCTTGTATGGCAATAGTAACTTTGGAATAATTACTGCTTGTTTAATGATTTTGCTAAAAAATATTTTAAATTCATAGCTTAGGGAGCAGAAAGTATTTCATTCACCGCTGTAAGTTTTTGTCTTTGTTTTTATCTAAAAGGGGATGTTATGGCATAACGGTACTTGATACAAATATACATCATCAAGATCAGATTTGCTTCTCATAAGATACCTTGGATTTCAAGAGGAATATTTTTCATTGGTGATATTGTTGTTGTCAATCACAAGACGGCTCTTTTTTATTTGATTTTTGCTAACAAATTTTGTTTCCGTCATGTTAAAATGAATTTTTTATACTTTGTGAATTAAACGAGACTTTGTCATTTAAAGTCTTTCACTTCTAAAGCGATATCATATGTTGTTTTTTTAAGATAAGATATTGATTTATAATCATAGTTTATTGTTTTTCATATTGAAAGCGAGCTTCAAACGAAGTACTTTTTTTCATTTCTTCTCTTATGATACAATAATCAAAATTATTTTTTATATTTTAAAAAGAAGGCTCAGTGTGTGGGTAAAAACATTGAAGAAAAGAATAAACGCCTTTTGTGAATGATCTTAATGTAAAAGCTGTCATAGCATTGGAGTTGACAGATATAATCACCGGCTTGCAGATTAGAAAGAAACAGAAATTGAGAAGGAGATAATAAAGAAATCTCTATATATTGAAAGCTATTATAGGATTGGGAGCGATATTATCACATTATACCATATGCAGAAAATGCAAACATGGTCTCATAATTACGATTATGAAGGTGTTTTGCCGCAAACAGGCTTTTGTTAATCACATGAATTTCAATATAATAAAATACCGGCTAGTGGTAGGGGAAAGTTTAATATGGGGATGCTAGGAGTATACTCAAAAAAGTAACTTATTGAAAGCAGTTGGTATGAGATTTTTTTTTGAGGGCTACATAGTGGAAGATATAAGAGAAGAGTTATAAGAAGGAATGAAATTCTGTTAAATGAAAAGAGAGGAAATAATGAAAATAAGTCTTAAAAGGTTTTGCATTCTTTAATGTGAGCATTACAGTTCCCAGTTCCCAGTTCCCAGTTCCCAGTTCCCAGTTCCCAGTCTAATATTTAGAAGGTGGATGCGATAATGTTTCAGTGACAGCCTTTTTGTGATCAACAAGTTTGATAACGTTTGAAGAGTATTTATCTTTTGCCGCGTTTTTTATTTTGTGTACATTGTGTTTGAGTTACTCTGAACAAACAGGTAGCAGTATATTGGACTTTTAAATCATGAAAGAACGCATCAGTATTTTACTTCGTTTCTTCATAACGTTATAGTACACGTTTATTGGGCATGGTGACTTTAAAAAGCAAACAGCTTTCCTTATGAATATATAAAAATATTGTATGAATAAAATTTGACGCATGTAACTCCACGCATTTCAAGATAATCACTGTTCATTTTAGTAGAAATATGTGTGTGAACAATAAACTTTTATAACTATTTATTCATTTATAAGCCTTCACGATTAAGTACTTATACTATAGTTTAAAGATGGTTTTTTAGAAGTATAATGTTTTCGTATATTGGTGTGCATAAAATGCACCTAGAAAATAAGCATTAAATTATAATATTTGTAAGAGGATGAGAATAGGTTTGAAAATGTTATTCCAGCTATGTTGGTTCATCACCCATTTTTAAATGTGCAGAAAAAGAGAAGATGAAGCGCTAAAAGGGAACCCCATAGGTATTGTAGAATGATACACTCTCTTCCTTATTGTTTTGATATTTTACGTGTTGCAGATCGTGATCGCTATATATCAGTTTTATTCGCACCTAAAAAAAAGCGCAGAGCATTGGCTGCACTTTACGCTTTTAATGTAGAGATTGCGCGTATTCGTGAAACTGTACACGACCCACTTATTGGCGAGATACGATTACGTTGGTGGTATGATACTATCGCGAGTGGTAAAATACAAGATGGTATAAATAATCCGATTTTAAGTGATTTATTTACAGCAATGCAGCGGTTTAATTTACCTAGAGAAAGCTTTTTACGTTATTGTAATGCACAGATTTCAGATCTTTATCACAATCCAACTGCAACGCTTCATGATCTTAAAGTTTACTGTAGAGAGACAGCGAGTATAGTTTTACAGCTTTCGTGCCAGATATTAGATCCTGATACTGCAAAAGATTTTACAGATATTTATAAAGATGGAGGAATTGCTCAAGGGTTAAGCGGTGTGTTGCGTCTTTTATCATTCATACAATCACGATACCAATATTATTTGCCTGATGATATGCTCAAGACTGTAGGAGTAGGTAGGGAAGAGTTAGAGACCAATCGTGTGAATGACAAACAAAAATGCAATATTATTGAAGTGATGGTAGCGTTATCGCAAGATCATTATAGCAAGTTTTATGAGCACTACATGACGATACCTAAAACGCTGAAACCAGCATTTCTTCCATTGGCAGTTATACCTGCATCTCTTCAAAAAGCAGTACAGTTGGGAGCAATCGTTTTTCAAGAAAGCGCAACCTTATCATTGCTTCATCGCTATTGGTTGATAACAAGAGCAGCAATAAGCGGTCATCTTCCAAAGATAGGATAAAAGAGTATTATAAGAAACGAAAACACAGATACATCTGTTGGAGGCAATGGAATGTTATGAATCCCAATTCTTCTTTTTATTTGACAAATATTGCTTATGTGTTGATGATACCGGACTTAGAGTCGTAAGAAATCATTCTCATAAGATAAATGGCGTCGTATATTTTCTTTATTGATGATGCATTTTATTATTGAGTGCTTTGTATTCGTAATCTTATGTGCGCTTCTTAGTAAAAGGTAAACAAGATATACAAAAAAATCCATTGCAGAGAGAGCGCGCACTTGCTCAAGAGTTTTGAGTGACTTTGATTGAGAGAACACAATACACCGAATAAATCTGCAAAATACCTTGCTTATTTCTGATGGTATTGGTTTTTATGTTCACTGTTTTAACAGATCAATGTTACATAATCATTTATAAAATATAACTCCTCTCTTTATTAAGAAAAGTCTACTT
This sequence comes from Bartonella rattaustraliani AUST/NH4, assembly GCF_000312565.1. Taxonomy (GTDB): domain Bacteria; phylum Pseudomonadota; class Alphaproteobacteria; order Rhizobiales; family Rhizobiaceae; genus Bartonella; species Bartonella rattaustraliani. Next base: position 6,597 of record NZ_CALW02000042.1, read on the forward strand.
CTAATGGTTATAGAAAAATCTGAATTTTGAGATAAATGTTTCCTGTATAGACTTATAGAATGATACATCATTGCTGTTTGTGATGATAACATCATAGAGGTTAGGGCCGTTTATACAGGTTACCTTATTTTATATACTTCTTTCAATCACATCTTATTATTTTCTGCAAACTCGTAAGTTTGCAGAAAATATTATTGTTTATACAGCTGTTGTTCACTTTGATGTGAACAAAAAAGAAGTCTCATTTATTTTTTAATCGTAAAAGAAACTTTTATGACGATTTTATCATCTAAAGAGCACAACGCATTTACAACATTGTTTACTGAAGAGTGTTGACGATTTGATTATAAAGAGTGCTATTAATTTCTAAAGGGTGTTCTTTATGAGCCACTTGCAGCATTTCTAATTTTAGATCTTCTCTTATCATCATATCTATATTGGTACGGATATCAGGCGAAAGAGTATGAGAAGTGATATCGTTAGGCACGGTTATGGTTTTTATTTGATAAATGATGCGGTTTGTTGCAACTGGGCTTTTGACTATACCATAATGATTTTTAGGATGAGAAAATAATGCTTTCATACCTTCAGTTCCGAGAACTTCAGATGAATCTTGGCGCCGTAAAGCCTGTGTTGTTTGTTTTGTGATACCAAGAGCATGGGCGAGGGAAACAAGACTTTTTCCTTCATGAAGTTGTTTGAGAATATCTTTGGCTTTTTCATCAAGAAGGCGTTGGGTTTCTTCATTTTTCCACTGAGAAAGTACATCTTGCTTGGCTTCTTCAAGTGTTTTATCACGAGCAGGAATAATTTTGTCTACTTTATACCAAATATATCCACCTTGCTGAAGAAAGAGTGGATCAAGATCAACCTCTTCCTTTGCTTGATAAAGTGCATTGAGCAAAATATCCTTCTGAGGTAAATCCGTGAGTATCATTCCTTCAATTGTTTTTCCTGTGTTATCAATAGTGATTGTACGCAGAGATAATTTATACTGATCAGCGATTTCTTTGAGAGAAGCGCCCTCAAAACGTGCATTTTCAATTGCTGTATAATCGTTACGGATCTCATCCATAGCACGATTTTTTGCAAGTGTTTGGCGAATATCTGCTTCTACCTTTTCAAAAGGAATGGAGGTTGAAGGTTCAATATGGGTTACACGAACGATAACAGGACCTTGTAAATCATTGATCACATGACTGATTTGCCCTTGTTTAAGTTCAAAAATCTCAGAGGCAAGATGATTAGGAAGTTCACTTTCTATGAAAGGCCCTTTTTTGATGTCATCAAGAGTCTTTTTTTCAGCTTTAACCAGTTCATCAAAATTTAATCCATCTGCTATTTTTTTTGCTGCATGATCAGCAGCTTCGCGTGTAGGGAAGCGTAGCTCTTCAATAGTACGTTTTTCAGGAGTTACAAAACGCAAAGTATTTTGGGTATAATAAGCTTTAGCCTCATCAACTGAGATATCATTGGGTTTTATAATATCTTTTACTGTCATAGATAATAAAGAGACGGTACGGTATTCAGGAGTCCGAAATTCATTGTGATGCGTTTCAAACCATTTCTGTAATACTTCTTGATCGGGGTCGGGAATTGTTTTCTTCTCTTTTAGATCAATAACGAGATAATCAGCAATGCGTGTTTCTTGTTGATAAAGAGCGAGTGCTTTATAAAAGAGGTCTGGTGCTTTCATTCCGGATAGTGAAGCTGAAATGAGCTGGTGACGCTTCTGTTTTTGGGTGTAATAATGCAGGAAATTATTTTCGTTAACACGTAAATACTGAAGATAGTTGCGAAATAAATTTTGATCAAAAGTGCCATTCATTTGAAAAATATGATCAGTCCCAAGAAGACGCGCTATTGTATCTTTTGAGAGGCCAATTTTCATTTTACGTGCTTGTTCATCAAATAAAACATTTTGTTGTAACTGATTGAAAACAAAGGCGGGAATTCTGTATTGCTGGATTTCATTTGTTGTGAACATCCGTCCAAGGTGAGAGGCAAATGCTAAACGTGTGCTTTGATCAGCGAGTGCGAGACGATAATTATCGACAGTGATAGTCGATTTTCCAGAAGTAATCAGATCTCTTTCACTTTTTGTATGTAATTGTGGGATTCCCCATAAAAGGATGAAGCATAAGAGTAAAATAGCAAGAAAAATCCTGGAAATCCAAGAGTTTGTGGCATTTCTTATGATGTCAAGCATCGTTTAATTCCATTTTTTATCATGAGTTATCATCAAAACAGTAACAGAATTTGCAATAAAGATACGAAAGATGCAAGTTTAAAGACTTGCTTTCATTTTATAATTTGATAGCTAAAGATAAACAATATGATGGATCATTTTTGAGGTGAAGATATGTCTCCAAATATTCGGCCTTTTATCGCTGGAAATTGGAAAATGAATGGAACAGGTGAATCATTGGGAGAGTTGCATGAAATTGCTTTTGGTATTCGCTCGGATTTAGACCGTTTTTTTGAAGCACTTATTTGTGTTCCAGCAACACTTTTATCGCGTGCTTTTGATACACTTGGTGAGGAATCTCTTCTCTTAGGGGGGCAAGATTGCCATTTTGATGATTATGGTCCTTATACGGGAGATATTTCAGCTTTTATGCTGAAAGAAGCAGGAGCTAGCCATGTGATTGTTGGGCATTCAGAACGTCGCATAATTTATCAGGAGAGTGATGTGCTTGTTTGTGCTAAAGTGCAGGCGGCGTGGCGGGCAGATCTTGTTGCGCTTGTTTGTATTGGTGAAACATTGGAGGAGCGTAAAAACAAGAGCGTATTGGATGTGCTCACACGGCAGCTTGAGAGATCTTTACCAGATGGTGCAACAGCACAAAATATCATTATTGCTTATGAGCCTATATGGGCTATAGGGACTGGAAATACGGCTACTTCAGCAGATATTGCAGAGGTACACAGTTTTATTCGTGACAAAATACGTTCTCGTTTTGGCGATGAAGGAAACAAGATGCGACTGCTTTATGGTGGTTCAGTCAAGCCATCCAATGCATTTGAGCTTTTGAGAACGGAGCATGTTAATGGTGCTTTGATAGGAGGGGCAAGTTTAAAAGCAGTCGATTTTTTAACAATTTGTGATGTTTGTCACAAATTGTAACAGAAGAATCTTGGTTCCCCCTTGGATTATGTGTTATTTATGTGTAAATAGCCGTGAATATCTATTTGAAGAGCAGGGTTTATGCAAACAGTACTTATCGTTATCCATTTTTTGATTGTTATTACTTTGATCGGTGTTATATTAATTCAGCCTTCAGAAGGTGGCGGGCTTGGTGTGAGCAGCGGTTCAGGATTAATGAAAACACGTGGGACCAAAAATCCGTTAACCCGTTTTACGGCTATCTTAGCATGTTGTTTTTTTGCTGTGTCTATTGGACTTACCGTGGTAGGGAGTATATCGAACTCCAGTTCTGATATTCTCAAGCGTGTTCCAGTGAATTCAAAACAAACGACAGAGAAAGGGGCTTTAGAATCAACGCCACGATCAGAGAGTGGGGCGCAACCTTCTATTCTTGAGCAATTAGGAGATGTTCCACCTCAAGATCAAGATAAGGCTACGGATTTTGAAATTGAAAACCCAGTTCCACCCGCCCTTGAAAATCCAGTGCCAGAGAGTGATGCAAAATAGTTTTTTAAGAAAGTATAGATTTGAAAAAGGTGTTTTTTACACCTTTTTTATTTTGGAAAAGAAAAATTGTTTCTTTTTGCATTTTTTTCTGGAAAAATCATTATAAACGACTTATCATCGTAATCCCATGGCACGTTATGTTTTTATTACTGGTGGTGTGGTTTCTTCTCTTGGAAAAGGCATCGCAGCTGCGGCGTTAGCTGCATTATTGCAAGCTCGTGGCTATCGCGTACGGCTTCGCAAACTTGACCCTTATTTGAATGTTGATCCAGGTACGATGTCACCCTACCAACATGGTGAGGTGTTTGTCACCGATGATGGTGCAGAAACGGATCTTGATCTTGGTCATTATGAACGTTTTACCGGGCGTTCTGCGAATAGCCAAGATAATATTACGACGGGGCGTATTTATCAAAATATTATTGAGCGAGAACGACGTGGTGATTATTTAGGCGCTACAGTTCAAGTTATTCCTCATGTTACCGATGAAATTAAGAGATTCATAACTAAAGGAAATGACGAGTTTGATTTTGTTTTGTGTGAAATAGGCGGAACAGTTGGTGACATTGAGGCAATGCCTTTTCTTGAAGCGATTCGTCAGATTCATAATGAATTACCAAAGCAAAGTGCTGTTTATGTGCATCTGACCTTAATGCCTTATATTCATTCGGCTGGTGAATTAAAGACGAAACCAACACAACATTCCGTCAAGGAATTACAATCAATTGGTATTTCTCCTGATATTTTGCTGGTGCGCGCAGATAGGCCTATTCCGGAAACAGAGCGGGGAAAATTATCACTTTTTTGTAATGTGCGTCCAAGTGCTGTGATTCAGGCATTGGATATGCCAACAATTTATGATGTGCCCATAGCATATCATAAAGAGGGACTAGATTCAGAAGTTCTTTCTGCTTTTGGAATAAATCCTGAGCGTGAGCCCCAAATGGATCGTTGGAAAGATATTTCCCATCGAATTCATCATCCCGAAGGGGAGGTTACAATTGCTGTTGTTGGGAAATATACCGGACTGAAGGATGCTTATAAATCTCTTATCGAAGCAATTGCACATGGTGGTTTAGCCAATAAAGTAAAGGTTAATATTGAGTGGATTGATTCAGAGCTTTTTGAAAGAGAAGATCCTGCTTCTTATCTGCAAAAAGTTCATGGCATTTTGGTTCCTGGTGCTTTTGGATCGCGTGGCACAGAAGGTAAAATTCAAGCGATTCAATTTGCACGTGAACGTAAAATTCCGTTTCTAGGGATTTGTCTTGGTATGCAATTGGCCTGTATAGAGGCTGCACGCAATATTGCACATATTGAGAGTGCTTCATCAAGTGAGTTTTATGAGACTCAAAATCCGATTGTGGGCCTCATGACAGAATGGCTGAAAGGGGATGTTCTTGAGACGCGTACAAAATGTGGAAATCTTGGTGGATCGATGCGTCTTGGTGCTTTTGTAGCCAAACTAGAGGAAGGCAGCCATATAGCAAAAATTTATGGAACAACAAAGATTTGCGAGCGGCATCGTCATCGTTATGAAGTCAATACTGATTACAAAGATATGTTGGAAAAATGTGGTTTAATTTTTTCTGGTATGTCGCCTGATGGTGTTTTACCAGAAACAATAGAATATGCAGATCACCCTTGGTTCATTGGTGTTCAGTATCATCCAGAGTTAAAATCACGCCCATTTAATCCGCATCCACTTTTTTCTTCTTTCATTGAAGCCGCTGTGGAACAGAGTAGATTGGTTTAATGTATAATTTGGGTTATTTGCTTTTTTGAGGGATAAAATGTCGAAACCAAATGCTGTTGTGAAGGTAAAAAATGTTGCTTTTTCAAATGAATCTCCTCTTTCATTGATTGCAGGACCGTGCCAGATGGAAAGTCGTGATCATGCTTTTGAAATGGCTGGCAGGATTAAGACGATTGCAGATCAGGTTGGCATTGGATTTGTTTATAAATCCAGTTACGATAAAGCCAACAGAACGTCCTTGAATGCAGCACGTGGTATTGGTCTTGAAAAAGCAATGGCTATTTTTTCTGATCTGAAGAAGGAATTTGGTTGTCCAATATTGACAGATGTGCATACAGAAGAGCACTGCGCGATTGTTGCCTCCACGGTTGATGTTTTACAAATACCAGCTTTTTTATGTCGTCAAACGAATCTCTTGGTGGCAGCAGCAAAAACAGGGCGTATTATTAATATTAAAAAAGGTCAATTTTTGGCGCCGTGGGATATGGAGAATGTTTTAAGAAAGGTTACGCAAAACGGGAACTCTAATGTTATGCTTTGCGAACGAGGAACATCATTTGGTTATAACCGACTTATTTCTGATATGCGTTCATTGCCTATTTTGCGTTCATTTGGGGCGCCTGTTATTTTTGATGCGACGCATTCTGTTCAAGAACCTGGTGGTCAAGGTGATTCCTCTGGGGGACAGCGCCAATTTGTGGAAGTTTTGGCGCGTGCAGCTGTTTCTGTTGGGGTGGCAGGTGTTTTCTTAGAAACGCATCAAGATCCTGATAATGCACCTTCTGATGGGCCGAATATGATTAAAATTGATCATCTCCAAAGATTGCTTGAGACTTTAATGGAATTTGATTATCTGTCGAAAAAAATGAATTGAATAAAGAAAATGTTTCATCCTCATTGCATTAAGATGAAGTGAGATTTTTGTTGGATAGGAAAAGCACATGACGATAATTGTTGATATCATTGGACGTGAAGTTCTTGATAGTCGAGGGAATCCAACAGTAGAGGTTGATGTTCATTTGGAGGATGGAGCTTTTGGACGCGCTCTTGTTCCTTCAGGAGCCTCAACAGGGGCACATGAAGCCATCGAGATTCGTGATGGAGGTCCGCGCTATCAAGGAAAAGGTGTTGAAAAAGCGGTTGCTGCAGTCAATGGCGAAATTCTTGAAGAACTTGGTGGGTGGGATGCAAGAAATCAGATCGCTATCGATCAAGCGCTGATTGCTTTGGATGGAACGCCAAACAAAGCGCGTCTTGGTGCCAATGCACTTCTTGGTGTTTCATTGGCTGTTGCAAAAGCGGCGGCAGAATCATTGAACTTGCCCTTATATCGTTATATTGGTGGGACACAAGCACATGTTCTTCCAACACCAATGATGAATATCATTAATGGTGGTGTTCATGCTGATAACCCCATTGATTTTCAAGAATTTATGATTATTCCAGTTGGAGCACCTACTTGGAAAGAAGCCATTCGTTATGGTGCTGAAGTTTTTCATACGTTAAAAAGACGTTTAAAAGATGCCGGGCATAATACCAGTGTTGGTGATGAAGGTGGTTTCGCACCGCAATTTAAAAGTGCCGAACAGGCAATCGACTTTATAATGGAGTCTATAATAGCATGTGGCTATAAACCAGGTGAACAGATTGCTCTTGGTTTAGATTGTGCTGCGACCGAACTTTATAAAGATGGTTCGTATTTTTATAAAGGTGAGGGAAAGTGTCGTGATGTTGGGGAACAGGTCGATTATTTGGCGCAGTTGATTAAGGCCTATCCTATTATTACAATTGAAGATGGGATGGCTGAAGACGATTGGGATGGTTGGAAGTTGCTTACGGATTCGATTGGTCAACAGTGTCAGCTTGTTGGCGATGATTTGTTTGTGACAGATTCCGTGCGGTTGCATGATGGTATTAAAATGGGGGTGGCGAATTCTATTCTTATCAAAGTGAATCAGATTGGCACATTGAGTGAGACACTTGATGCTGTAGAAACAGCACATAAAGCAGGCTATCGTGCGATTATCTCTCATCGTTCAGGTGAAACAGAAGATTCTTTTATTGCAGATCTTGCAGTTGCAACCAACTGTGGGCAGATCAAGACCGGTTCACTTGCACGCTCAGACAGATTAGCAAAATATAATCAGCTCATTCGTATTGAAGAAATGCTTGGAAAACAAGCTCGTTATGCTGGTAATTTGCAGCGTTGATAGTTAAGAATCGTAAGATTTTTAGATTGTTGTATTCATTATGGATTATATGATTCAGTTTTTGTGTGAATATATGAAGTAGATTTTGTAGGTGTTAAAGATGAAAGGTATAATTATTAGTCAGGATCAAGGGACTTATCTCGTTTCTGGTGAGGATGGTAAGCGTTATCAGTTTGCGACTTGGGATTGGTTAGGCAAGAAGCCACCTAGAGTTGGGGATTCCGTTGATTTTGTGTGTGAAGGAGATTCTGTTAGTTCTGTTTTTCCATTATTGCAGCAAGAATCGATGACTTCATCTGGAACTTCAAAAGCGATGCTTGCACTCATTTGTTGGGTTGCTGGTCTATTTGGTGTTCATCGCTTTATGGTTGGTAAAACTGGCACTGGTGTTTTGATGCTTGTTCTATCCTTAACACTTTTTGGGTTGATGATTACGGGGATTTGGGTAATTGTTGATTTTATAGTTATTGTTGCGGGGAAGTTTACGGACAAGGACGGGAATCAAATTACAAATTAGTAAAAATATACATTCAATACAAAGTATATAAAGTAGGTCATGTGGTCTACTTTATACTATAAGTGTGTAATGCCATATGGCTGAGATATATTTATTTTACGATTATAGGTTCATAAAAATAGAGAGTGCAGAGTTAGGTAAAAATATTGCAAGAGATTGTGCTATTTTCCTATTAACAGGATAGAGATATGAATCGATAAAGGTGTATTTTGTATCTTTGTTTATAGAAGTGGGGAAATTGGACCATTAGGGGCAAGCTATTTTAATTTCACATTTATCACGGTGAGTACCAATTGTATTTATGCCGTGGCATTCATTAGCATATTATCAAATAAAAAATAACTTCTTTATAGGTGGCATGTTTTTTTATATAAAATAACCGCTTTATTTGATATATCGAAGAGCAGTGTGTTGATAAAAATCATGCATAGTTGATAAAAAATGAATGCCTATGTTATTCTGTATGGATAAAATAAAAGTCCATATCAATTAAAGTTTTACTTATTTTATAGTAGGGGAAGTTTTAATTAATGTGTTTATGATGGTGAATACATCTTGTATTTACGCAGTATGTTTTATCAATACATTATCGAATGAGAAGAAAAGCTTTTTTATGTATAACAATTTTATAGCTTCTGAAGGTAAGAAGTAAAATTATTGGTCAGAGCAAGAGACTTATCTTGTTTCCGGTGATGATGGTAAGCGTTATGGGTTTACGACTGCGGCTTGGTTAGGAGAAACTGCACCTAAGGTGGGGGGTGTCATCGGTTTTGTATATGAAGGTGATACCATTAAATTCATCACCTCTATTTCTCTTGCAAATCGATCAGAGCAATCAAGAAGGACGCTAGCGGTTGTTTGTTTTTTTGGGAGGAGTATTGGGTATTCACCGTTTTATGGTCAACAAAGTAGGAATAGGTATCTTAATGCTTCTTTTAATTACAAGCATTTTGGGGGCTTATATATCTGTTCCTTGGGCATTTATTGATTTTATAGTTGTAGTTTGACAGTAGGTTTTGCAGTAAGTGAGAAGAGGTGGGATTAGTTAGGAATAGGTGGTAATTTGTTGTTTTTATGTATAATTTTTACCATTAAATGCGTATTTTGTCAAAATAGATTTTGATACCTAAAATTGGAAAAAAATGCGAAAAATGATAAAAATTGCAATTTTGTAGCAAAAATGAAAGAAGGCTTTGAAAGGTCTTTGAAAACCCTTTGAAAAAAATCAATTCAAAAGTTCAATTGATGCCAAAATCAACCCAAAATGCTCCAAAAACAAAAAAGATTTTCACCTATTGATGATTATCTATTTTTAGAGGCAATATATAACAGCCATTGCAAAAGCACTGAACATGGCGAGCGCTGCTAAAAAGCGCTCCTCAAGGCTTTCAGGATTAGCGACCCATATAAAAACATTGGATGAAAAAATGGGAGGGTTGCAGCCATCCGATTTGATTATCATAGCTGGGCGCCCAGGGATGGGTAAAACTGCATTTGCTACCAATATTGCCTTTCATATTGCCAATGCTCATTATCGTAGTGAGAAAATCAAAGATCCCTCGCAAGACCATGAAGGAGGGATTATTGGCTTTTTCTCATTGGAAATGTCATCAGAACAACTTGCAACCCGTATTATCTCTGAACAAACAGAGGTCTCTTCTTGTGATATTCGACGAGGCAATCTCTCAGAAGAGCAATTGAGCAAAATTATTCGTGCAACGCATCATTTACAAAAAATACCCCTTTATATCGACCAAACTGGTGGTATCTCCCTTGCCCAATTATCCGCCCGTGCAAGGCGTCTCAAACGCCAACATGGTTTGGGTGTCTTAGTCATTGATTATATCCAGTTAATGACAAGTAGCGCAAAACGTTCTTCAGAAAACCGTGTTCAAGAAATCACAGCGATTACCATGGGGCTTAAAACTTTGGCAAAAGAACTCAATATCCCCATCATTGCTCTTTCACAGCTCTCACGCCAAGTTGAAAACCGAACAGATAAACGTCCCCAGCTTGCCGATCTACGAGAATCAGGTTCCATTGAACAAGATGCCGATGTTGTGCTGTTTGTTTATCGTGGAGAATATTATCTCAAAGGTGATTTTGTTGAAGAGGATTTTGTCCATATGGCAAAAGTTCTCAATGGGCTGCAAGGCAAGTTTGTTTTAAGCCTGAATGATTGTGATGCGGTGCGAGATATCTTTAAGGATTTTGACTTTTTAGAAGTTGAGACAGTTTGGATGGCAGGTATGGCAAAAAAAGCTCCTCGAAAAGAGCTGTTAATTCACAATAGCCTTTGTGATTCTAATAGTTTTGACTTATTTAGCCGCGTCTGCTTGGCGCGTTAGAGAATGTGTTTTGCACTTAAAAATGTGGGTCAGTAAGGGCTAGGGTCTATGATTCTTTTCCTCTAAAACGAGTAGCCAAAATGTGATTATGAGGTACAGTATTTAGAATCCTATTCCCCCACTTTTATTCGGGAATCCCTCACTTCAAAAAACATATGGAGAATCAAAAACTTAATAGAAATATAAAAGCATATGGTGCCCCCAGAGAGACTCGAACTCCCGACCCCCTGATTACAAATCAGGTGCTCTACCAACTGAGCTATAAGGGCATGAACATATAGGAGGTAGCACAAACTTATCAAAAGGAAAACAGAAAATTATCAGTTTTTGTATATATTTTTAAAAACTTACGTTATAAACTGTAAAAATAATCAATTCCTTTCTCTTTTTCAGTCTCATTTATACTCCTTCCATGTTGTTTCTGATAAAAGCTTTGATAAAAATCTATCATTTTCTTATCAGGTTATGAATCTGATAGCGCTCTGGCTACAAATCTAAAGATTCTGATTGACGAGAAAGATATTTTTCTAGCCAGTGGATATTATAATTACCATCTGCAATATCCTGATTGTTAATAAGATCGCAAAAGAGAGGTAATGTGGTTTTTATCCCATCAACGACAAATTCATCTAACGCACGTCGTAAACGCATCATGCATTCTAAACGGGTTCGTCCATGAACAATGAGCTTTCCGATCATACTATCATAGTAAGGAGGGATGCGATAACCAGAATAAACACCTGAATCGATGCGAATTCCTAAACCACCAGGCGTATGAAAATGTGTAATGATTCCGGGTGATGGTGTAAAATTAATAGGATCTTCTGCATTGATACGGCATTCAATAGCATGGCCAGAGAAGCAAACATCATCTTGTGCAATTGAAAGTTTGCAGCCTGAGGCAATATGAATTTGCTCATGCACTAAATCTATACCTGTAATCGCTTCAGTTACAGGATGTTCAACTTGTAAGCGTGTATTCATCTCAATAAAATAAAATTCACCATTTTCATAAAGAAATTCAATGGTGCCCGCTCCGCGATATCCAAGTTGTACACAAGCATTGGCAACAATATTCCCAATTTTTTTTCGTTCAGTTTCATTCAGTGCAGGTGAGGTCGCTTCTTCCCATACTTTTTGATGACGTCTTTGAAGTGAACAATCGCGTTCTCCTAAATGAATAGCATTCCCTGTTCCATCACCAATAATCTGAATTTCGATATGGCGTGGTTTTTCTAAGTATTTTTCAATATAAACGGAACCATCTCCAAAAGCTGCTTTTGCTTCTGAACGTGTTGTTTTGAGGGCCATAGCAAATTCTTGTTCGGAATGGACAACTTTCATACCACGTCCTCCACCACCGGCAGAGGCTTTAATAATAACGGGATAGCCAATTTCATGAGCAGTGCGCAAAGCCTCTGATTCTTCCGTGACAGCGCCATCTGAACCAGGAACTACTGGAATTCCAAGTTTTTTTGCTGTTTTCTTTGCTTCAATTTTATCGCCCATGATTCGAATATGTGCAGCCGTTGGGCCAATGAATGTAATATTGTGGGCTTCTAAAACATCTGCAAATTTTGCATTTTCGGAAAGAAAACCATAGCCAGGATGCACGGCATCGGCTCCAGTAATCTCACACGCTGCAATAATTTGATGGATACTCAAATAAGAATCACGTGCTGGAGGTGGACCAATACAAACACTCTCATCCGCTAAGCGAACATGCATGGCATCAGCATCAGCAGTGGAGTGAACAGCAACAGTTTTTATGCCAAGCTCTTTGCAAGCTCGTAGAACACGAAGAGCAATTTCTCCCCGATTAGCAATGAGGATTTTTCGAATCATAGCTGCCCCTCGCTTTACTCAACAACAATCAGTGGTTCACCAAACTCAACAGGTTGACCATCCTTAACCAAAATAGTCGTCACCGTGCCGGAACGTGGTGATGAAATTTGATTCATTGTTTTCATTGCTTCAATGATAAGTAAAGTGTCTCCTTCAGAAACACTTTGCCCGACCTCGACAAAAGGCTGTGCGCCTGGAGAAGGTGCAAGATAGGCTGTTCCAACCATTGGAGATGTCACTGCGTTTTTTGATTTGTCTTCTTGTGTAGAAGTTTCGGTTATTGGGGCAGGGGAAGAGGTTACGGCAACAGGAGGGGCGGAGACGGGAGCATAAATTGTCTGCTCGGGAGCAGTAGATGTATTTTGACGTGAGACACAAATACGAAGTCCATTTTGTTCAAGTTCAATATTCGTTAAATTTGTATCATTCAAAATTTCAGCAAGGTCGCGGATAATTCCCGTATCAATTGTGGTATTCTCTGTCGCGTCCATTTTTTGGGTTGCCATTTTATTTCTAACTCCTTGATCAATGAAGATTTTCATTATTTCTATAATTGAACATCTCTAGACTACGGCTGCCTTTATTTTGAAGGCTCTAAAATCTGTTTACTTTTTTAGAAACCTATTTTGCAATTTAAAATCGTTATCTGTTACGCGAGATCGCATTTATAAGCTTGTTGTCAAAAAAGAGAAAGCACAAAATGACTCCGTTTACAGTGCTCTTTATAAAATTGGCAAAATAAAAAGATTTATTCCATATTTTCCAATGCTTCTTCTAGAATATCTTGCTTTGCTGCTCCAACGAACACTTTATCTTTGATAATGTAAGCGGGAGTACCGGTAATATTGAGTTGAGAGGCAATTTGAATATTCCTTTCAAAGGAGTTTTGAAGATTAGGATCTTTTATCATATCGCGCAATTTTTTTTCATCTGCTCCCAGTGAAACCGCTATTTTGATGGCTTTAGCTTCATTTGCACGTCCTTCACTGGTTAAAAGCGTTTCATGAAACTGCGGATATTTTTTTGGAAATTGTTTCCGAAAAGCATAAGCAACAGTATGGGCAGCTATAGAATCATGTCCTAAAATGGGTAAATCTTTTATAATGACCCGTAGGTCTGGGTATTTTTTAATTAAGTTTTCTATGTATGGATAGGATGTTTTACAATATCCACAATTGTAATCGAAAAAATCAACAAGCACCTTTTTACCATTGGGATTCCCTAAAACAGCGTCATACGGAGAGTGGAAGATCTCTTTTTTAAATAAATTGAGGATAAGAGCTTGCTCTTGAGATTTTTTTTCATTTTGCTTTTCTATTTTTTCTTGAAGAGCAAGCTGCATTTCAATCAGAATTTCTGGGTGAGACAGCAGATACTCTCTTATAATCTTTTGGATAGCATGATGATCAATGCGTGGTGTGATCTTTTCTTCAAGCTTTGATAAAAAAGTAGGATCTTCTAGAAGTTGTGTTGCGACGGGTGTTTTATCGCTTGATTTTGCGTGTGATAAATCTGTGAGTAATAAAAAAGAGGATACAAAAATGAGAATGCTCACTATAAATTTTGCTGAAAAATCTGTTATGAGCATTGTTTTGGAGTGCTGAGACTGATGGGTCATTAATACGTCTTCATATTTCTATTGTAATATTGGAAAATGATATGAGAACTATTGCTTATACGCAATAAAATATTCAACTTTAGCTTATAGGTTGCAGAGCCCCCCCTATTTTTTCTTTAAAGAAAACTTCATATAACGCATTTTTACGATGATTATCATTTTTTATAGCTGAATTTTTTGTCAAATATTGTTTTCATGTATAGTGGAATGAGAAGCTTTTTGATTCCTATTTTATTGTGGAAAAAATACGTTGATAATCCAATTAAGAGTGTTTGTATTGATTTTCTACGGTTTCTGTATTGAGCACTGTGGAACAGATTAAATTGAATGATGACAAGTAAAATGATGAAAACCACAACACATTATGATCTGTTTATTATTGGTGGAGGGATAAACGGATGTGGGTTGGCGAGAGATGCAGCTGGGCGCGGATTTAAAGTGGGGTTGGCTGAAATGAATGATCTTGCCTCAGGGACATCAAGTGTCTCGACGAAGCTTATTCATGGTGGTCTTCGTTACCTTGAACATTATGAGTTCAAATTGGTTCGTGAAGCGTTAAAAGAACGTGAGGTTATTTGGCGTATGGCTCCCCATCTTGTACGTCCTTTGCGTTTTCTCCTCCCTTATCATAAGAAATTGCGTCCTGCTTGGATGTTGCGCGTGGGGCTTTTTATTTATGATCATCTTGGAAGCTGGAATCAAAAACTGTGGCGCAGTAAAACGGTTTATTTTTCAAAGCAGTTTGCCTCTATACTTAAGGAAGAGTATAAGATAGGTTTTGAATATTCTGATGCGAGAGTTGATGATGCGCGTTTGGTCATTGCGAATGCTCGTGATGCAGATATGCGGGGCGCTGATATAAAAGTACGGACAGAAGTTCTTTCTTTAAAAAGGGAAGATAAGAAATGGCGTCTCATTCTTCGAGACAAATTAAGTGGCAAAGAATATTGCGTAACGGCTGCTTATATAGCAAATATGACAGGTCCTTGGATTAATCACATTCTAGCAGACATATTGGACTGTAAAAAGCATTCGCCAGTACGACTTGTTAGGGGATCTCATATTTTGGTTCCCAAGCTTTATTTCCATGATCGCGCTTATATTTTTCAAAATGGTGATGGGCGTATTATATTTTCCATTCCATATCAGGAAGAGTTTACATTGCTTGGAACAACCGATTGTGATTATCAAGGGGATCCTGCCGATGTCCATATTACGGATACAGAGATTGATTATCTTTGTACAGCAGCAAGTGCGTATTTTATACAACCCATATTGCGTGAGTCCATTGTTTGGACTTATTCTGGTGTTCGGCCTCTTTATGATGATGGAACTTCAAAAGCACAAGAAATTACGCGTGATTATGTTCTCAAAGAAATGGGGACAGAAAGTGTGCCGCGGATTCTTAATCTTTATGGTGGTAAGATCACAACCTATCGCAAATTAGCAGAAGATGCCATGAAATTTGTTGAAAAGGCTCTTGGGACAAAAGGAGCGCCATGGACAAAAAAATCAACACTTCCTGGAGGTGATTTTCCATATAATAGGTTTAATATTATTGAAAGTAAGATTGCTCTTTTGCTTCCAGATCTCAATGCTTTTACACACCGCAGACTTGCACGGTCTTATGGTTCTGAGGCATTGATGATATTTCAAAATGGTACGGCAGATAAAGGAAAAGATTTTGGTCATGGACTCACTGAAATAGAAGTCAAATGGTTAATAGAAAAGGAATGGGCGAAAACATGTGAAGATGTGTTGTGGCGCCGTTCAAAACTTGGGCTTTTGTTTAATGAGAAAGAGGTTGATACTCTTTCTGCTTATATGCAAAGCCAAAAAAAATGCGAACAAAATTTATGATACCCTCAGTTTTACTAGGATGTTTAGTGTCTGTTTATGTCAAAAATTGAAAAACATTTTTTGAAAAAAATGCGTTATAATGATGTGCTATAATGAAATGGGTTACGGAGTATTCTCATTTGTTGTTTATCAGACTGGCAATATTTAGATCCTTTCTGGATAGGTGCATCTGTGGCTTTTAAAGGTAGCATATGAGTGGTAAAAAAGACCATTCAAACAGATTTTTTACATTTCATATCTTCTAGAATCATATAGTCAGAATATTTGGTTGTTGTTGCGTTATAGCAGTCTCTTTTGTCTTTTCTTGGTATTTGTATTGGTTTTAATAGCATTTTAGGTCAATGGAAAAGACAAGAGGAGAAAAACCATTTGTATAATAAAATGGGCAGAAAGTAAGCTTTTTGTGAAGTAGAAAAAGCAAAAATTTGTATGTATGAATGAGAAATGTTTTAATGGGGATATAAGAGTAATACTCTATGATATTTTATAATCCTCCATCGCCAATAAAATTTGCGGTTGCACCAATGTTAGATTGGACAGACCGGCATTGTCGATTTTTTTATCGTCTTTTAACAAAAAAGGCACTTCTTTATACTGAAATGATTGTTGCTGATGCTGTCATTCATGGTGTTCGTAAACAATTACTATCTTTTAACCACGAAGAACATCCCATTGCGTTACAATTAGGGGGAGCTGATCCGAAAAAATTAGCAGAGGCAGCGCGAATCGCTGAAGATTTTGGTTATGATGAAATTAATCTTAATGTTGGTTGTCCATCAAATCGTGTTCAAGCGGGTGTTTTTGGTGCTTGTCTCATGCTCCATCCCGGCATTGTAGCAACTGCTGTGGAAGCAATGAAACAAGTGGTTGCTATCCCTGTGACCGTTAAATGTCGCGTTGGTGTGGATGAGCAAGATGAAGAATTAGCTTTAGATTCTTTTGTTCATCAAATTTGGAATGCTGGGTGTGATGCACTCTGGATACATGCACGCAAAGCATGGTTACAAGGATTAAGCCCAAAAGAAAATCGTGATATTCCTCCACTAAATTATGAAAGAGTTTATAAATTAAAGCGTAAATATCCTCATAAATTCATTGGGATAAATGGTGGAATTAAATCAATTAATGAAATTAAAGAGCATTTGACCTGGTGTGATGCTGCCATGGTTGGTCGACAAGTTTATCATGATCCAGCTTTGTTAAAATATGTTGATTTTGAAATATACGATGAGCAACAAAATGATCTTAGTGATCATGATCTTATTGAAGCTATGTGCGATTATATTATGCGACATACCGCATCAGGAGGGCGTCTTTCTCATGTGACACGTCATATGATTGGTTTGTTTCACAGTCGGAATGGGGCGCGTCAGTGGCGGCAAATATTATCCAATGAAGCAACAAAAAAAGATGCAGATGCCTATGTTTTAAAAAAAGCGTTTTCTACTCTCTCTTAAAAATAGTTTTACAAGATAACATGTGTTATAGTTTTCACTTCCTCAAGTTTTACGTCTTTCGAAATTTGAAATAATCTCAAGGCGTGAATTTTTCTAAAATTATTTTCATCTATCATGAAAAGCATATTCGCTACACGTATGAGGATAATATGTTGATGAAGACGACAAAATTCTCATTTAATATATAAAGTTTTATGAGACAATAGTTTAAAGAGTTAATTTAAAAATAGAATATAATAGTTTGATAAAAGTTGTAAATTTAATATAGTACTTCTCATTGTTATTCTAAATAATATTTAATGCTTTTAGAATATAGCTAAACAAACAATGAATCGTTCATATCCTATGAATATAGTGCAATTTTACGATACAGTGCAGATTTGAAAAGGTGTTTTCATGACCGTTAGTCCATTTGATGATTTTCGTGCTTTACTCACCAATTTACCTGTTGCCGATGCGTTTTCTATAACTTTAGCAAAAAAGCGGCAAGCAGAATTAACGAAAACTCAAGGAACCTTAGGAAAATTAGGAGATATCGCAGTTTGGTACGCAGGATGGAGAGGAGAAGAAAAGCCTCTTGTAACGCGTCCTTTGGTGGCTATTTTTTCTGGTAATCATGGTATCACCGATGAAGATGTTACGCCATTTCCACAGTCAATGACGCAAAAAATGGTACAAAATTTTGCTGCTGGTGGTGCTGCTATCAATCAAATTTGCATAGCTTATGATCTTGGATTAAAAATTTTTGACTTAGCGCTGAAATATCCAACAATCAATATTACCAAGGATGCAGCAATGGATGAGCGTAGCGCAGCCGCTACTATGGCATTTGGAATGGAATCCATTGCTGGTGGAATAGATCTCTTGTGTATCGGTGAAATGGGAATTGGAAATACAACCATAGCTTCAGCTTTATGTTTAGCATTATTTGGTGGAGAAGTTGAAGAATGGACAGAAAACGGTATGGAATCTGAAGGAGATTTTTATCAACGTAAAATAGCTGTACTCAAAAAAGCAGTTTCTTTACATAAAGATCATTTTCATGATCCTTTCGAAATTATGCGTCGCTTAGGAGGACGTGAAATTGCTGCTATGGTCGGTGCTATATTAGCCGCAAGAATGGAAAAAATACCCGTTATTTTGGATGGTTTTGTCGCAACAGCCGCAGCAGCAGTGCTTTATAAAATGCATCCAAGAGCACTTGATCATATTCTTGTTGGACATGTTTCTTCTGAATCAGTGCATCGTAAACTGCTGGCAAAAATTGATAAAGAACCGCTTTTAGATTTGGGGATGTGTTTTGGTGAGGGAACAGGTGCAGCCATGGCGGCTGGTATTGTCAAGGCTGCTGTTTTAACACACGCAAAAATGGTGACTTTAGAACAATTAGATCTGACTGCCTAAAGATGCTAGAAGATTAAAAATAAAAAAAACTTTAAGATTCTTGTTCGCTCATTTTTTCGCGCAATTTTATGTAATTGAGTGGAAGTTCCGTTGTATATTTAATCTGTTCCATTGCGAAAGAGGACGAAACATCACGGATATCAATTTTAGCGATTAATTTTTTGTAAAAAAGATCATAAGCTTCGATATTAGGAACAACAACACGTAATAAATAATCGATATCTCCGCTCATTCGATAAAATTCAATGACTTCACGAAATTCCTGCACAATTTTTGAAAAACGCTTAAACCATTCATGGCTGTGTGTGTTGGTGCGAATAGAAACAAAAACCGTAACATGTGCGTTTACTTTTTCTGGAGAAAGAACAGCAACACGGCGTTGAATAACACCATCTTCTTCAAGTTTTTGAATTCTGCGCCAGCAAGGTGTTGTTGAAAGCCCAACTTTTTTAGCAATATCAGCAACAGAGAGTGTTGCATTTTCTTGCAAAAGATGCAGGATTTTTCGGTCAAGTCTGTCCATATTTTTTCAACATTCCTTATAAAAATTGACGCACTAAACGACGAAGATAGACAATAAGTTCATCGTTAAACCATGGATTTTTTTGTAACCAAGCAGTATTTCTCCATGAGGGATGAGGCAACGGCATAACATTATATCCTCGAGGTTGACATACGGAAAGAATGTTTCTCCAATCACTAACGGTTTCTGAAACTGTTTTATGTTTTAATTCTGTAATATGCCACTTTTGTGCATAACTTCCAATAGCAAGAACAAGCTTTATTTGTGGCATAGCTTGAAATATTTTTTCATGCCATATTTCACGACATTCACGTCTTGGCGGTAAATCAGATTTATTTTTATCATAACCTGGAAAACAAAACCCCATAGGAACAATAGCAAAAAGAGATTTATTATAAAATTCATTCTTTGTGACATCAAGCCAATCACGCAATCTTTCACCAGAACGATCATTAAAAGGAATGGAACTTTCATGTACACGCAAGCCTGGTGCTTGCCCTGCGATTGCAATCAAAGCTGTGTGAGATAAATAAACAACAGGGTTTGGTTCATGGGGAAGGGGAGGGGGATAGTGTGGTTGTTGGATACAAATACGGCAGGAATAAATTTTCCTTTCAAGTTTTATAATTTGACTGCAATGCGGTTGTTTCATCAAAAAAATAGGTGATTAAAGAAATATATTATTGAAATAAGATATTTTTCTTATTCTGTTCTAGGGTGTGCTTTTCGCCATTTTCTCGGTTTTTGAAAATTTGACTGCCATATCCCTTTTTTTTGCTTTCTCGCTTCTTTTTCTTCTTCAGGATAATTATAATAACTTACTGCCCAACCATTACGGACAAGTGTTGCATTAATATTGCTTACTTTTTTTGTTCTACATGTTGCAAGAATACGGTGATATTTATCTCTTTTGTGCCAACGACATGTAACAGGCTGATTTCCTATGAGCTGTTCTAAATATTTTTTTGCTTCAAGTCCACACGGATATTGTGCTTTCTTTGTACCACAAGATTGTTGAAGTTCCGGAGCGTCAATTCCTACAAGTCGAATCTTGACAGAAGAAATCATAATGGAATCGCCATCAATAATAAGTGCCTGACCTTTAATGGATCTTTTAGAAATAAAATCTGCCTCATGAGAAGGGACTTGAGTTCGTTTAAGATAAATGATGACAGCGACAAAAAGAGCAGCAGTGGCAAAAATGCTAAAACTGATAGTCTTTGGATTAAAATGAGATTTCTTTTTCATAAAATAAAAAAATGATAACCAATCAATTATTTGTTTTAAAGAATTATTTATTTTTTACAAAAAAGCTTTCTTCTTCTCAATCAAAGAACATTTCCTTAATTTTATGAGGGAAACCTTCTATTCTTATCTTTCAGAAGCAAGCATTCTGTTCTACAAAAGTAATTTCGCACAATATCACAATTAATAATTTAGGATGATGAGGAATAAAAGCAATCGAAAAAGCAAGTCCTCTAAAACATACAAAATATATGGATGAAAGATGCATAATCTTCTTCTAAAAGAAAACGCGCTCCAGAATATAATTTTGGAGAGTAAAAATCATACTTTTGGTTTGCAGAAGCTGTCAATGAAATGGCAAACTCATTTATTTGATTTTTGTTTCTTTAAATTCGACATGTTTTCTTACAACTGGATCATATTTACGTTTGCTCATTTTGTCTGTCATTGTACGGCTATTTTTCTTTGTAACATAGAAAAAACCAGTATCTGCTGTCGATAAAAGCTTAATTTTAATGGTCGCTGCCTTAGCCATAATTTAGGAATCCTATTTATATTGAAACAATATCATCTTGTGATCAAAATTCACTTTTAGTGTAATCAGATTTTCGAGGCAACACTACGGATGTTCTAAAAAAAGTCAAGAGCTGATTAATTTTCTCATGAGTTGAACAAAGAGCAAAAGAATATATAGCAAAAAAACAAGCTATTGCTATCGAAAAAACAAATGGTTTAAAGATATCCATGGTTTGTCCGATAATGGTCGGACCAGCAAGCATTCCAATTTCATAGCAAAAGATAGTAGCAAGTTCATGTCCTTTGAGGCGGTTCCCTAGGTGAGCAAGTCTGATTGTATAAAGGCCGGCAGATACATCCCCAAGCAGAAAAAGATCAAACATGATGATCCATGGATACTGAGTGATCCATGGTATTATAAAAGTTCCAAGAAAGCCCAAGATGGCACATCTCTCCAATCCATTGCAGGTCTGTTAATAGCTTTATGGGGTTGTTTACCTAAAAGAGCGTGTGCTTTGGCTGTGACTTGTAAATCAACATCTATTCCCAATGCAGCAGCATGTTTGAAACAAGGATTAAGACGGTTTAGCGCTTTCTCTGCTGTTCCTGCTTTTGTATGTCTGGATGGCAAGCGTATTGCGTATATCTGTTTGGGTAATCTCTGAAACGGGTAGACAGCCTAATTTGGGAAGAATGTAAAGATGCAAAGGTAAAAACCAATGTTCATCTTTAACATCTCCTTTTAATTCGGCTTTACGGCTTTCAAAAGCATCCACAGCAATGTCTTTAATAATGAAGATTGCGCATTGCCTCACACTTTTATTTCTCACGTTTTTTAATGGGGGCACGACCTTCACGAAAAACAGAACGCCACCGTGTTGCAGTTTCACGGGCTTGTTTTAAAGAAACATCTCTCAAGGCACCATCATTATATTTACCAGCACCCAATGTTGCGACAGCCCTTGCATTAAGGCGATTCATGAGAGGCATTTTTCCTCCTTTTCTTATTAATTTTTATCCACATGCCAATCCCGCTTATGGTGTAAAACCAAGTGAATAAAATTGATTCAATATGAAGTGATTTGAGATGAAAGAGTCTTACAATACTCGGGAGTGTAATTCAAAGTGAGAAACGATAAAAACTCTTATGAATCAATGTGTTGATATAAAGTGTGCTGTCTCATTTCCGTTGTATCCAATGGAGAGATTAAAAGGCGTTATAAGAGTCAATGCCCCATTTGGATAGCACCATAAACAAGTACTGCCATCATGGAGCTTGGGACTTGGAAAAGGTAGGAAATAAACGGTGTATATTGATCTTCTTTAAATTCTGGGCTTAGTTTTCAAGCAGCAAGAATTGGTATAGCAGCAAGCACAATAAGAACACAGCTTGTGGCAAAAGGCAAAAAACCTTGTGTTTCTACTTTCGTTAATAGCATTGGACCTATCGCGAATGCTAATCCTAATGTAATAGCATAAATGGAAAGTACCAAACTACGTTTTTTATGGGGTGCATACTGTTAATCCAAAACTCCGATAGGATAAATGTCACACATCATAGTGAAATGTAAGATAAATCTTAAAACAAACCAAATCCATATTGCTTCGAAAAAATAAAATCCTAAAAAGCTCAAATATCCTATAGCCATCATAAACAATAGTGTTTTAGCAATCTCTAAATGTAAGGCGATTCGAGCAGTAAAAATGGCAGCGATCATTGTCGCAATTCCCCCAACTGTTCCACTATAGCCGATCATACTATTTGAAATACCTTTTTCGGCCATCAGAAGTGAGACAAGCTGTGTTTCCATTCCCTATGCTATTCTAACGGTATCAATCGTTGTAATAACTGCAATGATTGCGCGAAAAGAATTATTTTGAGAGTTTAAAGACTTTTTTATCATGAGAATGGCTTACTATCATCTATTTAAACTGATGAAAAGTTGATTTGAAATAAAAAAACGAACCTGCTTCTTACAGATTTTCTCATTTATTTCATATAGGAAGTTTTTAGATTTTTTATATGATTATTATTGCTAAAATAACAAAACATGTGACGTATTTATATAATAGAGAAAAATGATATTGTATACATAAAATAACAAAACGACTGTACATGATAAGTTTTTTTAATTTAAAATTATTTTTATCTTGTGTTTTTATTATGCATCTTTATCCTAAATATAATTAAAGACAATTCTATCGTTTTTTTATAAAACTTTTTAATGACTTCAAATAAAAAGCAATGCAATAAAGCTATTAAAAATGGTTTTAATTTTCGTTTCTATTATTTCCTACCATAAGAAAGATGTTTTCGTTTCTTATCCATAAATTTGCTTTTATGGTAGGATGTCGGTGAAGAACTTATCGGGCGAGGTTTAGTCAAGAGCTCAAAGCACACGGCTCCAGCAAGAGGCTGTACTGTTATAAGCTTTGCCTCTACTTTATCACTCAGCTGATAGCCTTTATGGCTACGTTTTCCTATAAGAACATGTTGTAGTTCGTCAAAGTGATAATAATCATTTTTAAGTGTAGAAATATGGACAAAACCATCTGTATTGAGTTTGTCAAGTGAGATGAAAAGCCCGGCTTTTGTGACTCCAGAAATACGACCAGTGAAAATACGACCGATTTTGTTGCTCAAATAATGTGCAACAAGCCGATCAATCGTCTCTCTTTCAGCCATCATTGCACGACGTTCATAGAGAGAAATCTGTGTAGCAATTTCTGCAAGATTTTGTTCTTGTATTTCTGTTAATGGATCACTTCCCAATTTTAAGGCTTTAATAAGAGCACGATGAATAATAAGATCAGCATAACGACGAATTGGTGATGTAAAATGTGTATAATTTTGTAAATTCAACCCAAAATGTCCAATATTTTGGGGATGATATTCTGCTTGAGACTGTGAACGCAGAATAACTTGATTGACCAATTCTTGCTGTTCAGTGTTCATGACTTTTGCTAAAATATTGTTGAGACGTGCTGATGTGAATTCTGCACCGCGAGAGAGCGATATTCCCAAACTTTGGAGAAAACTTCGCAATACTTCTTGTTTTGCAAGAGAGGGTTTATCATGAATACGATAGATGAGGGGGTGATGATACTCTTTTAATGTTTCAGCAGCAGCAATATTTGCTTGTATCATGAACTCTTCAATCAAACGATGTGCTTCTAAATGTTGTTCACTGACAACATCTTTAATGCTTCCACTTTGATCAAGAATAATCTTTTTTTCCGCTATTTCTAATTCCAGTGGCTGTCGACGATCCCGCGCGTTTTTAAGGCACTGATAAGCTTCCCATAATGGCTGTAATGTGCTCTCAAAAAGGGGAGAGATTTTCTCATTTATCTTTCTTTCAATTGCTGATTGTACTTCTTGGTAAGAAAGCTTGGCTATCACACGAATTATAACACGATGAAAACTGTGTTTTTGTTTGTTCCCATTTGCATCAAAAACCATACGAACAGCTAAAGCTGGTCTTTCTTTTCCTTCACGCAGAGAACATAAATCATTAGAAATCCGTTCGGGCAACATTGGCACAACGCGATTAGGAAAATAAACAGAGTTTCCTCGTTTTAATGCTTCTTTATCTAAAGGGCTTCCCGTTTTTACATAGTAAGAAACATCTGCAATTGCGACCGTTACAATCCAACCACCACTATTTTCAGGGGACTTATCCTTTGTTGCATAAACGGCATCATCATGGTCTTTTGCATCTGGTGGATCAATTGTAACAAGCGGTAATTGCCGCCAATCTTCACGATTATCTGCGTTGGCAGGTTTTATATTTTTTACTTGTTCAAGAACATCTTCAGGAAAAATATAAGGAATGCCTTTTGAGAGAAGAGCAATCACTGACAATGTTTTTTCATTATCAATATGTCCTAAAATATTTTTGATTTGTGCAGTTTTCAGCCCATAGCCAGTGTTTTTTTTAATTTCAACTTCGACAAAATCACCAGATTTTATCTCTATTTTTGAAGATGTCTCAGAGAGTTCAAGAATTAATTCGTTCGTTTTTCGGTCTATGGGTTCAAGCCGCCATTGATTTGTTGTTAATTTTCGTACAATACCAAATGCACTTTTGGGAGATGCATCAACTTTACGAATAACACGCCCTGTATAAGAGTCGCTTTGAGACGCTTTATTTCTAAAAACTTTTATAAGAACATGATCTCTAACGCCAACGCTCTCTCCTTTTATGCGGTGAAAAGAGCGTATTTCAATATTTGGTTTTGAATCATCATCCCACTTCAAAGGTTGTGCAATTAAACTGCCATCTTTGTTGCGTCCAATAATTTTTACCAAAGCAACGGGTGGTAGTTTTCCTTTATTTTTTGTCTTTTTACGCTGTTTTGATATGAGATCTTCATTTTTTAATTCGCGTAATATATCTCTTAACCAAATACGAGAATCGCCCTTTAAATTAAAAGTTTTGGCAATTTCACGTTTACTTGATCGGTCAGGATTTTCATGAATAAAGGAAAGAATTGCATCCCTATCGGGCAATCGTTCCCTATTGAACGATTGGAAATGTTCTGTTTTTTTTTCGCCTTTAGCCAAAACTTATGTCTCTTTTCCTTTGGAAGAAGCTCTTTTTGTGGTTCCCTTTTTACGAGAAGTTTTTCCCGTTCCTTTTTTACTTGATTCTTTTGCAGATATCAGTTCCAAAGCTTCTGAAAGTGTTACACTAATTGGTTCTTTCTCTTTTGGCAATGTTGCATTAATTTTGCCCCAATTAACATAGGGTCCATAACGTCCATTGCGCACTGTGACAGGTCCTCCATCAGGATGCTCTCCTAATGTTGCAAGGGCAGCAGATGTTGTTCTAGCTTGCGTGGTTTTATTTTCTCGCTTTTCGGCAAGCACTGTGACAGCGCGATTGATGCCAATGTCAAAAACTTCATCTGCGTAGAGCAGAGGGGCAGACTTGCCATCATGTGTAAGATAGGGACCATAGCGCCCAATGGTTGCTGTGATGACTTTTCCTGTTTCAGGATGAATACCAATTTCACGGGGGAGAGAGAGTAAAGCTAAAGCTTTATCGAGAGTTACATTTTCTGCTTTCCATTCTTTTGGTAGTCCTGCACGCTTATCTCCTTTACTTTCGCCGAGTTGAACATAGGGGCCAAAACGACCCTTGCGAAGAGAAATCTCTTTTCCTGTTTGAGAATCGACACCAAGCACAACAGGCTCATCACTCTGTATGGCTTCATTTTCTTCTCCTGTGTCTGTTCCAAGTTGGCGCGTATATTTACATTCAGGATAATTAGAGCAACCAACAAATGCACCATAACGCCCTAGTTTTAATGATAATTCCCCATTTTTACAAAGAGGGCAGGAGCGAACATCACTTCCGTCTTCACGAACAGGGAAGGCAAGAGGTGCTAACGTCACGTTTAAAACATCAAGGACATTGGTTATACGCAGTTCTTTGATATTGGTAATAGACGCGTTAAATTCATCCCAAAAATCACGCAATACATCTTTCCAAGAAAGTTTTCCATCTGATATAAGGTCAAGTTTTTCCTCAAGGTTTGCTGTAAAACCATATTCTACATAGCGATTAAAGAAATTTTCAAGAAATGCTGTAACGATACGTCCTTTAGCATCAGGAATAAGTTTTCGTTTATCAATAGCAATATACCCACGATCACAAAGTGTGGATAATGTGGAGGCATAGGTTGAAGGGCGACCAATTCCCAGTTCTTCAAGCTTTTTAATTAAGGAAGCTTCAGAATAACGGGGGGGGGGTCTGTCGTATGTTGTAAAGCTTCAACTTTTTCTTTGGTAAGCGTTTCGCCAGTGTTTATTTGTGGCAAACGCGTTGTTTCCTTTTCTTCACCTTTTTTTTCTTCTCGTTGATCGGCGTGAACAGAAATAAAACCATCAAAACGAATAACAGAACCTGTTGCACGTAAATTTGCGTGACTTTCTCCCTGTTGTGCTTCAATTTCAACAGTTGTGCGTTCAATGTCGGCAGAACGCATTTGACTGGCAATAGCGCGTTTCCATATCAATTCATAGAGTTTTGCTTGATCTTTCTCGAGAAAATGGCCCATTTGATTGGGGAGGCGTTGAAAATCCGTTGGGCGGATAGCTTCGTGGGCTTCTTGTGCGTTTTTTGCTTTTGTTGCGTAAAAATGTGGCTTTTCAGGAACATAGTTCTTGCCAAAGGATTCATGAATCACTTTTCGTGCTGAATCGATAGCTTCTGGTGCCATTTGTACACCGTCGGTACGCATATAGGTAATAAGACCGGACATTTCCCCATTAATTTCAACACCTTCATAAAGTTTTTGTGCAACTTGCATGGTACGAGAGGCCGAAAATCCTAATGTTGAAGAAGCTGCTTGCTGTAAAGTGGAGGTGGTAAATGGAGGAGAAGGGTTTCTCTTTGTCGGTTTTGCTTCAACACTGAGTGTGCGGTATTTTGCATCCTCCAACATAAGGCGAATTTGATCGGCTTGTTCTTGAGATTGAATATCAAGCTTGCCAATCTTGTTGTGGTTAAACATTGTTAATCTTGCTTGAAAACTGTCATTTCTTATGGTTTTCAAGTCTGTTGTAATGGACCAATAATCTTCTTTGATAAAATGTTCTATTTCTGATTCACGGTCACAAATAATCCGTAAAGCAACAGATTGAACACGACCAGCTGAACGTGCGCCAGGAAGCTTACGCCACAAAACAGGTGAAAGTGTAAAACCAACCAAATAATCAAGAGCACGACGTGCAAGATAAGCATCCACGAGTGACGTATCAATATCTCGCGGATTATTCATGGCATCAAGCACAGATTTTTTGGTGATAGCATTGAAGACAACGCGTTTCACCGGTTTGTCTTTTAAAACTTTTTTTTGACGAAGAACATCCAGAATATGCCATGAAATAGCTTCTCCTTCACGATCAGGGTCTGTTGCTAAAATAAGGCTATCGGCTTCTTTAACTGCTTTTGCTATTTCATTCAAACGTTTAGCAGAGGCAGAATCGACATCCCACTTCATAGAAAAATCTTGATCAGGAAGAACAGAACCATCTTTTGCAGGCAAATCACGAACATGTCCAAATGATGCGACTACTTTATATTGAGATCCAAGATATTTATTAATTGTTTTTGCTTTTGCTGGAGATTCAACGATGACGATATTCATAATTTTACCCGAATGTTGAAATAAAAAACTTTTTTATAAACCCCTTTCACGCGAATGGCTAATAGCAATTGGTTAAGAGCACATAAAAAACATTAATTATACAAGTGGTGATTGTTATTATTAAAGTACACCCTATATGGAATTATACTATTTATTTTCCACAGTTAATACAAAGTATACGGCGAAATACTAAGATGACGTCTATTGAGAGGTGGGGAGATTACTCAAGGATAGAAGGTTATGTTTATAAATCATTTAAAAGTTATCCAATATATCACAGATATGTCAAAACAGATGAACCAGATGGCTCGCCAAGCACATAGTCCTCTTTTAGCACTCCTTTTAGATATGGTCGCCAAAGAAGGACAAAGCATTATTAATAGTGCTGAGACTCTTGGAGAGGATTCGGACTCGACAATGACACATAACCACCAGAGTGTCGAATAAGCTTTCCAGCAAGTTCGAGTTCTACCAGCAAGAGGTAGAGGTTTTGTAATGAAACGCCTGAATGGGTGCTGAGTGTGTCTAAATCTATTGGGGTTGTTGAGAGGACGGAGAGAACAGCTACGCGTTCTGCATCATCTCCAGGTGAAAGTGGAATAGAGATCTTTGCATCAGAGGAAGAGAGGCTCTCCTTTTCAAGTTGAAGAAAAGGTGGTTCTTCAAAAAAATCGCGTTGAGAATATGTAAATGGTGAGATTAAGGGTGTAAGTGTTTCTATGATGTCAGAAGGATGTGTGGTGAGCAGGGCACCATCTTTGATGAGATTGTTTGTTCCAACGGATCTTGGATCAAGGGGAGAGCCAGGAATGGCAAAAGTTAACCGTCCCATTTCAGCTGCTTGACGTGCAGTGATGAGAGACCCTGATCGTAAGGCCGCTTCGACAACCAAGAGACCAAGTGATAAACCTGCAATGATACGATTTCTTCTTGGAAAGTCGATAGCACGTGGCTTCCAAGAAATGGGCATTTCACTGATAATGGCGCCTCCGTTGCTTGTAATATCTTCATGCAATTTTTTGTTTTCAGGAGGGTAGATATGATTAATTCCACCAGCCATGACTGCGACTGTACCTGTTTGCAAACTTGCTTGATGCACAATACTATCAATCCCACGAGCGAGCCCGGAAACTGTTGTAAAGCCAGAATTCCCAAGAAAGTGAGCAAATTGAGTCGCAAGCTTTTTTCCTGCTGCTGAAGCATTTCGAGATCCAACAATTCCAACAGAGGGTTTCTGAAAAACTGAAACATTGCCTTTTATAGCAATCAGTGGTGGTGGCGCTTCTATCATTTTAAGAAAATTGGGATAGTCTGGTTCTCCTACACAAACAAACCGAATACCTAATTTTTCGGCTTCTTGCATTTCTTTTTCAGCCTCTTCTATCGTTGTTATGCGAAGAGTCGCAGAAAGCCCCCCTTTTTTACCAAGTTCAGGAAGAGCAGCTAAAGCACTTTCTGCTGTTTTATAATGATCAATAAGATTGCGAAAACTAACCGCTCCAATATTTTCACTTCGTAACAACCGTAACCAGTTTAGACGTTGATGATCAGTCAGTAGAATCCCTTTATTTATCCTTGTTTCAAATGCCAATCTTGTTTTCTTTCCCCGTTAAGAGCCTCCTGATATTTGCGTGATGTTTGATAATCACGAATATACTCATCGCGATGAGCATACAATAGATATAAAAATAAGGATAGGAAAAATAAACGAATATTGGCGTGATAATAACCGCCATAAGTGCGGATAATGAGGAGTAGCGTGTAAACAGAAAAAGCACTATCCACACTATAATAAAAACAATTGCTGAGGGCCAGTATATCCCTAAAATGATACCCAAATAGGTCGCAACACCTTTTCCACCTTTAAATTTAAGCCATATGGGAAAAAGATGTCCTAAAAAAGCAAAAAAACCTACTAAAGAAACAATGATACTGTTTTCTATCGGATTATTAAAGAACTTGATAACAAGGATAATAATCGTTCCCTTCAAGATATCGCAAACGAGCGTGAGAGCAGCAATTTTTTTATTTCCTGTTCGTAAAACATTTGTTGCTCCAATATTTCCAGAACCAATTGCTCTCACATCGCCAAGTTTGGCTAATTGCGTAAAAAGCAAACCAAATGGAACAGAACCAATAAGATAGGATATCAAAAAGGTAAACCATGTATAGAATTGAAAAATGACTTCTATTTTATCCATTAAAAATCTCATTGAGCTTAAAAATTAATTGTCCCTTAACAAAGGTTTGAAGAACACGTCCTTGAAAACGTGCATTTTCAAAAGGGGTGTTTTTTGAACGTGAAAAAAGCTTTTCTGCAGAGACAATCCATGGCGCATCAAGATCAACTAAAATAAGGTCTGCAGGGGCTCCTTTTTTCAATGTACCTGCGTTGAGCCCAAAGAGTTTCGCAGGCGTTGTTGACAAAAGCTCAGTAAGACGGAGGAGTGAGATGGTTTCATTATGATAAAGGCGTAAGGCTGCACCCAATAAAGTTTCCATCCCAATGACACCAACTGCAGCATCGTTAAATGGTAAAAGTTTTGCATCAGTGCTGTGAGGATCATGGGAAGAAACAATAACATCTACCGTCCCATCTTTTATGGCTTCAATCATTGCTATACGGTCTTCTTCTGCACGCAATGGCGGTATGAGACGGAAAGCAGTACGATATTCACCAATATCATTTTCATTAAGAGATAAGTGATGAATGGACACACCCGCTGAAATTTTTTCATTTTGTTGTTTGCTTAAGCGGACTGCATCAGCAGAGAGTGCTGTCGATATTTGTGCCGCATGATAGCGTGTTTGCGTTAATGCGGCTAGGCGTAAATCTCTTTCAAGTGGGATAATTTCTGCTTCGCGTGGTATTCCAGAGAGTCCAAGCCAACTCGCTATCAAACCTTCATTCATAACGCCTTGTTCTGTGAGGTCTTTGTCTTGTGTTTCGTGTATTAATGGAACATTAAAGTCGCGTGCATAAGTCATTGCACGTCGCATAACAGATGAATTTTGAAGAGTTTTTTTTCCTTCACTAAAAGCTATAGCTCCTGCATCTTTTAGTAAGCCAAATTCGGTTATTTCTTGTCCCTTAAAACCTTGTGTGATCGCAGCAACGGGATAAATATTGACCGATGAAATTTCTTGCGCTGTACGCACAATGAATTTAACAAGTGCCACATTATCGATGATGGGATTTGTGTCTGGCATCATAAGGAAAGAAGTAATACCACCTGCTGCCGCAGATTGACTTGCCGATATAATTGTTTCACGACGTTCATTCCCTGGTTCTCCAACAAAAACACGGGCATCAACAAGCCCGGGTAAAATTGCTTTGTTTTGTGTATCAATAATTTCTGCTGATTCGGGTATTCCCTGATTTAAAGCTTCTCTTCCAGCCGCTGTAATGAAACCATTTTCAACAATAACGGTGCCAATTTCATCAATTGTGCGTGAAGGGTCAATAATACGGGCATTTTGGAAAACAATGGGCTTTGTCATTTCTTTTCTCCACTTGCTTTAAGGCGTGAATCCAATAAAGCCTCCATGACAGCCATACGCACAGCAATTCCCATTTCTACTTGTGTATGAATCATACTTTGTGGTCCATCTGCTATGTCAGATGCGATTTCTATACCACGGTTTATTGGGCCAGGATGCAGAATTATGCAATCGTTTTTGGCATAAGCTAAATTTTTTTTATGTAAACCGAAATAATGAAAATATTCATAAACAGACGGAATGAAGGAACCTGTCATACGTTCATGTTGCAAGCGTAGCATCATGATAACGTCAGCATCTTTAAGACCTTCCTCCATCGTGTTAAACACTTCAACGCCCATATCGGCAATTCCTGTTGGTAAAAGGGTTGAAGGCGCGACAGCACGAACACGTGCGCCCAAAGCATTGAGACTGAGGATATTGGAGCGCGCAACGCGTGAATGCAAAATATCTCCGCAAATTGCAACAGTTAATCCTTCAATACGGCCTTTTGCTCTTTTAATGGTCAGAGCGTCTAATAAAGCCTGCGTTGGATGTTCATGGGCACCATCGCCTGCATTAATGACGCAGCAATCAACCTTTTGAGCGAGTAAAGCAGCTGCTCCAGCACAATTATGCCGTACAACAAGGATATCTGGTTTCATTGCATTGAGAGTTGTGGCTGTATCAATCAATGTTTCTCCTTTCTTGACTGATGAGTTGCCAATAGCCATACTCATTACATCTGCTCCTAAGCGTTTACCAGCTAACTCAAAAGAAGATTGTGTACGTGTGGAAGCTTCAAAGAAGAGATTAATTTGTGTACGTCCATACAATATGGATTTTGTTTTATCAATTTGGGGGGAGAGAACAACATTTGCATCTGCGCGATCAAGCAATGTTTTCAGGTCTTGTATACTCAAACCTTTAATAGATAAAAGATGTTGATGGGGGAAAAGGGGAAAAAAAGTGTTTCGAGTCATGGCATTCTTTTCTATCTCTCTTTAAACAGATTAAACAAGAGTTGGTTTGAATATGATAAATATTTTTAACTGCAAAAAGACAAATAGTCTATGATATGAATGATTTGAATAATAGGAATATGCCTATGACTGCTCCATTTGTGCAAAACGCTCGTCGAAAAAATGCATTTCTTAGTGATACACTTATGTTTCGTATTGCCTCTACTTTGCCTAAGTTTTTATTGGCTAGCTTTGAAGAAATAGGAGATTTTGTATCCAATCATGAAGCACGGGAGCTTTCTTTTTTGGCGAATCGTTATCGGCCAGTTTTGCATTTTCATGATGAATGGGGAAAACCAACAGAAAAATTAGAGATACATTCTTCTTACCATGCTCTTCAAAAACATTCCAGACAGGCTGGTTTGGTGACTTCACTTTGGGAAAATACGACTTCGGAAAACGGGGTGCGCTATCAAGCACGTGCTATTCGCTTGGCTTTATCTGCTGGTTTAGAAACAGGGCATTTGAATGAAATTGTTGTCACAAGTGCAGCTATTGCAGTCCTCATTAGTGATATGGAGCTTTTCAAACAATGGCAAAATGCCCTTTTGTCACGCCAATATGATCTATCATTAAAGCCTATTCATAACAAAAAATCTGCTTCCCTTACTTGCGCTTTTGATGATGTTGAAAAACACTCTTCTTTTACAAGTGTTAGAAAAATTTCTTTTGATGAAAAGATGGGACGAGATCTCTATTGCCTCAATGTTGTAAAAACCAATGTTATTAATCCTATGGCTGATGGATATCTTGTGAGTGCGGAGTTAAATGGTCGTTTAAGCTGTTTTTTAATCCCACATGTACAAGAAAATGGTGCGTTAAATGGGACCATATCAATTCATCATTTAGTGCTCCGTCCCGGAGAAACTTTAACGCCAGAGGGTATGGTTGAATTTCAAGGCAGTTGTGGGTGGCTTTTGGGAGAACCTGGAGAAGGACTGAAGGTTATTAAGGATATCGAAACGATGATGCGTTTTGATCAATCTGTAATATCAGCGGGTGTTCTACGATCTGCGCTTCAGTTTGGCATAGATTCTTTTCGCCAAAAGTTGCCAAATCAGCCTTTACCACCACTCACAGAACGTATCTTTGCAGATATTGCACTGGATATTGCGGCTACACAAGCCTTGGTTTTACGTCTGGCGCGGGCGTTTGACAATGCTGCAAATGATCGTTCTGAAGCAGCTTTTGCACGAATCATGACGCCTATTATTGCTTATCATGTGAGCCAATTGGTCGTTCCCATCCTTGGTGAAGTTATTGCACAGCTTGGCATTGAAAACTTTGTAGAGGGTAATCCCTTATCACAGATGTTGTGTAATGGGCCGGCACGGATTGTGAGAAACAGTTCTGCAAATAAATTAGTAAAAGATGCGATTCTTATCGCGGAAAAAGCACCGGGGCTGTTCCAAAAATTGTTAGAAAAAATTGCTGTTGATATTGGACCAGCGGGACCACGAGCAATTGAAATTATCAAATCTGCTGCAGATATGGCTTCAGCCAATGAAGGAGCAGGAAGATTTTTTGTTGAGCAAGTGGCATATGCAGCAGCAGCGGCAGCATTACATTCTGCAGATATAGAACATGTTGCACATGCTTATATGGAAAGTCGTCTTGGAGGGCAATGGAGATCTTCCTATGGGATGCTCATTGCGCGATATAACGCAGGACATTTATTAAATGTTCTTTATCCTTCTATATGATGAAGGCTTTGAATCCTGTTGAGGACACCTTGCAATATGAAAGCAGCAGCTGCAGAGTCAATTCTAGTTGCTCTTTTAGCACGCGATATATTCATTTCTAGAAGGGAGCGTTCTGCTGCGACTGTCGATAAGCGTTCATCCCAAAAAACAAAGGGGATTTTTGTATGTTCTTCCATATTTCTTACAAAAGTCCTAGTTGATTGAGCACGAGGACCACTGCTTCCATCCATATTAAGAGGTAAGCCAATAACAATAATTCCTACATTTTCATGATCAAAAATTTTTATCAGTTTTTGGGCATCTGTCATGAATTTTTTTCGTTGAAGCACAAGACGTGAATTTGAAAAAGTCAAGCCCCTATCAGAAACAGCAATTCCGATTGTTTTTGTTCCCAAATCTAAACCCGCTATTATTTGTCCGGGCAAAAGATGCGTCATAACTTCATTTATGTTAATAATAGCCATGTACTTTAATAATTTAAATCTTTGCGTATTTTACATTCATACTATACTCTATCAATATTCTTGTGCTTGTAAACATAGCCTTGTATAGTTAGTAAAGGAATATAAAAATAACAAGGAGAAAGGCCGTAATATGTCTGTTGATCAAGAAACAGTCAAACGGGTGGCGCGCTTAGCGCGTATTGCTGTCCACGATGATGAAGCAGAACGTATGACAAAAGGACTTAATGTCATTTTAAGCTTTGTGGAGCAATTGAATGAAGTTGATGTCAGCGATGTTGAACCATTAACATCAGTGGTGCCAATGTCTTTACGGATGCGTAAAGATCGTATCACAGATGGTGATAAAGCCGCAGACATTATATCAAATGCACCTGTTACAGAAGAAAAATTTTTTCTTGTTTCAAAAGTTGTCGAGTAACTTTTTATATTTAAAAATTTGAGAATCAATATGACTGATTTAACCACTTTTACAATTGCACAAGCGCGTGATGCTCTCGTAAAAAAAGAATTCAAAGCAACTGAATTAACAGACGCTTATTTGAAAGCAATGGAATTGGCTAATCCAACTTTGAATGCTTATGTGGCGATAACAGCAGAACAAGCAAAAAAAATGGCTGCGGCATCAGATAGCCGTTTAGCAAGAGGCGAGGGCGGTATCCTAGAGGGGATTCCACTGGGAATTAAAGATCTTTTTGCAACAGATGGTGTTCATACTCAAGCTTGTTCGCACATCCTTAATGGTTTTAAACCGCACTATGAATCAACGGTGACCGCTAATTTATGGCAAGATGGCGCTGTGATGTTAGGCAAGCTCAATATGGATGAATTTGCTATGGGCTCTTCTAATGAGACGTCATATTATGGTCCTGTTATTAGTCCATGGAGGAAAAAAGGCTCTCATGAGAGGCTCGTGCCTGGTGGCTCTTCAGGTGGTTCTGCAGCCGCTGTTGCAGCACGGATTTGTGCAGGTGCAACAGCAACAGATACAGGTGGATCAATTCGTCAACCAGCGGCATTCACGGGGACTGTAGGAATAAAGCCAACTTATGGACGTTGTTCACGATGGGGAACTGTCGCTTTTGCTTCTTCTCTTGACCAAGCAGGACCCATTGGGCGGGATGTTCGTGATTGTGCTATTTTACTCAAATCAATGGCTTCTTTTGATGAAAAAGATTCCACTTCCGTGAATTTACCTGTTCCTGATTATGAAAGTTATCTTGGTAAAACGATTAAAGGAATGCAAATAGGAATTCCGAAAGAATACCGTACGGAGGGAATGTCTTCTGAAATTATTGAGCTTTGGCAAAAAGGGATAAATTGGCTTAAAGAAGCAGGTGCTGAAGTGAGAGATATTTCACTTCCCCATACGAAATATGCTTTACCTGCTTACTATATTGTTGCTCCTGCGGAGGCGTCTTCTAATTTAGCGCGTTACGATGGTGTCCGTTTTGGTCTTCGTGTACCGGGAAAAGATATCATTGAAATGTACGAAAATACCCGTGCAATTGGTTTTGGTGATGAAGTTAAACGGCGTATTTTAACTGGTACTTATGTGCTCTCATCAGGCTATTATGATGCCTATTATATAAGAGCTCAAAAAGTACGAACATTGGTAAAGCGTGATTTTGATCAATGTTTTGCTTCCGGTGTTGATGCTATCCTCACACCAGCAACCCCAACAGCCGCTTTCCGTATCGGTGATGAAAAAATTAAAAATGATACTGTTGCAATGTATCTCAATGATATTTTTACGGTGCCAGTTAATATGGCTGGTTTACCAGGAATCTCTGTTCCTGCGGGACTCTCAGAAAATGGTTTACCCCTAGGATTACAGTTGATTGGTAAGCCTTTTGCTGAAGAAAGCATTTTTCAAATAGCATATATCATAGAACAAGCCGCTGGAACATTTAGTGCAGAAAAATGGTGGTTATGACATAAAGAACTTGGTTTTTTGTAAAAAATTTATTTTTAAAAATTTTAATGAGAGGACTATCGTTATCATAAAGATAAGGTTTCCTTTTTACTCCTTAAATAAAGACTTTCAATCTCATAAGATTCTGTTTTTTTAATCTCTTAAGCAGAATGTTTTGGTTATAGATATCACTATGTTGTTGCAGAGAAAGCTATTATTGGTATGAAAAATGTTCCATAATATCTGAAACACTCCAGATCATATAAAATTCTAAAAATATTGTTGTTACTTTTTCACACAGCTGTGAATCTTATGCGTCATAACGTAAGGGAAACTACATCATAACAAATGAATGATCAATTCCTTTAAAAAGGAGATATTTTTTATACGTAACAGGTGCATTTTTATGTGCCCAAATAAAAATGTGATCAGTATGGATGTTTCTCCATAGTGTTTTCAACCCTGTAATCAAGATATTACTTTAAGACAGTATTTGGGGATGTTAGGATACAAGCCAGCACTATCATTCTCTTTATCAGCTCTCAATCTATTTACCAACTCATAATAATGAAAACATCTTCTTATGAAGTGGCATATTCTTAGCTTGTTTTATAGCTTTTTGTTATTGCTTATTCCTTTAAAGCTGTTGCGGGAAGTCTATTCTTGAGAGGCATTTTTCCTCTTCTCTTCCCTCGTTTTTATCTTTACGCCAATCCTGTTTATGGCGTAAAGCCAAGTGAACAAAATTGATTCAACATAAAGATATTTGAAATAAGAGGAATTTATAATATTCAGGGTATGTTTTAAAGTCAATGATGATAAATTACCATTATAAATCAATATGTTGATAAAATTTCAATACTACTAATACTCCTGAGTATGCTCCAATTGAAATTAAGGAATAAAAAAAGAGGGAGAGAATTCACCCATCAAAAGAAGGTTTGTACCTTAGGTCAAGAGTTTACTTTTTATGCTAAATGAATGAAAGAGTGCAGGGCTAGCCCCAAGAAAGCACACGATCATTCAGTTCGCAATTAATCACTGACATCAAAAGAGAGGTGTATTTACTTCACCCTAGATTTATGAAGTTGAAGATTATACGTATCGCTGAAAATTAAGAGCAGAAAACACAGAAACTAAAAGTGGAAAGCTGTTAGTGGCACCTATTTTTCTTAAAAGTGATATAAAACATTCTATTTTTGAATCTGTTTCTTTTGCCAAAGCATTTATATTTTCAGTTCGTAAAATAATACTAAAGGTATCGGCAATAGTAAGAGGCGTTAGATGTTTAAGAGAATTCATTTCAAAATGATTTTTTAAAATGTTAATTTTATGAAAGATTCTTCAAAGTTTAAGGGTTTTCAATTTCATTTTTAGGCTTCCCTAAAGCAGATTGAAATAAGAGAAGATGTTATATTGAAAGCTCTCATATGAAAATCATAAAAATGTTATAAATCAAATTGTTCCCATTATTATAAAAATACATATCAGAAAAATGGAGAGATCTTTTTAAAAAATAATCATGCTGTTGTTATCTCATAAGTGTAAAAGAGAATGTTTCTCAATGTATTTTTCGTGAAAGACTTTTTTATAGCCTTCTCATGAGAGGGCTGTTTCTTTTTTTCTTAAACGTTTTTGTCTAAAATTGATCTGTGATGAGGCGACAATCAAAATTATTTCTTTGCGTGCCATAAGTTGGATTAATGATGTATGGGGATATTTCTTGAGACATAAGAATGCCTCTTATAAATCATCTTAATGTAAAAGCTTTTGTGATCATGGAAAGTTGATAAATATAAAAATGCAGTTTATTACTTTCATAAAAGATAATGATAGCAATAGTTTGCATTATATCTTTCATAGGTAACTTCATGAAGTAAACTTAGATATAACGAGGGAAGTCTCTTTAAAAATACTTGTCATAGATCGTTAGTCCTCCCGATATTGCGCCTCATTCTTTAGGTGTTTTATGAGAGGGGTGAGAAAGAATTTTTAACATGCGCGTGGATGAGCTGCATAAAAGGATATTGCTTTGGTACAAGAGGGGTATATTTCTCTTAACGGATATGCTCAATAAAATGTGCAAAAACCTATAATCTTTATGACTAAAAGATGTTGCTAGAATCTCTTTGTAATGTGACAGTAGGTTTTGCACTAAGTGGGAAGGAGGTGGCATGAGTTAGGAATAGGTAGTAATTTGTTGTTTATACTTGCAATTTTTACCATTAAATGCGTGTTTCGTCAAAACAGATTTTGACACCTAAAATTGCGAAAATTACCGAAAAATGATAAAAATTGCGATTTTGTAGCAAAAATAAGAAAAGACTTTGAAAGGTCTTTGAAGATGTTTAAAAAGTTTGTAAAAACCCAGAAAACCGCCTTTGAAGAGGCTTTGAGGATTTTTGCATTATGCGTGTGTTGGCAACGAAAATAAGGAAAAATTTATCAAAAAAACAAAATAGATTCCCGCCATCATTTTTCAAAATTGAGTAGTTTTAGTCCCTATTTTGGATGGATGCGGGATCATTTTTTCTTCCTTGATCTGTCGCTTAAGCTGGAGTTGCAAGATGGGCAGAAAGGCGTCTACCTCCTCGGTATCATTTATATCTATAACCATTGTTTGCAGCTTTCCATAAAGCTGAGCTGCACATTCCACTATGTCTTCAGGGGAGGAGTTTTATATTTGCATCGCGATAGGTTGTATAAGCTATGCGAGCAAGCTTTTTCATGAGTCCAGTAGGAATGGTAGGTGTTTTTAAAACTGCTGTTTTCTCTTTTGCTACGTTTGGAAACATTTCACCTTCACCTGTAGCTAGCCATTCCACAGATGCACCACAAATATTTTTGTAAGTTATCAACATCGATACAGGTGGTTCGCGCAAGCCAGTTTCTTAATTATTCATAGTACTTTCAGGTACCGCAAGATGATCAGCAAGCTGTTTGCGTTCCCAAAAACCAGGGGCAAGTCGTACTTCACGTAATCGTTTTGCAAGTTCTGTTTTAGGTTCTTTTTTAGGTCGTTCCCAAAAATCACTCCCAATCCACATTTAGACTTACCAATTCACAAAAGCTAATTATATATCCTATTATACCGCTCGTTATTGAGGGCATTTATTGTACATTTAACCCCACAAAAAACGGATATGGGAACATCTGTTTAAAGCAGGAGCGAAACCTTATGACAACCACACAAAAATGAGATCGCCATAGTATTTTTGCCGAGCTATATCCGTTGCCGTAACATGACCTTAGCGGAATTTGCAAAAGCATATCAACTCCCCTCATCCAGCGTTCAGCATATCTGGACACGACCCAATGAGAAAGCCGAGCGTGCTATTGCAGACTTTATCGGCTTGCCCGTCGAGCAAGTTTTCTTTGAGCGCTACCCCAAAAGTCGCCGTCGCATTTTTAAAGCAGCAAAATACGCGCATACAGATTCCATCAAACATTTCCCATTGCGCCGGTAGTGCTGCTTAAACTTCGTTGTCAGGCTCTGCATATTAGCGAATGTGCCATGAATTTCATTACCATAAGATAAAAAGGTTTATCTGTGAAGTGATCAATGATCGTTCAGGTGATGTGGTGAATTTTTTTCGGGTGTTGCAACGGCATTATTACCCTTTCATGGATCTGTTGGAGTTCCAGGTGAGTAGCCGTGAGGCGTTTGAACGGTTACGCACCCAAGATCCAAAGAGCCTGACAGATTTAGAGCGGGCATTGCGTTTTTTATATCTGCAGCGGTTGAGTTTTGGTGGCAAAGTGGCCAAACAGACGTTTGGAGTAAGTCCACACCGTGGTGCACGGTTTAATAGTCTCAAACTTGAAGCCTCCTTAAAGCTTATTTACCGTCGTTTAGCGGGTGTTACCATTGAACATTTAGATTGGTTTGGGTTTATCAAGCGCTATGACCGGAAGGACACCTTGTTTTACCTTGATCCGCCTTATTGGGGTGCTGAGGATTACTATGGAAAGGATTTGTTTAAGCGAGAGGATTATCAGAGGATGTCCGCACTGCTTGCACAATTAAAGGGGAAGTTTCTTCTGTTTCTCAATGATGTGCCCGAGATCCGTAAAAGCTTTAGCCCATTTAAGATAAAAGAGGTCACCACTTCTTATACCTGCTCTTCATCAAATAAGCCGACTCCGGCTCAAGAGATTATCATCTCAAATTGCGATTTTTAGTAAAGGAGAAAAAGCTGCCTTAAAGGGGCTTTAAATGATCTTTGAAGACCCTTTGAAAACCCCTTTAAAACTCTTTGAAATAGGGGGTAAGCAAAGCTAAAAGGAAGTAATAATAAAACCTTGAAGAACGCCTTCCACTTTTGCCTCCTTAATTTTTCTAAAAGAAAATTGTATATGCTTCTTTTAAAGGTAAGAAAAAAGCACATGTAATATTTTTTGCAAATTTAAAAAATATTCCTCAGGGGACAATCGCTGTTTTGAACTTTCGACTATCTTATATTATCGTTCTTTAACCACCAAGATATGCTTCTTTCACACGGGGATCAGACAGCATGGTCTTGCCTTCACCGTGAAATAAAACACGCCCTACCTCTAAAATATAGGCATAATCAGCAATGGAAAGTGCTGCAAATGCATTTTGTTCAATGAGGAGAACAGTTTTTCCCATATCATTAATTTTTCGAATAATCGAAAAAATTTCCCGAACAAGAAGTGGTGCTAAGCCTAACGAGGGTTCATCTAGTATGATCATAGATGGGTTGCTCATAAGTGCACGCCCAACAGCAAGCATTTGTTGTTCACCACCTGACATCGTTCCTCCCAATTGTTTTGCTCTTTCACGCAGACGTGGAAAAAGTTCAAATATCCATTCGATATCGCGAGAAATTTCGGATTTATCATGACGGATATAAGCCCCTAGATGCAGATTCTCTAAAACAGTGAAATGAGGCATAATGCGTCGTCCTTCAGGACTAAGAGCAATACCTAAACGCAAAATCTCCTCTGGTGTTTTTTTTATAATTGATTTGCCTTTATAGGTAATTTCTCCGTGAATAGACTGATTCAATCCTGTAATAGAGCGTACAATGCTGCTTTTTCCAGCTCCATTTGCACCGATTAAAGTGATTATACTTCCCTTTTTTATAGACATAGAAAGGTCTTGGATAGCTTTAATGGCGCCATAGTGAACGTGAAGATTTTTGATTTTAAGAATATCCATAAACATCTCCGCCAAGATAAGCTTCAATAACCTTAGGGTTATTACGAATTTCATCTGGTGTGCCATTGGCAATAGGACAGCCGTGTTCCATTACCCAAATATATTGGCAAAGTCCCATAACAACTTTCATATCGTGTTCGATAAGCAAAATCGTTAGATCAAAATCTTTTTGTACTTTCGCGATAAATCTTCGAAGATCCTCGCTTTCTTGTGGATTCATGCCAGCAACAGGCTCATCAAGAAGAAGTAATTTTGGTTTTGTTGCTAGCGCACGCGCAATTTCTAAACGTCTTTGCACACCATAAGGCAGTGTCATTGCTGATTGATGCGCAAGATGATCAAGTTGTAATTGCTCGAGAAGTTTCATCGCATTTTTATGAATTTCTCTTTTTTCTTTTATTGCCTTTGGAAAAAACAAAGCGGAAGAAAACCATGGGTATTTTTGTCGAACATGGG
The DNA here is from genome assembly GCF_000312565.1 of Bartonella rattaustraliani AUST/NH4. Taxonomy (GTDB): domain Bacteria; phylum Pseudomonadota; class Alphaproteobacteria; order Rhizobiales; family Rhizobiaceae; genus Bartonella; species Bartonella rattaustraliani. The sequence goes on from NZ_CALW02000042.1 coordinate 48,928, forward strand.
CTCCTACCATGACATTTTGTAAGACTGTTAACCCTGAAAAAAGACGAATATTTTGAAATGTTCGTGCAATATGGTGTCTACAAATAATATGAGGAGGTGCTCCAGAAACCTTTTTCTCATTAAAAAGAATCGTTCCACTTGTAGGTGCATAAAACCCAGAAATCATATTAAAAATAGTTGTTTTTCCAGCGCCATTAGGACCAATTAATCCAGTAATTGTACCTCTTTTGATCGCCATATTCACGTTATTGACAGCAACCAATCCGCCAAAGTGCATTACAATATCATTGAGTGAAAGAATGGTATCGTTCATAGCTTTCCCTCAGTATTAGAGAGCCTCTTGCGTATTAAAAAGTTATAAATCCCGTTCCATGAGAATTCACGTTGTCCTAACAAACCTTTTCTCCAAAATAAGATAATAACAAGCAACAAAAGAGAAAAAATAACCATACGGAGCCCTGGTGTCTCTGGAATATGTATAAAACCTAAATCAAATGGACTTTCAATAATGCGCAACCATTCAAGCATTACTGTAACAATAATGCTTCCAATAATGCTTCCAGTTATTGAACCAAGACCACCAGCAACAACAATCATCAAAATGTTAAAAGTAAGAAGAAAGTTGAACATTTTGGGGTCAATCGTTGAAATAAGAGCAGCCATTAATGCCCCTCCGATACCTGCAAAAAATGCGCCAACGGTAAAGGAAAAACTCCGGTAGAAAAAAGCGTTAACGCCCATGGTTTTTGCGGCGATTTCATCGGCACGAATAGCACGTAGCACATTGCCAGTATTGCTTCGCAATAAAAGAAGAATGAAGACCACCGTAAATGCTAACCAACCATAATTCCACCATAACGTCGCATTTTGAGGTATCCCTTTGATTCCTAGAGAACCATTTGTGAGAGATGTTGCGTTTGTAATAACAATACGAATAATTTCTGCAAATCCCAATGTTGCAATTCCAAGATAATCACCACCAAGACGTAAAATGGGGAGAGCAATCAATAAACCTACTACTGCAGCACATAAACCACTCACAACCACAGCCACGAAAAAAGGCAACTGTAGGTGATTTAATGGCTCAACCATTGGTTCAAGAATCCACATCATTTCCTTTTGTTCAGGAGACAAAAGTAAAATGGCACATACATAAGCACCAATGGCCATAAAACCAGCATGTCCAAGAGAAAACATACCCGTAAAACCGTAAATCAAATTAAGTGAAACGGCTAATATTGCATTGATAGCAATGAGATTAATAACGCGAAGTGTATAGTCATTAAAATGGCTGTCAGCGTAAAATAAAAAACCGATAAGGATTAAAATACTGATATACGATAGAAAAGTCGTAACTGATTTTGCCATTAGATTTTCTCCTGACTCTTTTTACCCATTAATCCGGTGGGCATTACCAATAAAATCAGAATCAATAAAACAAAAGCGAAAGCATCTCTGTATCCAGAGAGAGCAGGAAAAAATGCGATAATCATAATTTCAATAAACCCTAGTAACAATCCTCCCAACATTGCCCCTGGAATGGAGCCAATTCCCCCAATAACAGCAGCAATAAATGCCTTGAGTCCAGGAAGGATTCCCATATAAGGTTGGATTTGAGGATAGCGTAATGACCACATAATGCCGGCGATAGCAGCAAGTGCAGAACCTATCCCAAATGTAAATGCAATCACTTTATTAACAGAAACCCCCATCAAGCGTGTCGTTTCAATATCATGGGAAATGGCGCGCATTGCAAGGCCCGGTCTTGTTTTGTGAATTATCCATAGCAATAAAATAATAAGAATAAAGGCAACAATGGGAACAATGAGAGACATAGGAGCAATTCTAATGATTCCATCTGCTTCTGGTCCTAAATGCCACAAAAATGGTACCACAAGAAAATCTGGTTGTTTTACACCCTTTGGAACACCACTAAAGACGACAGTAGCTAGGTTTTCAATGAAAAAAGAAACCCCTATTGCTCCGATAAGCGCTGAAATACGAGGAGCATGGCGTAAAGGTTTATAAGCAAACTGATCAATCGTAACGCCCACTGCACTTGTGATAAAAATTGAAAAGCAAAGGGCTAATATCCAAGGTGGCGTAAAGTCTTGTGGAGAAATTTTCAAATAATAAATGAGCGCTAAAATAAGAATTAAAAAAACAGCCATCAAAAAAGTTGGAGGACGTTTTTTAAACCCTACAAATACCGAATAATAAATAAGAAATGCTAATAATAGAAGAAGAATTGCAGCCCAAGCAGGCATAAAGCTAATGGTGGAAAAGAAAACAAAATATGCCCCTAGCATAAAGATGTCACCATGAGCAAAATTAATAAGTCTCAATATACCATAGACCATGGTGTAACCAATGGCGATAAGCCCATAAAGAGATCCCAATGCCAGTGCATTAAAAAAATACTGGATGAACATTTCAGTGCTCATCTCTCATCCTTCCACATTACGTTAATTTGGATATGCTAACTTACAAAGAATAGAATAAAAGATCCTCAGATTTTAGTTGAGAAAAAAGTCCTCAACCAATTTTTGTATTTTTTTATAATTTGATTAGAAAAATCTTTAATTTCCTAAAAAGCAGGTTTGACTTCATCTAAATAGACACGTTTCCCCCCCTTTATTTCAATAATACCAATAGGAATTTTAGGATTATGATTTTTATCCATAGTCATATCACCAATGGGTGTCTGAAAATCTTTTAATTGGCTCAGAGCAAGAGTGATTTTTTCACGATCGGCACTGCCGGCTTTTTTAATAGCTTCTATAAACATCATATAACTCGTGTATCCAAGAACAGAATTAATATTCGGCTCCTTGTCAGGATATGCAGCTCTCCATTCATTTGTGAACTCTCGTGCAGATGCTGACATATTTGGCATGTTTTCACTGTAGGGAAGCGTTGTATGTAAGAAACCTTCTGCAGCTTTCCCAGCAATTGTAACCGTTTCTGGATTATCCATAGCATCTCCACCCATAATTCGAAACTTTGCACCTAGCTCACGGGCCTGTTTCACGATAATGGCACCTTCAGAAAAGTAGGACGGAATAAACAAAAGATCAGGTTTTTTGGCTATAATCTGTGTGAGAACAGCTGAAAAATCCTGATCTCCTGAATTATAATTTAAATTTGCAATAACTTCACCACCTAATTTTTTGAAATCACGCAGAAAATAACTTGAAAGACCAATTGCGTAATCACTTGATATATCTTTGAGAATAGCGACTTTTTTGACACCTAAAGTTTGGCTAACATAAGTTGCAATTCCTATGGCTTGATAGGAATCAATGAAGCACGCGCGGAAATAGTATTTTTTGTTCTGTGTAACAAGTGGACTTGTTGAGGAAGTCGCAATGCTTGGAGTTTTCGCTTTTTCCGCTATTTCTCCACCAGCCAATGAAAGTGAAGAACCATAACTCCCGATAATTCCACTGACCTTTTCACTTGCAGTTAAACGCATAACAGCATTGGCAGCTTCTACTTTATCTGATTTATTATCGATAACAATAAGCTCCACTTTACGTCCCAATACTTCAGAGGCTTTTTTGTGTGCCAATTCTATACCTTTAATCTCAAGTTCTCCTCCAAATGCATTTTGACCACTCAATGGAAGGTAAACGCCAATTTTGATAGGTTCATTTGCATGGATATTTGCTGCATTTGCTACAAATGTTATGGCAGCTGCGACTGTAGTGAGGATTTTCTTCAATTGCATTGCGCATTTTCCTTAGTTTTGGTTGTAATTTCCGCACTTTATCCTGAACTTCTTTAGCATGCAAGTTACACATTGAAATGAAAATATCATTGTGTAAAAAATATTGTGCATTGTTTTCTGTAAGATATCTGAAGAAGACAATCAAACATTTTTATAAATATCCACGTTGATATCAACATAGGGTGGACGACAATATGGGGAAATCTTATCTTGGGTCTTGCGTGTTGATACAAGAGCAATGTTTACTTAAGCATAGAGAATCAATATCGTACAATTTAGAGCTACAGGGTCACATTTTATTATGACGAGTAAGGATGCATTAAAAGATTATTCCCCATCTGAGGACAGTATAGGTTCTTGTGGTGAAATCATTGAAATCAGTGGTGTCATTAAGTGGTTTGATAGTAGTAAGGGGTATGGATTTATTGTGCCTGATTTGCCTAATTTCCCTGATATATTGTTGCACGTTACAGTAATGCGGAGAGATGGGTTTCAAACAGCTTTGGAGGGCGCTAAAGTTGTCTGTGCTGTGGAGAAAACTGAACGAGGATTAAAGTGTGTTCAGGTGAAGTCCATAGACTGTTCTTCAGCGATTCACCCTTCAGAAATTCCACCCCGTACTCATGTTGTTGTGACACCAGAAAGTGGTTTAGAGCGCGCAATTGTTAAATGGTTCAATCGTGATAAGGGATTTGGCTTTCTTAGCCGCGGGCAGGGTACGGAAGACATTTTTGTTCATATGGAAACGTTGCGTCGTTTTGGTTTAGCAGAGATTCGTTCTGGACAGGTTGTCCTTGTCCGGTTTGGTAAAGGAGAAAAAGGCTTGATGACAGCAGAGATTTATCCTGATATTGGAGTTTCGTTTTCTACGCATTAAGTTGTTCTTTTAAGATTATATGATCTTGTATTTTAATGAAGTGTTGTTATGCAAATACTTAAATGGAAATAGCTATAAGCCAATGTGTCTGAGAAAGGATATCTCTGTGAGTTGCCTTCAATTTCCACGTTCATATTGAAGGAGATGAGAAGATTGTCGTTTTTACTTTCTATTTTATACAACCTTCAAAGGGCTATTTGTTGTGAGGATAAAAGTCTTAAAGTCTTTTATTTAAAAGAAGGTTCATTAGTTGTATCAATGCTCTTTTTTATGTTAGAAGAGTAGTTAGAGTTAAGAGGGACCTGTAGAGGTCCCTATCTATCCTGGTCCTTTAGAGATAGAGACAAAAGAGGGTACGGTTTTTTTAAATGTAGAGATTGCTTTTATAGCATTCTAGGCGAGAACAGGTTTGATGTATCGTACGGACTTTCCCCAAAATTATGTAATGCTCTTTAGGAATCAATTATAAAGATAAAAAAGTTTTTTATGTGGATGGAAAATACGCCTTTACCTTTAGATATGATTTTTTAAACCAATGAAGGAATAATTGTATCAATTGTTGAAAACACATTTTCATTTTCAACGGATGTTATTTCATCGCAAGTTCCTGCAGCTTTTGCAATTGAGATTAATGTCGGTGAAGTTTCTGAAAAGAGAATAGCGAAGGGCCAGCACGTTATTCATCCTGCTATTTGTGGAGAATATGAAAGGGTGACAAAAATGACAGCAGAAGAAATTCGTTTTTTTGAATATGATGGTTTACGTTTTGCTTACCGAGAAGAAGGGCAGGGCGCAGCTGTTTTATTGATTCATGGCTTTGGTTCTTCTGCTCGTGTCAATTGGTATGCAACGGGTTGGTTTGGAATTCTCACACAAGCGGGTTATCGTGTTATCGCTTTTGATAATCGCGGACATGGGGATTCTATTAAAAGTTATGATCCTGCTTTTTATACACCTCAAGCTATGGCTAGCGATGCTATGAAGTTATTGGAACATTTAGGGGTATCCAGAGCGCATGTGATGGGATACTCTATGGGAGCACGGATTAGTGCATTTATGGCTCTTTCATATCCAACATACGTACACAGCGTTATTTTTGGTGGATTGGGTATTGGTATGGTCACAGGTGCAGGAAATTGGAAACCTGTTGCGGAAGCCCTTTTGGCAGAAGATATTTCTACCATTACCAATCCGCGTGGTTTGATGTTTCGTAAATTTGCAGATCAAACTAAAAGTGATAAACGTGCTCTTGCAGCTTGTGTTGTTACATCAAAACAAGAGTTAACAGCATCTGAGGTTTATAAAATTAAGCAACCAGCACTTGTTGCTGTTGGCTCATTAGATGAAATTGGTGGCGAAGCAGAACCGTTAGCAGCTTTGTTGCCTTACGGTGAAGCATTATCCATTCCTGGTCGAGATCATATGCTAGCTGTGGGAGATAAAGTCTACAAAAAAGGCGTTATCGATTTCCTTTCTCGTTATCCACTTATGTGAAAATGATGTTTAAATTTACAATATCTCATATTTTTATTTTGGATAAGGTACAAAATTTATTTAGAGGTTTAGCTGCGGAAATACAAGTTTTATAAAAAAAGAGGAGAAATAACGATATAGTCTCATTCGTTTTGTGTAAGCGTGTAATTCTTTTTCATAGGTTAAATGTGTAGATTTTAAAAATCATTAAAAATGAATTACTTTTCAATCATGCACTAGGAAACTACGATAAATCAAGCAGATCTCAAACGCAGAAATGCTTTTAATTTATAAAAATTTTATTCTTGGATAGAAGATAAAAATATAAGCAGTTGATCAATATTTCGTCAGAATATGTTCGTAAAAGAAATCGCTAAAATGGGGGATAAGATAAAATTCATTAAAAACTTACAATTTTCTACCCATTTTTTTTACTTTTAAATCTATCCGAGTATATTTACGAATGATGAATTCTTTTAACTACTTTGTAAAAATCATTTAGTAAATGTATGGAAATAGTGTTATTTGAATTATAGGTAATATTGAGAGAAGGTTAAGGGTAAGTTTCTTTTTACAGAGTCGTAAGGCTAGCTTATTTACCAAACAAAAATTAATTGAATAGTCTCAAAAAACAGGAGAGCATAGTGAATGCTGATGAAATAAAAAAACTTGATCGTTATTTAAAAAAAATATTCCAAAATTCAGCATTGCAAGTAAAAGCACGGCCTAAAAAAGATGATTCTTGTGAGGTTTATATGGGCGATGAGTTTTTAGGTATTATCTATCGAGATGAAGATGAGGGTGAGCTCTCATATAATTTCTCAATGGCCATCTTAGATCTTGATTTAGAAACTTGATTCTATTGTGAAGCTTTAAGCGAATTTTTCTCATTTCATAAGATTATATGAGTTTTAATGCTTTAAAACTTGTATGTTCATTTCGTGCAATAATAAGATGGTCGTGAAGAATAATGCCCAATGCATTTGCGGCATCTTTTAATCTGTATGTCATGGTTATATCCGCTTTGGAGGGTGTCGAATCGCCTGAAGGGTGATTGTGCACTAAGATAAGCCCTGATGCAGATAATTCTAAAGCACGAGAGATGACTTCACGTGGATAAACAGGCGTATGATCAATGGTGCCAGTTTGTTGCACTTCATCGGCAAGCAAACCATTTTTCTTATCAAGAAATAAGATACGAAATTGTTCGCGTGTTTCGTGAGCCATGACAGCTTTACAATAAGCTAAGACTTTATCCCATGATGAAAAAATATCACGTTTAAACAACTCTGCACGGGCAACGCGTCCAACAACATCTGAAATAATTTTTAAATCTATAGCAGTTGCCGGACCACAGCCTTGAATTTCTTGAAGTCGATGAATATCAGCACCCAAGACATCTGCTAATGAACCAAATCGCGCTATTAAATTCTTGGCTATTGGTTTTGTATTTGCTCGGGGAATTGTGCGAAAAAGCAAGAGCTCCAGGTATTCATAATCTTCAATTGCATTTCCTTTTGATTTTAAATAGCGTTGACGAAGGCGCTCACGATGTCCTTGATAATGTTTATGTGTTTGTAATTTTTTTTGAAGTTTTGTCTGTTGTACTTTTGCTATTGGGTCAAGAAGGGGACTTGATGTTAATAAAAAATAATCACTTTGAATGTCTTCCTTTTTATTTATTTTTTTTACCATAACATTTCTACGTTTATTTAAGCACATGAATTTGGAATATAAAAAATACCTTTAGGAGATTGTGTAAAAATTTCGCACCCCTCATTTGTTACACCAATTGTATGTTCATACTGTGCGGTAAGAGATCGATCACGTGTAACAGCAGTCCATCCATCAGATAAAATTTTAACTTGTGGTTTTCCAAGATTAATCATTGGCTCAATTGTGAACATCATACCTTGTTTTAACTCTATCCCTTTTCCAGGAGTTCCATAATGAAGAATATTGGGAGCATCATGAAAAAGCTGACCAATTCCATGTCCACAAAAATCTCTTACAACAGAGCACCGTTCAGATTCTGCATAGTTTTGAATGGCGGCACCAATATCACCTGTCGTTGCGCCTGGCTTGACAGCAGCAATTCCCCTCATAAGACTTTCATGTGTTATTTTTAGCAGCCGTTCTGCAGCACGTCTGATTTTTCCAACAGGATACATGCGGCTTGAGTCTCCATGCCAACCATCGAGAATAAAGGTTACATCAACATTTACGATATCGCCTTCTTGTAGAGTTCTTTTATTGGGAATACCATGGCATACAACATGATTAATGGATGTACAGCATGAATGTCCGTATCCATGATAATTGAGATCAGCAGGAAGTGCCCCCCGTTTGGCGCCAAAAATAAAGACAAAATCATCAATTTCTTGTGTTGTGATACCTGGTTTAATAATTTCTGTAAGTGCATCAAGGCATTCTGCAGCAATACGACCAACTTCCCGCATTTTCGAAAAAGCGTGTTCATCAAAAATGCGAATTTGTCCATTAGATTTTAAGGGGATTTTATTATATTCAATATAATCAGTCATTGCTTTTTCTGTTTTCTATTTTCACTCGACGAACCGGAAAAATGCCTTCTACACTTACGTGACATTTTACAGCATAAAACTCCACCCCAGATTCTAACGCTAAATTAAATTTACGTCCATAGGTTGGATCAAGATCGTGGCAGATTGTAAAGGCTGAACAATCTTCTCGTTGAATTATATAAAGCATAACAGCTCGTTTTCCTTGTTGCACGATTTTTATAAGTTCTTCAAGATGACGTGTGCCACGCTTTGTTTCAGTGTCGGGAAATTCTGCTAATCCTTTCTGACGAATGAAATGGACATTTTTGATTTCTAGGTAACAATCGGGAAGGGTATCATCACGCAGAAGAAAGTCAATTCGTGATTGCGTACCATAACGTTGTTCTTTTAAGATTGTTTTGTATTGGCTTAGTTCGGGTAATAAGCCCTTTTGAATCGCTTCTAATGCAAGTTTGTTGGGCAAAGTCGTATTGATACCAACCAAAGTGTTATTTGTTTCAACAATTTCTAATTGATACGCATATTTTCGCTTGGAATTATTATGATATGAAAGCCAAATATTGGAGTTGGGAGTTGTCAACCCAAGCATCGATCCTGTATTGGGAACTGATACGGTAAAAATATGTTGATCGCTTTGTTTAACGTCAGCGAGAAAACGTTTATAACGACGAATAAGTTGTGCAGGAAAAAGTTTAGGAATAAAGAGCATATTCTTGTTTAGAATTTATAATTTCATCATTCAAGGCAAGGTAAGATCTGTAAATTTTGTACAGCATATTTTAAAAGACATTATTGATGCACATGATGCACAAAAATGTTAAAAACATGCAGAACATTTCTTCGCATCTTTTGCTTTTCTCATTCATGATCAGTTTTTTAGGCATGATTAATATCGTTTAGACCATTGTTAATTCTTTTAAAGATGCTATTTCATAATAAACTCTGAATGAAAAGATAATGTTAGCTATAATTTGCTATTAAAGGATTATTTTACTAATTATTTTCTAAAGTTACGTTCAAAAAACTGTAATAAGGGTATAATAATAGATACTTAGGTAGGATTGATGGCTGGAACCAATAGGAATCGCGAAAATTTGACAAATGGTCCCATTATTATTTTAGTCGAACCGCAATTGCCTGAAAATATTGGTATGGTAGCAAGGGCGATGGCAAATTTTGGACTCTCTAAGCTTCGGTTAGTAAAACCTCGAGAATCATTTCCAAATGAAAAAGCCAGAGCTGCTGCGAGTAAAGCAGATCATGTTATTGATAACACATTCATTTTTGGTACGTTGCGTGAGGCGATTGCAGATTTGCATTATATTTTTGCTACAACAGCGCGTGAAAGATGTGGTTTTAAAACTGTAAAAAGTGCTGTTGAAGCAGCAAATATCTTACGTCAGCGTGAAAATATTGGGCAGAAAACAGGTATTTTATTTGGAAGAGAACGGTGGGGATTAGAAAATGACGAGATAAGTCTTGTTGATGAAATCATCACTTTTCCCGTTAATCCTGCTTTTGCATCGCTCAATATTGCACAAGCAGTCTTGCTTATGTCTTATGAATGGATGAAATCAGGTTTGGAGGAAATGAGCGATACGGCTTTTCGTGCAGTAGAAATGGAGCCAGCTAATAAAGCGACATTCCATGGTTTTTTATCTCAATTGGAAAATGCTTTAGACATTCGTGGATATTTTAGACCCAAAGAGCGTAAAGAAGTGATGCTAGCAAATTTGCGTTCTGTTTTTACACGTGCCAATTTTAGCGAGTCTGAAGTTCGTTTGCTACGAGGGGTTGTCTCTTCATTGGATCATTTCTCACCTGAACTTCCACGGGGAAGTGGTGCGCCTGTAGGTCGTGGTCGTAAAAACATAAAAACAAGTGTGAAAACGAATGGATGAGCAGCCTATTCTTTTTTTTGATAGTGGTATTGGCGGTTTAACAGTGTTGAGAGAAGTGCGCACTCTTATTCCTCATCAGCAATTTATTTATGTTGCCGATGACGCAGGCTTTCCTTATGGAAGTTGGGAAGAAAATGTTTTGAAAAATCGTATTGCTAAAATTTTTACAAATCTTTTAACACGTTATAACCCTGCTTTATGTGTGATCGCTTGTAATACAGTTTCAACATTAATGATGGCAGATTTGCGACAAAAGTTTCCTAAAATGCTTTTTGTTGGGACAGTTCCTGCAATTAAAACAGCCGCTGAACAAACAAAATCTGGTTATATTTCAGTTTTAGCCACTCCTGGGACAGTGAAGCGTACTTATACGCAAGAACTTATCAACTCTTTTGCTGATCAGTGCCATGTTCAGCTTGTGGGGAGTGAAAAACTTGCTGGATTTGCTGAAGATTATTTACGTGGAGAATCTATCGATTTGGAAAAATTACGCCAAGAAATCCTTCCCTGCTTTGTTCAGAAAAATGGTAAATATACCGATGTCATTGTTTTGGCTTGTACACATTATCCTTTTTTGATTCATTTATTTCGTGAACAAGCTTTATGGCCGGTTGAATGGATCGATTCGGCAAAAGCTATAGCCAAACACACAAAATCATTATTACCGGAAAGAGTGTATTCAAAAAACATAAAGAATCATAAGGATTTTGCATTGCTTACATCGCAAAATATGACTTCTTCGACAAAAAACTTGTTAAAAGGATTTGGCTTAAATGAGATGAAAAGAGTTGACTTTGAAATACAAGATCAATAAAGTTGCGCCAGCTTTTTCTTTTAAAGAAATGGTGTTAATTGACGTGTCCCGTGGATAGCTTTGCATTTTATGTTAAGGGTATTCTGTCAGTCTTTGTATTTGAAGGCAGAGGAGGGCGCGTTTCCTTATAATCTCGCTCGTGGGATTTTGTTTTTTATTTTAAAGGAAATGCGATGAGTAAACGCGAAACAACGAAATATAAAATTGACCGCCGTATGGGGGAGAATATTTGGGGTCGTCCAAAGTCTCCTGTTAATCGCCGTGATTACGGACCTGGTCAGCATGGACAACGCCGTAAAGGAAAGTTGTCTGACTATGGTGTACAATTGCGTGCTAAGCAGAAGTTAAAAGGATTTTACGGTGATATTTCAGAGAAACAATTCCGTAAAACTTATGAAGAAGCTGCTCGTCGACGTGGTGATACGGGTGAAAATCTTATCGGACTTCTAGAGTCGCGTTTGGATGCAGTTGTTTACCGTGCGAAATTTGTTCCTACGATTTTTGCTTCTCGTCAATTTATCAATCACGGTCATGTGAAAGTGAATGGGCGGCGTACAAATATTCAATCATACTGTTGTAAACCAGGTGATGTTATTGAGGTTCGTGAAAAATCGAAGCAGCTTGTTTTGGTTTTGGAATCTGTGCAGCTGGCAGAACGTGATGTGCCTGAATATATTGAAGCAGATCATAATCAGATGAAAGCGACATTTACGCGGGTTCCTGCTTTTGCAGATGTTCCTTATGCTGTACAAATGGAACCTAACTTGGTTGTTGAGTTTTATTCTCGCTGAGTTTTATGGGAGTATCGCTCTCTTCATTTTTTTATATGCTCTAAGATTATTATTTTGTAGTCTTTGAAGCTAACAAATGGTTACTCCGAATGGTGCTATATTGAATTTTTTGTTATATTTTATAACAACATCATTTGTATAGCTCCGTTTTTTGTCTTTTACATAGATCAATGGGGCATCAGTCTGAACTGCGTTATGTCTGTTATGAAGCTCTGGCTTTCTTGCAAAACAATCTCTTTATTGTGCAGGATTATGATCTTATGAAGAAAGTTTCAGTTCAAGATTAGACAATGGAAAAGAATGTAGAGAGAACTGATCCTTTGGTGAAAGAAATTGATGATTGTCATCCTATATTTCGTGGTGCGCCTTCAACTGTAGAGTTTAATAAATTGCGCAAACGGCTTTTGCGTCATATACGGCAAGCATTGGATGATTTTTCGATGCTTTCTTCAGGAAAAAAGTGGCTCATTGCTTTGTCAGGTGGAAAAGATTCTTATGGTTTATTAGCGCTTCTTTTAGATTTAAAATGGCGTGGTCTTTTACCTGTTGAAATTTTAGCCTGTAATCTTGATCAAGGACAACCAGGTTTTCCAAAACATATTCTTCCAGACTTTTTAAGTTCTTATCAAATTCCTTATCGCATCGAATATCAAGATACTTATTCCGTTGTTATAGATAAATTATCACAGACACAAACATATTGTTCACTTTGTTCTCGATTGCGACGTGGTCATTTATATCGTATTGCTCGCGAAGAGGGATGTTCTGCCCTTGTTCTAGGGCATCATCGTGATGATGTTCTAGAAACGTTTTTTATGAACCTGTTTCATGGTGGCAGGTTAGCCGCCATGCCTGGAAAGCTTATCAATGACGAAGGAGATCTTTTTGTTTTGCGTCCTCTTGTTTACGCGGCGGAGGAAGATATGGAAAAATTTTCTCAAGTAATGCAATTCCCTATCATTCCTTGCAATCTTTGTGGCAGTCAGGAGGGTTTACAACGCAATGTAATGAAAGAAATGCTAAAATATATAGAGAGAAAAATGCCAGGACGTAAAGACACTATGATTCGTGCCTTAACCAATGTACGTCCAAGCCATTTACTTGATAAAAAAATTTTTGATTTTGAAAATTTCTAAAAATCAATATTCATTAAATGCAGTTTTTTATAATTTTAAACTGCAATTCCATAAAGATCATAAGCATCTGATTGTTCTATTTTTACGGTGACAAATTCACCAACACGCTTTGGCAGCCGTGAGGTTATATGCACAACACCATCGACTTCTGGTGCATCATATTGGCTACGACCTTTAGCAACTTTTCCTTGACTTTCATCGATAAGAACTTGGAGTCTTTTTCCGACTTTTTTCTTTAAAAGACGCGTAGAGATTTGCTGTTGTTTTGCCATAAAGCGATGCCAACGATTTTCTTTTATTTCTTCAGAAATTTTTTCTAGTCCTAAATTATTTGCGGCCGCTCCCTTTACTTCTTCATATTTAAAGCAGCCAGCGCGTTCAATTTTTGCTTCTTCTAACCATTCAAGAAGTATATTGAAATCTTCATTTGTTTCCCCTGGAAAACCGACAATAAAGGTTGATCGTAAGGTCAGATCTGGACAAATTTCTCTCCATTTTTCAATTCTACGGTTTGTTTTTTCCATAAAAGCAGGACGTTTCATATTGCGTAAAACAGTCGGTGAGGCATGTTGAAAAGGAATATCTAGATAGGGAAGAATTTTTCCTTCTGCCATAAGTTCAATAATTTCATCAACATGCGGGTAAGGATAAACATAATGCATGCGTATCCAAATCCCCATCTCTCCTAGTTCGCGACAAAGATCAAAAAATTTTGTTTTTACTGTACGATTTTTCCAGGAGTTTTCGAGATATTTAAGATCAATACCATAAGCACTCGTATCTTGTGAGATGACTAAAAGCTCTTTTACACCTGCCTGTACAAGTTTTTCAGCTTCGCGAAGAACATCATTGATAGGACGTGAGGTAAGATTACCACGAAGAGTAGGGATAATACAAAAGCTACATCGATTAGAACAGCCTTCAGAAATTTTTAAGTAGGCATAATGGCGTGGTGTTAGGCGAATACCTTGCGAGGGAACGAGATCAACAAAAGGATCATGAACGGGGGGAACGGCCGTATGAACAGCTTGTATAACACTTTCATAGGCTTGTGGTCCTGTAATCGCCAATACATGAGGATGTGCTTGTTGAATGATAGCAGGATCAGAACCAAGACATCCAGTGACAATAACTTTTCCATTTTCTTTAAGGGCTTTATCAATATTGGCTAATGATTCATTTCGTGCCGAATCAAGAAAACCACATGTATTCACAATGACAAGATCAGCACCTTGATGTTTGTGTGAGATTTCATAACCTTCAGACCGAAGTTTTGTAATAATTCGCTCAGAATCGACCAATGCTTTTGGACATCCAAGAGAAACAAAACTAATGCGAGGTACTGCCATGATGAATCCTAAAATTTTATACTTATGAGATTAAATTTATTTTCTGTCTTACTTTATAAAGTAAAAAGACTCTTTATCTTTAATCTATATACAAGATAATTTTTTATAAAGTTATTATTTTCTATAATTTATTCACGAATATATCATGTCTTATTCATGTAAGTGGCACAATAACCAAAATACCAAATATTTTTACTGCTAAATTATTTCTTATTGAATGTATGAGAAGCGCTCAAAAATTTTAGTATTTACGAATAAGCCCAATAAGTTTTCCTTGTATTTGTATACGCTCAGATCCGTATACACGTGTTTCATAATGAGGATTTGCGGCTTCTAATACAATAGAAGTTCCTTGGCGCCGATAACGTTTTAAAGTTGCTTCTTCTTGATCAATACATGCAATAACAATTTCACCTGATATTGCTGTATTTTGGCGTTTAATAATTATAGTATCTTTATCAAAAATACCGGCTTCGATCATAGAATCATCTTTGACTTCTAAAGCATAGTGCTCACCGGAGTTAATCATATCTTGTGGGATGGAAAGTAGATTTGTTTGCTGCAATATAGCAGAGATAGGTATTCCTGTAGCAATGCGTCCCATAATAGGGATAGTAATATTTGCTTTTTCTTCTTCCTCAAGATTATCAAAATTGCTAAAGTTTTTTGATTTTCCTCTTTTATTTTTCTCCATTATGCTAGGAGCAATTTTACGCGCTAAAGAAAGATTAAATGTTATTTTCTCGGGAAGACGAAGCACCTCAATTGCGCGCGCACGATTGGGTAAACGGCGTATAAAGCCTCGTTGTTCTAAAGCAATAATAAGCTTATGAATGCCCGATTTTGAAGAAAGGCCTGATGCAGTTTTCATTTCATCAAAGGAGGGGGAAATGCCAGTTTCTTTTATATGATTGTAAATGAACAAAAGTAGCTCATATTGTTTACACGTTAACATCTACTCTTCCAATCAAAAAGAAAGAAAAATGTAAGATGGAATCAATGATTTAAAAATATTTTTTTGAATTTAATCAACATATTTCCTTCATCTTCTTGATTCTACAAATAAAATAATTATCTATGTCACTGTACTAAGACATATTATATCTTATAATATAGTGAGTATAATTATATTTCTCTAGCTATATTAGCATCTATAAGACAATAATTTTAATATATTTTGTTCATCTTTGATGATGATTAATTTATTTAAATTCAATATTCAATTTTGTATTTTGTCTAAATAAAGAGTTCTTTGTCTCTTCAAAGAAAGGTGTGTTCCCTTGTCGTTTCTATCATGAAAGACTTGATGAAACAGATTTTTTACGATTTTAACAGCGACTGTATTTCAATACGTCCTTGAAATCATTTCATATGTTATTTTCTTTATTTCTATAGAATCATAAACTTCCAGTATATGGCTATGATGCATTATAAAAGTTATGCTTTATATTACAGGGAGAGTGCTGACGCCTCTCTATAAATACTACAGTAACCATCATTTCGAATAAATCTATCTTTTTACTCTACTCTTTAGATGAAAAAACGGTCCATGCTATTTGGCTTTTTTGTTTTTCCCGTCATTTTGAAGACTCGTTATTTGTATTCTAAAATCTATGAAACATTCTTTTATTCCAGCTCTAAAAGGGAAAAATTTGAATACACCATGATGAAGAAATGAAAAAAGATAGAAAAATATTGATAACTAGAATAAATAATCATATTTTTTCTCGAAAGGTGTTGACCAAATGAAAAGTCAACCGTATGTTTCATTCACTTTCTGCAAACGGAATGACGTGTTTGGGAGCGCGTAGCTCAGTTGGTAGAGCAACTGACTTTTAATCAGTAGGTCCAGGGTTCGAATCCCTGCGCGCTCACCAGAGTTTTTTAAGTCTTTGAATCAAAGACTTTAAGGTTCTTTCTAGGCAGTATCAAAATTTCCCGAAAAACAATTCACAACTGTTGAAACGTACTCTATTACTCAAATCTTTTCCAAGTTAATCGGATGTAGCTTGTCATCAGGTTTTGCAGCAATTCATTTTTAAAATTCACGCCTTTTTAAAAAAATTAAAGAGGTTTTCAAAGGGTCTTCAAAGGGCGTTTTAAGATGCATAATTTTGGGTGAGAGCCTCTTGGATTTTTTCTAAGATATTACGATTATCTTCTCTCTTCCAGATTGCTAAAGCGTGTAAAATCGGATTGAAAGGCAAGAGGAACGACGCCTGTCGGACCATGACGTTGTTTGGCTATAATAACCTCAGCTTTGCCCCTGGCTTTCTCCATTGTCTCTTGCCATTTACTATACTCAAGGGAGCCTTCTTTGGGTGCTTCATTTTTGAGATAATATTCTCCGCGATAAACAAACAGCACAATATCGGCATCTTGTTCATGGAGTGATTTTTTTTGGCACGTCCTGAAAAAGAACCAAAAACACTATTGGCAAAACGATTACGTGAAATACGGCATACCCTTGGTTTCACGGAGCGAAGGCAATTTGCTAAACATTTTGATATTCCCGAAACGACTATGCGCAATTATGAAACGGGTTTACGAGAACCCCCTGCATCTATACTGCAAATATATAAAAATCGTTGTGGAATCTCCTTAGATTGGCTCGTTACTGGTGAAGGTGAAATGTTTAGTGACATGGCAAAAGCGAAAGCTGCAGGCTTTAAAGCACCTACCATTCCTACTGGACTCATGAAAAAACTCGGTCGCGTAGCTTATACAACCTATCGCGATGTAAATGTAAAACTCTCTCCTGAAGATATAGCGGAATTAGCGGCAGAGCTTTATAAAAAGTTACAAGAGCTTGTTCAAAACATAAACGGCACGGAAGAAGTTGGAACTTACTTTGCCTCTTCTAAAATTGCATTTAAAGCATCAAATAGAAGCTGAAAAAGCACATCTAGTAACTACACAAGATACGGCTTAATGCCACCCTAAAATCAAAAATCAAAGTGGAAATCTTTTTACATTAAGTATTTAATATAATACATTGATAAACAATGTTTTTAAATCAATTTTTAGAGATTTCCACGTATATATGGAAATCTTTTTTGCTTTTTGGGTCATTTTTGGTTGATTTTAGAGTCCATTGAACTTTTGGATTGATTTTTTTCAAAGGGTCTTCAAAGCTGGTTCTCTGGGCTTTCACAGACTTTTTAAAAATCTTCAAAGGGTTTTCAAAGATCTTTCAAAGCCTTTTCTCATTTTTGCTACAAAATCGTAACTTTTACCATTTTTCGCATTTTTTCCAATTTTAGCTGTCAAAATCTATTTTGAAAACGCGCATTTAATGGTAAAAATTGTACGTAAAAACAACAAATTACCACCTATTCCTAACTAATTCCACCTCTTCCCACTTACTGCAAAACCTACTGTCAAACTACATCGGAGCATTCTCAGGTTATGCAGAATCAGTACACTTATTCACAGTTTATATTGTAATGTTATTTTTTATATAACCATTTGATATAATTATACTTTTATTCTCTATGATATCTGTTTTCATGCATTTATATCTTATTATAGGAAATAAAAAGGTTAACATTGTGTTAATTTTATTGATAAAGAGCAAATTCATAAGGATATTGTGAGGGGAATCATTTGAAAATGCAAATTTTCCTATCGCGCTAAGTTGAAATACGGTGTGTTTTTTGTGGCAGATCTTGCGACAATACTCGATAGAAATATAGAGAGCTCACAAATGCTTTTAAACAGCAATAAAAAGTTTACTTCTATTCTTAACTTAACATTTCAATTTGTTTTTGTACTAGCTGTTTCTCAACTGTTGGTATCTTGTTGTTCTGGTAGAATAGCCCTTTTTGCCGTGAAAAATTTCTTGCATAAGGAAGAAAATGGCACAGAGACTGCTGTGACTCCTCAAAAAAACTCAAGCGAAAAGAAGCAAGCAAGAGAAAATAAGAAAAGGGGAGTTGTTGTTGGTAAACCTTACAAAATAAAAGGAAAGTGGTATTATCCCCAAAACGATCCAACCTATCAACGTATTGGAGAAGCATCATGGTATGGTTCAGATTTTCATGGGCATTTAACTGCTAATGGTGAGACCTATGATATGAATCTTTTGACTGCAGCACACCCTACGATGCCTTTACCCAGTTATGCGCGTGTTACAAACCTAAAGAATGGTTCTTCTATCATTGTGAGGGTAAATGATCGTGGTCCTTTTATGAAAGATCGAATCATTGATTTATCAAAACAGGCGGCAGAACTTCTTGGTTATGCGAGTGCAGGTATCGCAAATGTTAAGGTAGAGTATGTTTCTGAAGCACCTGTTGGCTATTATGATGGTGCTTATTTAATGGCTTCTTATACATCGGGGAATGGTACTTCGTCCTCATTCGCATTGGCGGGGCTTTCGAAAGAAAAAGGAGGACTTATGTTTGAAAAGTCTCATCCGGGGAGTCAAGAACACCTAGCTAAATCTCCTGTCGTAAAAAAGCAACTTGTCAAGGCTTTTCCAGTAAAACTGCCAGAAGTTGGTCCGTTTCTAGTTGATAAACCAGTATTGTTTGATCAATTGGCTTTTATAAATATCAACAAGCCAAACATATACGGTAAGAGTCAAACAAAACACTTTTAAAAAAGTGTTTTGTTTTAATCGTTTATAATTTTCAAACACTAGGTGAATTTAGAATTATTGCCGGCGATTCTTAAGACCATTAATTGTCGTTAAATTCTCAATAGGTTGAATTTATGTGTTGTTATGAAATGACAACGCATTGATTCGTAATGGTTTTTATCGTTTCTCACCTTGAATCACACCCCCGAATATTGTAAGATTCTCTCATCTCAAATCACTTTAATATTGGAATCAATTTTATTCACTTAGCTTTATGCCATAAGCGGGGTTGGCAGATGGGTAAAAATTACAGAAGAAAGAAGGAAAAATGGTTCTTATGAATCGTCTTAATGCAAGGGCTGTCGCAACATTGGGTGCTGGTAAATATAATAATGGTGCTGGCTTGTTACTTCCTAAGCGTAAAGATGGAGGTGCGCAATGGCTTTATCGCTATACAATTCACGGGCGCCGTCGTGAAATGATATAGTTCTTTTAAAAACGTTATTATGCTTTTCATACCAAAGAATAAATTATACGTGAGAAGAAAAAACAAAATATGCTGATATCTTTCTATGATACCGAAAAAAATAGAGAATTATTATAAATTTTGTGATGATTTTCACTTTTTGGAAATAAACAAATCTTTTCTTATATAAAAGGATTCTTTATGCTTATTCTATAAATATGGGAGAAGCGGCTATGCATATAGCAATAAGGGTTTTGTTTACCTTATTTTGGATATTCGCATTGAGTGGAGGGGGAAGAGCACAAGATTTTCAAACCTCTGCATCGCAATTGCGATTACTCGATAGTGAAACTGGTACAATACTTTTTGATAAGCAAAGTGATATTGCATTTTTTCCTGCTTCACTGGCAAAATTGATGACAGCTGAAGTTGTGTTTCATAAATTAAAAGAAGGATTATTAGACGGTACGCAAAAATTCAAAGTAAGTGAAAATGCTTGGCGTAAAGGTGGCGCACCTTCCGGTACAACCACCATGTTTGCAAAAATAAATACAGAAATTAGTGTTTCTGATCTTTTACGAGGTTTGATTATTGTCAATGGGAATGATGCGGCTATTGTTCTTGCTGAAGGAATATCAGGAAGTGAAGCTGATTTTGCAAAACTCATGAATCAGCGGGCTAAAACACTTGGACTGTTGAACAGTCATTTTGTTAATGCAACAGGGCTTCCTGAAGAGGGGCAGTTTGTGACATTGCGCGACATGATCACATTAGCGCGTTATATTGTTCGTGAATATCCTGATTATTATATGCTTTATCGTGAACCTTCTTTTACTTGGAATCATATTTTTCAACGTAATAAAAACCCTCTTCTTTCTAAAGGAATTGGTGTTGAAGGATTTGCTTTTGGCTACAGCCAAGAAGAAGGCTTTTCAATGATTGCTTCTGTTTATAAAAATCATCAACGTCTTTTTTTAGCAATAAATGGTTTGCAAAATAATAAAGGGCATACAAAAGAGATAGAACGTATTTTTCAATGGGGAATGACAGCTTTTGATCTTAAAACGATTTTTACAAAAGGAGAAAAAGTTGGGTCTGCTTCTGTCTATGGTGGAGCACAAAATTTTGTCTCTCTTATTGTTAAAGAACCTATAAATTTCATGCTTTTGAATGAAAGAAAAGTGAATGTTAAGGCAAGAATTAAATATCATGGTCCATTGAAAGCGCCCATTGTTTTGGGGCAACAAATTGGTGTTATTCAAATTGTAGAAGATAAAAGGGTTCTTCTCGAAAAACCGGTTTTTGCTGGAAATAATGTTCAAGAAGGAAGCTTCTTTACAAAAGCAAAAAATGCGTTTTATGAAATAACAATCGGATGGTTACGGAAATATTTGTAATATGTGCTAAATTAAAGGACGAAGTTTTATACGTGTCAGGTTATTTTATTACATTTGAAGGAGGGGAGGGAGCAGGAAAAACAACGCAAATTTCTTTGCTCGCTCAGTATCTTTGTAGCAAAGACTATGATGTTCTTACAACACGAGAACCAGGAGGAACGGCAGGTGCGGAAGCCATAAGGCATATTTTGTTATCAGGTCAAGTTCAACATTATGGACCTTTCATGGAAGCCGTTTTGTTTACTGCAGCACGGGCGGACCATGTGCAAGAAGTTATTATACCTTCTTTGCAAAAAGGCAAAGTCGTTTTATGTGATCGCTTTATCGATTCTACACGTGTTTATCAAGGACACAATGATAGGGTGTGTTCCTCTGTTCTTTCCGCTTTAGAATCTATTGCACTCAATGGGATAATGCCTCATCTCACGTTCTTACTCGATATACCAGCAACATATGGTATGGAACGTGCCAATCTACGAAGAAAAAAAACAGAGGTGGTTGATTATTTTGAAAGAAGTGAACTAAAAATTCAGGAACAAAGACGTCAAGCTTTTCTTCGGTTGGCAAAAAAAGAACCTCATAGATTTCGAGTCATTGATGCGACAGGTGCCGTGGAAGATGTTGCTCAACAAATAAAAGCTCTGTGTCATCAGATAATGTTGGATCAGTTTTCATGAGTGATGTAAATTTTTTACGCCAATATGATGATATTGAAACAGTTTTATCATCTTCACAGAACAATGTGATCTTTGGTCATGAGGCTGCTCGTCATTTTTTGGCGCAAATGCGCGAGGAGGGGCGTTTGCATCATGCGTTGTTATTTGAAGGAGACCATGGAATTGGAAAAGCGACATTAGCGTTTCATCTTGCTTGGAATATTTTAAGTTCTCAAAAAGGCAAATTGTTGCAACCAGAGTACAACTCCGTCACGTGGCGCCAAATGATGCAGGGAAGCCATCCTGGTCTTTTGCATATTTCACGTCGTTTTGATTTAAAGACGCAAAAGTTTAAAACAGGTGTACTCATCGATGATGTCCGCGATATTATGCATTTTTTGAACAAAACATCACAAGATGATGGGTGGCGTATTGTTATCATTGATTCTGCAGATGATATGAATAAAAGTGCAGCTAACGCAATTCTTAAAACCCTCGAGGAACCTCCTGCAAAAACTTTGTTCATTATCATCACACATTCTTTAGGGCGATTACTTCCAACAATTCGTTCACGTTGCCAACAGATTTCTTTGCGACCATTGCGTGATGATGAAATGAAACAAGTTATTACACATATTTTTTCTGATCAGTTTCTCCCTGATGAAAAAATGATTGAAATGGTTATTCAAAGATCCAAAGGAAGTCCTCGAAAAGCTGCTTTACTTCTTTGCCACGGTGGACTTGAAATGGTTAAAACCGTTGATGCTCTTTTAAAGGAACCTGTGTGCAATCCAGCTATCATACATACTCTTGCGCAAACACTTTCCTCTCTTTCTTCCACCATCCAATTTCAACAATTTTGTGATGAAGTTCTTGATAAAATTCAAAAAAGATCTATTATGCTTATTGAGAGTGGAAATGTATCTCTTTCGAAAAAATGTGCACAAGCATGGTCAGAGATTCATCAAAAAATAGGGGAAACACAATCATTTAATCTCGATAAAAAACAATTCATTATTAATCTGCTTTTTAGAGTTCATAAGATCATTCATGAGGATGAGCTTTTTCCGTGACAATGTAATTAACAGACGTTATGTCATTGTATCTTTTATTGCATTTTTTTCATAACGAGTCTGACATGCGTGATACATATTACATAACAACTCCCATTTTTTATCCTAATGGCACTCCCCATATTGGACATGCTTATAGTGCTATTGCAAGTGATGTTTTGGCCCGCTTTCAACGGTTAGATGGCAAAGATGTTTTTTTTCTATCTGGTACGGATGAACACGGTTTAAAAATGCAACAAACAGCAGCAGCATTAGGCATGACACCTAAACAACTAGCAGATCGTAATAGTGCTGAATTTCAGACAATGCTTACAATTTTAAATTGTTCTCATGATGATTTCATTCGCACAACAGAAGAGCGCCATTATAAAACTTGCCAAAAAATTTGGAAAACGATGGAAGAGAATGGTGATATTTATCTCGGCCGTTATAGTGGGTGGTATTCTGTTCGGCAAGAAGCATATTACGAAGAAGAAAATACCGAAGTTGGAGAGGACAATATTCGCCGTGAGAAGGAGTTAGGTTCTCCCGTTGAATGGAACGAAGAAGAAAGTTATTTCTTTAAACTTTCGCGTTATGAAAAAGCTCTTCTTGCACATTATGAGAAACACCCTGACTTTATTGCTCCTGTTGAACGGCGTAACGAAGTTATAAGTTTTGTTAAATCAGGTTTAAAAGACATTTCTATTTCACGAACAAGTTTTAATTGGGGGATTCCTGTTCCAGGAGATCCAAAGCATGTGATGTATGTCTGGGTTGATGCACTGACAAATTACCTTTCAGCCATTGGATTTTTTGAAGAAAATTCAAAAAAACGTAACTTTTGGCCTGCTAGTGTGCATATCATTGGTAAAGATATTCTTCGTTTTCATGCGGTCTATTGGCCAGCTTTTTTAATGTCTGCTGGAATTGAATTGCCTGAACACATTTTTTCTCATGGTTTTTTACTCAATCGTGGTGCAAAAATGTCAAAGTCCGTTGGAAATGTTGTTGATCCTTTTGAAATGGTTGATCACTATGGTCTTGATCAGGTTCGTTATTTTCTTCTTCGTGAAATGCCATTTGGACAAGATGGCAGTTACAGCCATGAAAGCTTGGTAAATCGCATTAATGCCGATCTTGCTAATGATCTTGGGAATTTAGCACAGCGGTCTTTATCAATGATTGCTAAAAATTGTGATGCAAAAGTCCCTCTTCCATCACCCATTTTAATTCAAGATGAACAGTTATTAGAAAAGTCTTTTCAAACGCTTGAAGTTGTACGCCAAGCTATGGTTTCTCACGGAATTCATTTAGCGCTTTCAGCGATCTTTTCGCTCGTAGCAGACGCTAACCGTTATTTTGCAAGCGAAGAACCTTGGTATTTGCGGAAAAATAACCCAGAGAGATTTCGTACAGTTCTTTACATAACGCTAGAAATTTTGCGGAGAATAGGGATTATGTTGTTACCTTTTATGCCACAATCAGCAGCAAAACTTCTTGATAGTCTTGCTATTTCTGAAGATGAGCGGTACTTACACCACATAGAAAATTCAAAGATTCAAGAGGGAGTTCATCTTCCAATTCCAGAGCCAATCTTTCCTCGTTATATTTTAAAGGATGATTCTCATCATGTTGATTGATACACATTGTCATCTCGATTTTGAGGACTTTGAACAAGATTTAGATAGTGTTATCCAACGCGCTCTAGATGCTGATGTTAAACGTATGATAACAATTTCAACGCATGTTCGGAAATTAGATAGGCTTTTAGCAATTACACAAACTTATGATCAGGTCTTTTGTTCTGTGGGTACGCATCCCAACCACGCTCATGAAGAGCAAAATATTACAGCTGAAGAACTTATTCATCTTTCAAAGCATCCTAAAATTGTGGCATTTGGAGAAGTTGGTCTTGATTATTATTATGATTATTCTTCACCAGAAGAGCAAAGGAAAGTTTTTCAAGAACATATTATTGCCTCTCGAGAAACACAGCTTCCCCTTGTTATTCATTCACGTAATGCTGATTTAGATATGGAAGGCATATTACGTGAACAGATAAAAGAGGGCGCTTTTCCCTTTATACTTCATTGTTATTCATCTGGAGAAAAGCTTGCTCGTGCTGGTATTGAACTTGGTGGTTCTCTTTCTTTTTCGGGTATTCTTACTTTTAAAAATGCCCGTGAAATTCGTGAAATAGCAAAAATTGTGCCTCATGAACGTTTACTAGTTGAAACGGATGCACCGTTTTTAGCTCCTGTTCCTCATCGAGGTAAAATAAATGAACCCTCTTTTGTGCCCTATACCGCTGCTGTTTTGGCTGAAACGATTGGTTTAACTCTTGAAGAAATAGCGCAAACAACAACGCAAAATGCTTTTCGTTTGTTTAGTAAAATGAAATAAGGCAAAAATTATGTGTGATCGGTATCGATTTACGATATTAGGCTGTGGTTCTTCTCCGGGGGTCCCTCGTCCTAATGGTGATTGGGGCGCATGTAATCCAAATAATCCTAAAAATAAACGCTACAGAAGTTCCTTATTAGTTGAACGCATTCATGATTCAGATAAAAAAACAACAGTTGTTATTGATACTGGTCCGGATTTTCGGTCACAAATGATTGGTGCGCACGTGAAACATCTTGATGCTGCACTTTATACGCATTTTCATGCGGATCATATTCACGGTATTGATGATTTACGTAGCTATGCACTTGCACAAAAAAGTTTAATCGATATTTATGCAGATAGGTCTACATTAGAACACCTGAAGAGTGCTTTTGGATATTGTTTTCAAACACCAAAAGGCTCGTCCTATTCACCCATTTTAAAAGCGCATCTTATTAACGAAGATAGCCAATTTATTATTCAAGGGCAGGGTGGGGAGATAACCATCAAAACACATTTGCAATTTCATGGCACTATCAATTCCTTAGGTTTTCGTATTGGCAATGTTGCTTATTGTACCGATGTTAGTCAATTTCCTGAAAAAACATTACCAAAATTAATGGGTTTAGACGTTTTAATTATTGAAGCTCTTCAGTTTGAAGTGCACCCAAATCATTTTTGCGTTGATCAAGCATTAGAGTGGATAAAATATTTAAACCCCAAACAAGCCATACTCACACATATGGATAGATCGCTTGATTATGACAAAGTTGTAAATTACGTCCCATCATATGTTAAGCCTGCATACCAAGGTCTTATTTTTGAAACAGATATATCAATCTAATAATCAAATATTTTTTGTTAATTAAGAAATTATGTTCTTTTTAGCCTCGCTCCTTTGTTATATTAAAATGGGGAACTTTTATGGTTATTTATTTAAAGCGGGTAACATGTATCCTGATTTTAGCGATTTCTTTGTCAGCATGTGGGTGGAGGGCGTTCAGAAAAGAATATTTCAGTTACAACAGCATATGACGGAGCAATGAATTGTGCTAGCATTCAACGCGAGTTATCTCGCTAATAAACGTCAGATTCATGATACAGTTCTAGAGCGTTCCAGAGCAAGAGGTAAAAACGTGGCTTTAACAGCAGCAGGTGTTGTATTTTTCCCTGCTTTATTTTTTATGGATGCAAAGTCAACTGAAAACCATGAAATTTCATCTTTTAAAAAACCGTAATGCTGTTTTGAGTGATTTCGCACGTATGAAGCGCTGTAAATTACAACAGTAATTTTTTATTTATTATATCTTATCTGTTCTTTGGCTTTAAGTAACATTGCTTAAAGCCAAATTTTTTGTATCTGGGGTGACATTTAGAACAGATATTTTAGTTATAACATTACAGAATAATGCAGAGAATTATGCTGATTTATAACGCTCCTGCAGAGTATTAGTGGGTATTATAAGTTATACTTTCTTGTTTTTGCTAAACATATAAAAGTAATAAGTTTTATATTTTAAAATAATTGTAATGATATTTTATATATAAAATACAGTAATTTTCTTATTGTTATATATTATAATATTATATGTATTTTGTATCTTATGTAATAAAATATAAAATACATTTTACATCAAATTTTTGACACAATTTTGTTATAAAAGCGACACATGTGATACATAGATGTAAACAAATTAAAATTTATATATCACATTATCGCATAATATATATTATGGAACTTTTTATTATAAATAATAAGGATATAATTCACATGATGATAATGGCTTTTTGGGGAACAATCGCATCACTACTATGGATATTTTCAGCACCCGCCGAAAGTCCTTGGCAGTTATGGTGGGTACCGTTTGTGTAAGAAACTCCTACGGTTTACAAGCAGAATAAATTCGGATTCTAAAATTATCATTCCGAATTTATTCTGTGCTTTCTCTTAAAAAAGATTATCATAATTTGCAGTATGATGAGAGTTAAAAATAATATTCCATGAAGCATGACTATAAATATTTTATAGTCGGAGGTAGAATATAAACTTATTATGGTAAGTGTTTCAGTAAAAGCTGCACTGCACCATAGAACAATTCCCCACAAAGAATACATCCAAATCCCAATTAATGCGATAGGATAAATAATAGCCAGTGAGACTGATAAAATCTGCCACTGCCATGGCATAAGATCAAAACGCCATAAAACTCCTGGAAATATCCCAACGAGACGTATCCAATAAAAAACACTCAACCCTAAACAAATAAGTGCTAAAAATCGTAAATAAAATCTATAAACTAAATTGATTTTTGAAAACTGCTTTTGAGGCTTTTTTATCAAAATAACAATTCCTTCTCAACAGGTTGAAAGTAAGAATCTACCATTTCATCTGTTACATTTGAAAGTTTATCTGGCTGCCATTTTGGTGCTTTATCCTTATCAATTAACATTGCACGTACACCTTCATGAAAATCATGTGAATTAACCATATGGTGTGCAATACGATTTTCAATTTTTATAGAATCTTCCAAAGTTTGAAGTCGTTTTTGCTTCATTTGTTTCCAAATAACCTTCAAACTTGTCGGAGAACGTAATTGCAAAATATCATAACACTCTTTCGCAAATAAAAATCCTTCATGACTTTTTCGATAAAGGAACTCTATACATTCTTCTAAACTGTGTAACTGAAAACAGATTCTTATGAAATCGCGTATTTCTTGGCTTGTTTCATAGTCTTTTGTTATAGCTCGTTCTTTTAAAGCTAATGTAGGACTTCCCTCCTCAATAATAGCTTTTCTCACAATATCTAATTCAGCCTCAGAAACCGCATGCGTTGCCAGTCCTAAGCGTAAACAATCTCCCCATTTTATGCGTGCTCCTGTCAATGCAAGATAAATACCAAAATGATCGGGAAGAGGTGGTAAGAAAAAACTTGAGCCAACATCTGGAAAAAATCCAATAGCACTTTCTGGCATAGCAAAAAGTGTGTTTTCTGTAACAATTCGATGTGATCCGTATAGAGAAATGCCGACCCCTCCTCCCATCCAAATACCATTTAAGAAAGAAATATACGGTTTTGGGAAGCGGCTAATATACGCATTTAGGCTATACTCATCGCTAAAATATTGGTAGGAAGAGGGACTTCGTCCCATATGGTAAATTTCGACAATATCTCCACCCGCACAAAAGGCTCGCCCCTCCCCTTCAACTAAGATGCAAGAAATATCATCATCTGTTTCCCATGTGCTGAGAGCCTTCTTTAAAGCATAAACCATTCGGTGGTTAAGGGCATTTAATGCTGAAGGACGTGTAAGCTTAATAATGCCTGCATGTCCTTCTTTTGTAAAAGAAATATCACCATCCGCACCAAAGTCAATGTGCATTTTATAGTCTTCCCAATGTCATTATTGTATTCTTTTTTATATTTTTTTCACTCCCAATTGAGGAAATAATTGCATGATAGCACCAATACAATACACATAAATACCCGTTACTGAAATACCTATTTTAACCCAAAGTGGAGCATCCAGTTGGTAAAAAAATGCAACAATGCCAAAAGCGCACCATAAAAGAAAAATTGAAAAATTAAGTTTACGCAAACGAATAACTCTTACGGGATGAATAAAATAAATGGGTAAAAAAGAGATGATAGCGGATAAAACAATAATAGTAAAAGTGATCCACTCTCCTGGCTTCACTACAAAAATCATAAAGACCATCATGTTCCAAACTACGGGAAAACCTTTAAAAAAGTTCTCTTTGGTTTTCATGCCAGTATCTGCGTAATAAATAGCTGATGAAATAACAATGATAGCACTTAATAAAAACGATAACCCTGGACCTGTTAAACCACTTTGATAAAGTGCAAAAGCTGGAATTAAGACATAAGTGACGTAATCAATAATATTATCTAAAAGTTCTCCAGACCACGTTGGTAGCACATATTTGACATCAAGTTTACGTGCAATTGGCCCATCGATGCCATCAACAAGAAGTGCAAAACCGAGCCAACAAAACATGGCAGTCCATTCTTTTTGAGAGGCTGATATAAGAGAAAGAAATGCTAAAAATGAACCAGACGCTGTTAATAAGTGAACAGAAAAAGCCTTTGTTTGTGGCATTGTCACTTTTTTATGGCGTAATAGATCAGCATTGGTTTTAATTTTTTTTGTTAACTTACGTTTCAAAGTTTTGTTATCCTTGTGTTTAGAATCTTCATTCATCTATTAGAGCGCCATTTTTCTACTCATGATATCATCCACTGTAAAAAAACATAAAAAGATTATTTTTTTATATCACATCATTTATTACATAATATAATTAGAGAAACTTCATATAATAAAAAGAGATTGTTTTCTTATAGATATGAAAATATGGGGGAAAGGTTCAAGAAATTGTGACATTAAAAAAATACAAACATGAAAACATTGCTGTTATTGGTGCCGGTCCCGTTGGTATGTCTGCGGCGCTTAGTCTTGCGCAGAGAGGCTATCCTGTCTTTCTTATTGGTCCACCAGCCCATACAAATGAATTAAGAACAACCGCTCTTATGATGCCGGCAATAGCTATGCTTCAAAAGCTCAATATTTGGGACACCCTTAAAGATCACGCAGCTGCTTTATCTTGCATTAGAATCATAGATATTACCTCTAGAATTGTACGTGCTCCTACTGTCAATTTTTCTTCCGCTGAAATTGGTGAAGAGGCTTTTGGCTATAATATTCCTAATATAGAACTAAACAATGCTTTAATCGATTCTGTTACACATACATCTCATATTATAAGATTGATTTCTTCAGCAAAATCTTTTCATCACCAGAAAGATCATGTGTCTGTTATCCTTTCGGATGGCAGGGTTATTCAAGCCTCCCTTGTCATTGCTGCTGATGGACGCCATTCTCACACACGCGCGGCAGCAAAAATAGGTGTTAAGCAGTGGGACTATCCGCAAACAGCATTGGTCTTTAACTTTTCTCATGACTTTTCTCATCAAAATACATCAACGGAATTTCACACAGAAAATGGCCCACTTACACAGGTTCCCCTTTCTGGAAAAAGATCCAGTCTTGTATGGGTTGTTAATCCTTCTCGCGCTGAGGAATTGTTGAATCTGGATTCAAAAGAAATTGCAAAAATCATCGAAGATAAAATGCAGTTAATGCTTGGAAAGATAACGCTCGATACCCCAATTCAAGCGTGGCCACTCTCAGGACTTATTGCTCATCGTTTTGCTGCTCATAGAACGATTTTAGTTGGTGAAGCAGCGCACGTGTTCCCTCCTATTGGAGCACAAGGATTGAATTTAGGACTTCGTGACGTTCAAACATTGATTGATGTTTTATCAAACTCAATATCTGACGCTAAAACGATTGTTGCACATTATAACCAATCCCGCCGACCTGATATACTTCTTCGGAGTGGTACTGTTCATACACTCAACTCTTCTTTACTTTCTCATATATTACCTGTTCATATCATGCGAAGCATTGGGCTTGGGTTATTAGGTCATTGCTCACCGTTACGTAATTTATTTATGCGAGAAGGAATTTATCCTGGTTATGGATTTAAAAAAATTATGCAAATATTTCCAAGCAGATCGGTGAAAAAAATTCATTGATAATAAAAAAGCGCCAATGGTACAAGAAACAGCTAACAATAAAAACAAATGTTCATCTCCTTCTTCCAATAAAGTAAAATAGAGCAATTTTGAAAAGAATGCCTATTATTACAGCAATACAAACAAATCAAGGAATAACCGAAAATATAAAAATCGTCTTCAAACACTATAGCGTACCGCTGCTTTTGAAAGCGGTACTTTTGATTTTTATATTTAAACTTGATTGCAGAGAGCTCATTCTCAAAAATTCTTTTCATAATCTGCATTTACAAAAAACTTTTTATAAAAATCCAACTCTATAAGAATTATACAAATATCAAAATGAAATTTAAAAGCATTTTATATCAATATTTTTCCATAAAAAGTAAGAAAAAGGATGCATTAATCACTATAAATTTTTAATAATTTGCATCATTAAGTATAATATGAAAAATAAATAATCTCTGGAACCTGTTAGCACTACAAAAGTTAACAAACTATTGTTTCAACAGGTATGACAAGATGAAATTATTTAAGATTTTGAAACCAAGTACTTTTTTTATCATAATGGTTTGTCTCTCATCTATAGTCATCGCTTCAACAAGTGAGTTTTTTCAACCCCCATCTTATTGTCAAGCTTCTGCATATTCTTTTACCAAAGATATCTCAAAACCAGGACAAAATTCATTTACTGCTGCCCAAATTAAAAACTGCCTGATGCAAAATGGTTTTACGAATATTAAACGATTGCGTCTAGATGATAAAGGTATTTGGCGTGCTCTGGTAGAGTTTAAAAAGTCCCATTTTTTCATGTCCGTTGATTATTCTGGAACTGTTAGCATTCAAAATGAGAGAAAAAAATATGACTGATTTTAAAGCTTACAGCAACTTTGATTTTCATGATGGTGAGAGAAGTTTTTTAAAAAAAATCTCTTATTCTATGAAAGAATCTGCATTCATTGGAAGCTTAAATGGTTGTATGTCAGGAGTTATAGCAGCCATTCTCGCAACTTACGGTTATATTGCTCTTCCAGGATTTGGTCCAATTATCGTAATGGGACTGGGGACTGCATTTGTTTTTGGTGTGATAATTGGTACAATAATTGGATTAATAATAGGTTTTTTTGTTGGCATATTTTGTATTTTATGGGAAGTTTGTACACATCACAATCGTTGACAGCTTTTATAAACTTCATATCAAAGAGAAATTTTTCATTATTTAACATGTGATCAGAGATATTTTATAAAAATAATGGACAGATTATCTTTCTTATTTTTGATAAGAACCACGTCGTATTATAGACTGTGTCATATATCGACTGTATATGACGTTGCTTTCTAAGCTCTCTAAATTCCTTACTTCTTATTTTTAAAAGCGGCTCTTGAAAAAAGATAAGTGTAATATAGTTAAGTCTCTGAAAGTTGCATTTTTATCTAGAAACTAAAGAGAGCATTCAAAATATGCCTTAAAAGCCATACAAATGAAATAATTTTAAATTTATACATTTCAAATAAATATTTTATTCTTATAATATTACTGGTTGTTATTCTAATTATTAATTAATTATTTTTAATAAGTGCGAAGTTTTATAAATAAATTAAACTATATTATAATTATTTATTAATTCTTATGTAAATTAAATTTATTTTATAATTTTTATATATTGAATCAGCTAAATGAGAAGAGTTTCTTTATGAAGAGAGTTTTTTTTATTTTATTATCTTTACTGCCATTTCTTACTTGGAACACTGCTGCATTAGCGTCAGCGATGCGAGTGAAAATCTATGAGCTAGGCACAAGCAATACAAAAAAATCTATTGGTACCATTACAATTGAGGAAAGTGCCCATGGTTTAATTTTTGTACCCAATTTGTCCACTCTACCAGAAGGTTTTCATGGTTTTCATGTGCATACATATCCTCTATGTGATACAAAAGATGGTGTAATTGGTGGTGCTGCAGGTGGACATTATGATCCAAGCCATACGAACAAACATCTTGGACCTTATAATGTTCATGGTCACCTTGGTGATTTACCTGCACTTTATGCTAATGATGAGGGACGATCAACAATGAGCGTTCTTGCCCCACGAATTCAAAAACTTTCAGAAATGAGAGGACACTCCTTAATCATTCATTTTGGAGGCGATAATCACTCAGATCATCCCTTACCACTCGGTGGTGGTGGTGCACGTTTGGCGTGTGGCATTATTGAAAAATAAGCTGATCAAACGCTATTTAAAGTTTATATAAGCAATATTCTGAATATCCTTCTTTGATTTTGGTAGCTGCTTCAACATGAGGAGTATCTAATGTGCTAGCTCCTCTTTCCTCCTATGCCCCGTAAAACAATATTCCTGCTTTTGTTAAAGTGTAAAGTCTTTCCTTTTTTCAAAGACGAAGAGCCGCTAAAACACTTTTCTATATTTGATGAAGATACGTCTCCGTTACGTCATCGATTTTATCCTGAATGACCGATACAAGACATTGATTTATAATGATAATTTAGCGTTATTCATATTGAATTAGAACCCCGAATAACGTAAGATTCTCTCATTTCAAATCTGCTTATTTTGATAAAAACCTCCAAAAAATAAAAGTTATTATATTTCAAGTGGTTATTTTTTAATAAACAACCTATATCAAGATACAACCTATAAATACAACCTACGATATATTTTTGAAGGGATTTTGAGGGTGTTAGGAATCTTCAAAACCTCTAAGTAATATAAGAAAATGAATATACATAATAAAGAATTCCTTTTAAGATTGTATGTAATCAATCATCACAAGATGATAAACTTATCCGTAGTGTTTAAATGAATCTTCACAAGACCTTTAAAAAAGTAGATAAGCATGCCCCAAAAGTGAGCATGCTTTATAAATTCACTTTAGTTTCTCTTATGTCTAATTCTGGTAAGTTTCTAACAATTTTTATGGTTTCTAAACTTACAGTAATAACCCTTTGTTTGGATTATAAATAACTCCTCCAATAATACCGCCCATGACAAAATTGCTAACTAAATCAACAGGCATCATTTGTCTAAGACTACCCCGATCCGTTGTTCTTAAAATTAAAAGAAAAGCGATAAGCCCCACCGCAAGCTTAAACACGATATACCTATAACTATATATAAATTCCATGACATTCTCCCTTTTTATGAAAGCTTCTGGAATAGGGAAATCATCATCGCTTTACTTCCCACGTGATCATACGTTCACCGGTCTGTGGGTCTTTTGTATCTCTTAAAATAATTCCCTTAGCTGCAAGCTCATCACGAATTGTATCCGCAGCTACCCATTCTTTATTATGGATAAGTCGCAGCCTTTCGGCAATGCGTTGATCGATAAATTTTGAATCAAGGGAAGCTTTTCTCGTAAACAATGGACAATTTCTATCGCTTATCCACTCCTGATACAAAAGCCCCAATAAATGCATCCCATTTTTCAAAGCAACAACATTGCCTGCTTTATAAAACTTTCGTAAAAGAGTCAGTACTTTTGGAGTATTAAGATCATCACTTAAGGCCTCTACCAAAAGATTATTCATCGTTTCATGATTTTCCAAACTCTCCCTTTCACAACGGAGCAGTTCATACCAACGATACAATTCACTACTGGATTGCGTTAAACGCTGCGCGGTCCAATTTAATGGTTCACGATAATGCGTTTGTAACATCGAAAAACGCGCAGATAAACCAGCCCAACTTTGTTTTATTTCATTTGTTAAAGCCTCATTAAACTCAAAAAAATCACTCTCTAAAAGAGAACGAACCGTGATGAAATTGCTAAGGCTTTTAGACATTTTTTTGCCTTCAACCTGCAAAAAACCGTTATGCATCCAAAGATTAGCTATTCGCTCCGTTCCAAAAGCTGAACAACTTTGCGCAATTTCATTTTCATGATGAGGAAAAATTAAATCAATGCCACCACCGTGGATATCAAAAATATTCGCTGTTGGATCATCACAGTTCAAACCACCACCATAGGGTGCTAATAATTTTGCCATCGACATTGCAGAACATTCAATATGCCAACCAGGACGCCCCAAAACAGAAATCCCTCCCGGAGAAGCCCAGCCCGGTTCCCCCTCCATAGAGGGTTTCCACAAAACAAAATCCATTTCTTCTCTTTTATATGCCGCAACATCAATACGTGCCCCTGCTCTCATTTCATCTAAAGAACGTTTTGCAAATGATCCATAATGGGGCTGTTTTTTGATACTGCTGACAGAAAATAAGATATGGTTTTCTGCTTTATAAGCATGCCCTTTCTCAAGTAATCTCTCAATCAACGAACGCATTTCCTCTAAATGATCCGTTGCGCGTGGTTGGCTGGTTGGCAATAAACAACCAAGAGCTATTGTGTCTTGTTGAAATTGATAATATGTACGCTCCGTCAATTGACGAATAGCTTCATTAAGCGCTAACTCTGGATACTCACAAGCTGCTCGTGTGTTAATTTTATCATCGACATCTGTAATATTGCGCGCATATATCACATAATCATTGCCGTAAACATGACGCAATAAACGAAATAAAACATCAAAAACAATAACAGGACGTGCATTCCCTATATGCGCATAATCATAAACCGTCGGACCACAAACATAAAGACGTACTTTTTTTTCATCTATCGGTTTAAATTTTTCTTTTTTGCGTGTAAGCGTATTATAAAATCGCAACTCTCTCATGATTATACTCCGTTAGCGATATCACTCACCGTCTTTCATCCCAGATCATCGCGTTACGCGATTTAAATGAAAACTCTCAAAAATGTCTTACATCAAACTCTCTTAGCCATCTCATTTCATTTCGGCAATGCCCAAAATCTGTCAAAAAATACTTTTTTCTATCTAACTAGCGAAAAGTATTTTATCAATAAAGTCCGTACCCATTGTTGATAAAATCATCACAGAAGAAAATCTTTAATACACAATATGATATCAATTGACACAAGAAAATAGATTACAGACAGAAAATCTGAATTTTTTGACCACGCAAAACTCATCAAAACTTTCAATATTTCTCGTCGTGCTTTCCTTACTCTCTTTTACGCCCTAAATTTTATAACAGGTCTGTTATTGCTAATAATACATACACTCTTTTAATCGTTCTTGTGACCGTAGAAAAGTTTATTAGAAAGTTATAAAATAATGCGTAATCTATTGGCAATTTTTAATATTTTGGTATTTTTTTTCAATTCAATACCAACTTTTGCACAACAATCATCGCTCTATGATAAAAACTGTCAAACAAAATTATTACGGCTAGCTGAGGTTTTTGGATCTCTGCACTTTCTACAAAATCTTTGTAATGCTCCAACAAACAAATGGTATGACTACATGAATGAACTGCTTGAAGCAGAGCAACCAATAGAACCAAAACGTGCTGTTTTTTATGAAGCCTTTAATAGAGCCTATCTTTCTTTTGCAGAAAATTATCATCATTGTACGCAGTACGCAATTGAAGCAAACGAAATATACATACAGGAAAGTGTTACCTTAATCGAAGACATTCAAGATATAATAAGGAAAGCTGACAACATATTAAAGAAAGCAGCACCTTAACCAAAAGCCTTTTCGCAGATTTTGGAAATTAACCCGTATTAAGACACCACCCCCCTCAATTTCACAATAGCAATGTAATCAAAAAATGAATGGCTCAATAAACCTGCGCTTTGCTATAAACCCGTGCCTTGTCATAAACACGCGCATAGCAACCAAACCTCGAATATTTACCCGGGACCTCTCCAAAAACCAATTCTGATATCAATATGAAATTTGAAAAACACATCTTTTAGTCGCGCATACTTTGTACATGCACAAAATTATTCCATTAGATTTGCTAATTTTAAGCATCTTATGCCAAAGATTCTAAAAATTTAACAGGCTCCCCCCGTGACGGCGTAACGATTTCACCTTCCCACATAACACGCATACCACGAACAATGGTTCCAACAGGCCAACCTTTAACCTTTTTCCCGTCATAAGGTGTCCAACCAGCGCGTGAACCGATTAAGGCATTCGTAATCATTTCTTTGCGCTTGAGATCAATAATAGTCAAGTCAGCATCATATCCGACAGCCAAACGTCCTTTGCAGCTTATACCAAAAATGCGACTAGGACCATGCGAAGTGAGATCAACAAAACGTTCAAGAGATATCTTCCCTTCATTGACATGTGTGAGCATAATTGCTGCTGTTGTCTGCACTCCTGTCATTCCTGAAGGTGAGGCGGGATAAAAGCGAAGCTTTTCTTCAAGCGTATGAGGCGCGTGATCAGAGCCTAAAACATCAATAATACCTTGCTGAACACCATACCAAAGAGACTCACGATGACGCCCCTCACGAATCGGTGGATTCATTTGAATCAAAGTGCCAAATTGCTTATAGTCATCAGTCGTTAAAGTTAAATGGTGCTGTGTCACTTCAATCGTTGCTACATCCTTATGATTTTTCAGAAATTCAACTTCTTCCGCAGTAGAAAGATGTAATACATGAATACGCGCCTTTGTTTCATGCGCGATTTTCACTAAGCGCTGCGTACATTTTAATGCTGCAACCTCATCGCGCCAAACCGAATGTGATGAGGCATCTCCCTCAATACATAACATTTTACGCTCTTTTAGTCTTTCCTCATCTTCAGAATGAAAAGCAGCACGACGGTTTATATTTTTTAAAATAAGACGCACACTCTCATCATCGTCAACCAAAAGATCACCCGTAGAAGACCCCATAAATACTTTAACTCCAGCAGCTCCTGGAAGTCTTTCTAACTCTGCCAATTCATGTGCATTTTCACGCGTTCCTCCAACCCAAAACGCAAAATCACAATGCATCCGGTGAAATCCGCGTTTAACCTTATCGTTTAATGCTTCTTTTGATATGGTGAGTGGTTTGGTGTTAGGCATTTCAAAAACTGTTGTAACCCCTCCTAAAACCGCAGAATAAGAACCACTTTCCAAATCCTCCTTATATTCATTCCCTGGCTCGCGAAAATGAACTTGGCTATCAATAATACCTGGTAAAATATGCAATCCGGTGCAATCGATGACCTCACCAGCAGAAGCGCGCGAAAGATCCCCCATTTCAGCAATACGGCCATTGGTGACACCAATATCACGCTTGCTACTTCCATCATGGTTTACAACTGTTGCACCTTTAAAAATTGTATCAAATATTTTACACATAGCCATACTCCTTACACATTCCCTTTCTTATCGATTAGGTAACTTTAAGCAGAAAGGCAAGAACCATGATAAAAAAACACAATGCCATTTCCTTTACAAACCGTAAAATTATTAAAGTTACGGGGGAAGAAGCAACAGATTTTCTGCAAACTTTGATCACAACAGATGTAAAGAAAATAAGCCCACAAGAAATTTTCCCTGGCGCTCTCTTATCCCCACAAGGAAAGGTGATAGCTGATTTTCTTATTAGCAAAATAGAAGATGGTTATCTCATTGATATCGTTGCATCGCTTGCTGATAGTTTCCAGAAACGCCTCCTGCTCTATAAGTTACACAAAAAAGTTGAAATTACACAACCATTACAAGAGCTTGTTACAGTTTTTTGGAACAATGAAGCAGAGAGTTTAAATTTTGATTCAAGTTTTCTTGATAAACGATTTCCACAAAAAGAAAAAGTAAGCCGAATCTATGGAAAAATATCTTTTTTTGCTCAAGAATATCATAACACTTGGAATCAATTGCGTGTTCGTTATGGAATTGCAGAAAGTGATCAAGACTATGAAATAGGAAAAGTCTTTCCCCATGATATTAATTATGATCAAATCAATGGGCTATCATTCAACAAAGGCTGTTATATTGGACAAGAAATTGTTTCACGAATGCATCATCGCCACACGGCGCGTCGCCGTATTTTAGTTGTTAAAAGCCAACATGAATTAACACCAGGCTCCAATGTTGAAGCAGGAACAAAAGTCCTTGGCTCCTTGAAAACATGTGCTAAAAATGAAGCGCTCGCTTTAATGCGTATTGACCATGTTAAAGAGGCTATGGATAATGACATCTCATTTACAGTCCAAGATGTTCCTGTCACCATAAGTATTGCTGAAAATATGAATTTTACCTTTCCTGAAAAAACCTAAGAAACGCACTAAATGGCTAAAGCTGAAGTAACACAAAAAGGAGAAGCACGCGCTTGGCAAAGGATGCTTTCTGGCAGGCGGCTCGATTTGCTCAACCCTTCCCCGTTTGATATTGAAATAGAAGATATTGCCCATGGGCTTGCCCGGGTTGCACGTTGGAATGGACAAACACAAGGGGAATATGCCTATTCTGTTGCACAACATTCACTTTTGGTCGAAAAAATATTTCAGAAGCTTTATCCTCAATCACGTAACAGTGAGTGTCTTTGTGCCCTTCTTCATGATGCACCAGAATATGTTATTGGTGATATTATTTCTCCTTTTAAAGCTGTTATAGGCAAGCAATATGAACGCATCGAAAAATATATACAGGATGCTATTCACATGCGCTTTTCTCTCCCCGTTAATCCTTCTCAAAAGCTTTTAAAAAAAATCAAACAAGCCGACCGTATTGCTGCATTTTATGAGGCAACTACCCTTGCCGGTTTTAACACAGAAGAAGCTCTTCGCTATTTTGGTTCGCCCCATCATATTTTACCTGATGATCTCAATTTGCAACCATGCTCTACACAACAAATTGAAAATGCTTTTCTAATCCGCTTTAATGACCTTGATACGCAAAGATCAGGCTAATATTCTCTTTGCATCATTTATTCTTTGACTGTGCTCATTAAAACAAATCTATTCAATGATTATTCTCTTTGCTTAGCATCTCCCTTAGATACAATCACAATAAAGAATAAGTCTCTTTCTTCCATTCATAATCATATAACTGTTTGATGTTTTACAATTTTTATTTTTATCATAAAGCATCGTTTTAAATGAATGTCGTTAAAAATGAGCAAACAAGAGTTCCTTAATAATATGCTCTCAACAACAGATTCAAAAACGTACGCATTCATGAAATGATGACGTGTAAAAATCATAGCCCAAAATTATAACCCAAACTAAACGCACACAGAAAAAATATAAAAAATAAGCATTTATTATATAGTAATGAATTGATTTATAATAATAACTTATCCTTGTTTAACTTGAATCATAATCCCGAATATTGTAAGTTTCTCTCATTTCAAACCTCTTTATGTTGAATCAATTTTTTTCACTTGGCTTTACACACTCAGCGGTTTTGATAAGTATATTTTTGCGAAATATAACTTTTTGTTTTTTATATATATATTAGAAGTTTGGGAATAGAATTCTAAATAC
>NZ_CALW02000041.1 GCF_000312565.1 Bartonella rattaustraliani AUST/NH4
TAACAATGAATGGGCATTTTATTGAATCAATACTCAAAAACCTAAAAACACTTTATGATAAGCAAGCCGCTTACAAAACGACCTTCCTGCTTTTTTAAATAGATTGGCTATCTTTAGAGGCTCTCATATGACAGAAGCGCGGTGTCTTATGAAGGCTCGCTAGGCACCTCTTATAAGACAATTCACAAAAATCATTCAATAATAAAGAGCTATGCTTTTAAAGCTAAAAATATGGCTGCTAAGAGCGTTTGTAACTTTTATGAAGTATAGAGAGCTAAATAACAAAAATACTTAAGCAAGCCATTAATATAGAATCCAAAACACACAATAAAATAGAGATTGTTTATAAGAATATAACAATGTTTATACACAACGTGTTAAAAAAATACAAAAAATATCAAAAAAGATAAAACTACTGTTGACAATAAATACGTATTTTGTTATACAAATACCCAAGTGCTGAAAACACTTAACGATTAGCGGATAGATTACGAAACAATCTTTCCAAGTCTTTAAAATACTGGCTGTTTTTTATACGTATTAAAGCGTATAATGATTATGTCGGGTGTGTCACACCATGCAATACCCTTATGGGAAAAGTGTGACGACGGACTAATCGCCGTGTTTTCAACGCCCGGCGCCTTTATAGCGCGTCAATTGAAAACTTTATTACGATTAGAAAGAATTTGAAATGAAAAATTCTCAAAATACAATTTCCTCTAACATTGCAAATGAAACCGCGTCTGTTAATAAACAAGAGCCTGCAAAAAAATACGAATTTACCGATGATTGTGAATATATCGATGGTCATTTCTTATATCGCATTCGTGCTTTAAGAGATTTTGATGATGTCAAGGCTGGCGATCTGGGCGGCTATATTGAAAAGGAAGATAACCTATCTCATAATGGCAATTGCTGGGTTTACGATAAAGCGCGCGTCTTTCAAAATGCTAGGGTTTATGACAATGCTAAAGTTAAAGGCTTTTTTGTTGATGTTTATGGCGATGCACAAATTTATGGCAATGCTATTTTTGAAGGCATGGCAATAAATGATTATTGTGAGATCTATGGCAATGCTCATATTGAAAATGCTGTTATAATTGAAGGCAATGTTAAAATTTATGATAACGCCCGTGTAAGTGGTCATGCTCATATTTCTGATATGTCTGTTATTTGTGATGATGCCCATGTCGGTGGCAATGCTAAAATAAGCGATGGTGCTTATATATGTGATCATTCCTATGTCGTTGATGATGCCGTGGTTTGTGGTGCTTATGTATCAGGGTCTTCTTGTGTTCATAGCGCCGCCTCTTTAACAGAAGATGATCAAATTCATGATGAGGCAATTCCAAGATTTGGAAGTGAAGATGATTATTACCGCCATGAGTATTATGATGAGGCAATGTAAATAATGTCTCGGGCGCGGCGGGGGCGCCACTCTTTAAAACATTTCATTTTAAAATTTAAATCTCTTTATAAAGGAATTGTGCTATGCAAAAAAAGTTTGCACTCACAAATGAAACGCGTGTATTTGATAATCATACTCTTTATCGCATTAAAGCATTAAAAGACTTTGCTGATGTAAAGGCTGGCGACCTAGGTGGCTTTGTTGAAGAGGAAAGCAATCTCTCTCATAAAGGCAATTGCTGGGTTTATGATGATGCCTGTGTTTATAATAATGCTTATGTCTTCGATAATGCAAAAATTGAAGGCAATGCCAAGGTTTTTGATTGGGCAAAAATTTATGACAATGCAAGGGTTGCTGATCATGCCTTGGTTTTTGGAAAAATTTATGTTTACGATTATGCCTGCGTTTTGAATCATGCTGAGGTATCTGACAGGGCTGTTATAAAAGGTCATGCTAAAATCTATGATAATGCTTTACTAACTGACTATGCGCAAGCTTATGGCAATGCAAAGATTTTTGGCAATGCTCAAGTTTGGTTTTTTGCTGTAGTTGGGGATGATGCTTGTATTTATGAGAATGCAAAAATTACAGGCTATACACACATTCGTGATCAAGTGAGTGTTTTTGGCAATTCCTATATAGATACAAAAAAATTGAATGGTCATATTAAAATTTGTGATCAAACCATAAAAGACGCTGCGTAAATATGCCTCTGGC
>NZ_CALW02000040.1 GCF_000312565.1 Bartonella rattaustraliani AUST/NH4
TTTCATAAGTTTATACACAATGGATTAAAAAATAAAACAACTGTTAACAATGAATGGGCATTTTATTGAATCAATACTCAAAAACCTAAAAACACTTTATGATAAGCAAGCCACTTACAAAACGATCTTCCTGCTTTTTTAAATAGATTGGCTATCTTTAGAGGCTCTCATATGACAGAAGCGCATTATCATATTTGTCTGTTTGCTTTATAAAAGCGCGCTGTCTTATGAAGGCTCGCTAGACACCTCTTATAAGACAATTCACAAAAATAATTCAATAATAAAGAGTCATGCTTTTAAAGCTAAAAATATGGCTGCTAAGAGCGTTTGTAACTTTTATGAAGTATAGAAAGGAAAATAACGAAAACGCTTAAGCAAGCCATTAATATAGAATCCAAAACACATAATAAAATAGAAACTGTTTATAAAAAGATGACAGTGTTTATACACAACGTATTTAAAAAAATACAAAAAATATCAAAAAAGATAAAACCATTATTGACAATAAATGAGTATTTTGATAAATAGATACTCAAGTGATTAACAACCACGTTACGACAAGCGAGCAGGTTACGAAACAACCTCCTCCTATGCTTTATATACTGACTATCTTTTATGCTCCTATTAGCATATAACGATTTTGTCGGGTGTGATTACACCATACAATACCCTTTTGGGAAAAGTGTGATCAGCGGACTTGTCGCCGTGTTTGTTAGCACCCGGCGCCTTTAAAGGCGTTAATAACAAACTTTATTAACGACAAGGTAATTATTATGAACAATACAGTACAAAGCACCCCCGTTTCCTCTTCTCAAAATCAAAAATCTGAAAAAAAATACGAATTTACTGGCGAGACAATCGAGGTTGGATTTAAAACCCTTCGTAGGATTAGAGCCTTAAGAGATTTTGGTGATGTGAAAAAAGGCGATTTAGGCGGTTTTATACAAGGTGAAAGTAATCTCTCTCATGAAGGCAATTGTTGGGTGGGAGGAAAAGCCAAGGTTTATAGCAATGCACGGGTTTATGGCAAGGCGGTTGTGGCAGGCAATATTTATGGTAATGCCCAGGTCTATGGCTTTGCACGTATTTATCCTGATGCCCATATTTTTGATAATGCGCATGTTCATTTTTATGCTTGTGTTTTTAATAAAACAAAAATTTATGACAATGCGAAAATTTCTGGATATGCTTGTATTTTTCCGAATGTAAAGATTTTTCGCAATGCAGTCATTAAAGGGGATACTTGGGTTCGCGATAATATTGAAACCTGCAGTAAAGAAACTGTCGATAATGACCAGTCTCTTAAAAATGATCAGTCTATAAAAGAAGCTGCATAATGAATGACGGCGTGGCGGGGGCGCCTCTCTTTCAAATTCTTTCTTAAAATTCAATAAACTTTTAAAATGGAGCATACCCATGCACGCTACAGTTATATCTAAAATGCAAGACACAAAAAAATATGAACTCACAGATGAAACTAAAGTTGTTAACCGTGTCACTTTACACCGCATTAAAGCTTTAAGGGACTTTTATAATGTCAAGGCTGGCGACCTAGGAGGCTTTATCCAAAAGGAAGAAAACCTCTCTCATGAAAGCAATGCATGGGTTGGTGATGAGGCATGTGTTTATCAAGATGCCCAGATTTGCGACCATGCTCGGGTTTATGAGAATGCCAAGGTTTTTGGTAAGGCATGGGTTTTTGGATATGCACAAATTTATGGGCATGCCAAGGTTTGTGGGGATGCTCTCATTTTTGGAACGGCATGGTTTTCTGGTGATCTAGAACTTCTTTATGATACGGCATGGTCATAACATAACTTGGGAATAATGACCGCGGGCACGGTGGGGCGCCCTCTCTCTCTCAAACGAATTTTCATAACAAATTTTTAAACACATTAATTGTGAAGGGACTTGCTATGTTTAAAAAATACATACTCACGAATGAAATCAAACACATTAAAAAGAAAATGACTAAAGAAGTGACAATCGTTTATCGTATTCAAGCTTTAAGAGACTTTGGTGATGTCAAGGCTGGTGATCTAGGGGGCTTTGTTGAAAAGGAAAGCAATCTCTCTCACGAAGGCAATTGCTGGCTCTATGATGATGCCTGTGCTTATAGCCATGCAAGGGTTTTTGAAAATGCAAGGGTACGCAATAATGCGCACGTGCGCGGGCAAGTCTATGGCAATGCTTTTGTTTATGGCAAGGTGTTAATTTCTCAATTCGCAAAAATTTATGACAATGCACGCGTTTATGACAAGGCTTATGTCATGGGGTATGTTTATAACAATGCCCATGTCTATGGCAATGCACATATTGATGTTGAAGCGCATGTTTATGACAATGCTCACGTTTTTTATAACGCTTGGGTTTGTAGTTATGCAAGAATTTATGGCGATGCGCAGGTTTCAGGTTTTGCATATATTTGTAACTATGGGAAAGTTTATGGGCATGCCATGGTTTTTAAGCGTGCCAAAATTTATGATGAGGTCTATGGGCATGCTCGAGTGAGTGGCACCGCTGAAATTTATGGTTCTGTTTATGATAGAGCAAAGATTTCCCACAATATTAAGGTTTGGGGGAAAGTCTATGGCACTGCTATTCTCGATAAAAAAAGCAAAATAAGCTACATTACAAATCATCAGGAGGTTTATAAAGGACGTAAAATTGTTGATATATTAAAGAATAATGAATGATAGGCATGGGAGGTGCCTTTTATTC
The DNA here is from genome assembly GCF_000312565.1 of Bartonella rattaustraliani AUST/NH4. GTDB lineage: Bacteria > Pseudomonadota > Alphaproteobacteria > Rhizobiales > Rhizobiaceae > Bartonella > Bartonella rattaustraliani. The sequence goes on from NZ_CALW02000040.1 coordinate 2,722, forward strand.
TTTAAACGTCTTAACAAGAGAACATTCAAAAAAGAAAGCCGTTCCATGATATGACGCGACTTTCAAATAACAATTCTAATGATTAAAATTAATCACCCACAATGGAGTCATGGACGTATATATACAAAACGTATCATATTGCAAGCTCTTTATTGTCATTATGAAACGTTATCCAAAAAAGCATAAAACGTTCTTGTTATATTTGATATGAAGAGAGAAACTGTGAATACAGCGTTTACGATAAAACCTATTCATAAATCAAAACGTTTTGTAAGGTCTCTATCAATCCAATTAAGAGTAAATGCGTTGGTAAGTGTAAATTAGCAATAAACCCGCTCTTTTGATTTTATGCTTGTAAGCGTTGGTTTTGAAAGCAATCTCTCATAAGACAAACAAACAATGGCTTTTATCAAATGAGATATAAAGCATGCATAATCTTATGACTACAATAGAAAGTCATTTTAATCACTAAACAGTTTCAAACGTGCAATCTCTTTTAAGAGCATTTACTGCCATAAGCAATTCAATTGTTAAGATGTGATTTAAACACATGCAATTATGTTGATTGGATAATTCAAACGATTGCGTCTTAATAGTAACTATCGATTTTATAATCAAAACGTATTATGAATTGTTATGAATGATTACTGCTTTTGAATGCTCACATGCGTTATAAGATTTGTGTCATGATTTATTTTTTATGGTCTATTCATACATGGCAATTGTTGATAAAAAAGGGTCAATTGAATCACGTATAAAAGTGTGGATTCTAAAGAGGATTCATATAAAATAAATACACATAACATATTGAATTTATTGTATTTTTATGTAATATGTGTT
>NZ_CALW02000039.1 GCF_000312565.1 Bartonella rattaustraliani AUST/NH4
CTGTTTTATAATGAATTAAAAAACGACTTAAACAGCGATATAAAGCAGGATGACGCCATTGAGATGCTCGCACAGCACCTTGTGACCCGTCCTGTGTTTGAATCCTTGTTTGATGGAAATGAATTTGTACAAAACAATGCTATTTCTCAAGCCATGGAAAAGATCTTAGCTGAATTAGACAAAACAGATATTGAAGAAGAATCCGAAGAACTTCAAGAATTTTATAACAGTGTAAAATGCCGTACGGCTGGTATCACAGATCCGCAAGCAAGACAAAATCTTATTATCACACTGTATGAAAGTTTTTTTTCTAAGGCTTTTAAAAAGACAACAGAGAGGCTTGGAATTGTTTATACCCCCGTTGAGGTTGTAGATTTTATTATTCATTCTGTTGATGATATTTTACGAATTGAATTTGGAAAAAGCTTAGGGTCTCGTGATGTTTCTATTCTTGACCCCTTTACTGGAACGGGTACCTTTATCACAAGGCTTTTACAATCTGGATTGATTAAGCAAGAAGATATGGAATATAAATTCCGTCATGACATTCATGCCAATGAGATTGTTTTATTAGCCTATTATATAGCAGCGATTAACATTGAAACGACCTATCATAGTCTTATGAAAGGGAATTATATACCCTTTAAGCATATTGGTTTAACGGATACCTTCCAGATGCTTGAAGAAAAAGATTTGCTGCGAGGGTTACTCAAGGAAAACAGTGACTATTTAGAACTTCAGAAGAAACTGGATATTAAAGTTATCTTTGGTAACCCACCTTATTCAACTGGTCAAAAGAGTGCAAATGACAATGCAAAAAACACCTCTTATCCCCTATTAGATAAACGTATTGGTGCGACCTATGCAGCCCAATCGCAAGCAAATCTTATGCGGTCACTTTACGATAGTTATATTCGTGCACTTCGTTGGGCGAGTGATCGTATAAAAGACCGTGGCGTTATTGGTTTTGTTACGAATGCAGGTTTTATCAGTGGTCATTCTCTAGATGGTTTACGCAAATGCCTTGTTGAAGAATTTAGTAGCCTTTATATTTTCCATTTACGGGGGGATGCACGAACTTCTGGTGAACAGCGTAAAAAAGAAAGTGGTGGAGTTTTTGGTGAGGGATCTCGAACTCCTATAGCGATTTCCATTCTTGTAAAAAATCCAGATGCGCAACAGCGTGGCAAAATATATTTTCGTGATATTGGTGATTATCTCAAGAGAAAAGAAAAACTTGCGATAATAGAGTCCTTTGGGAGTATTACTGGCATTACACAAAAACAAGGTTGGAAACTCATTACACCAGATAAACATGGTGATTGGATAAAGCAACGTGATGAAAGTTTCAAAACATTTTTAGCTTTAGGTTCTAGAAACAAGCATGATACAAAACTGTTTGAAATCTTTTCGTGCGGTATTGTAACTAGTCGTGATGCGTGGACGTATAACTCAAGCCATGAAGCTTTAGCGAAAAATATGAGTAATATGATTGGCTTTTATAATAGCGAAGTCAAGCGTTTTAATGAATTTTATGGGCATGTTGATTGTGGGACCCGTGAAAAGGCTGTAGATAGTTTCGTGAATTCAGATGCAAGTAAAATCAGTTGGAGCCGTGCTATCAAACAAGAATTGCGTAAAACAAAATCCTTTACGTTTGACAATAACTATCTTACGCAAAGTCTTTATCGTCCTTTTACAAAGCAATGGCTTTATTACAATCGCACCTTTAATGAAATGGTTTCTAAAATACCATGTATATTCCCAATAGGGCAATCCGTTGAAAATAGAGTAATACAGCTTGCAGGTATCGGAGCAAACCGTGGTTTTTCTGTACTCATGACGAATACTTTGCCTAATTTGGATTCAATAGAAAAATGTCAATGCTTTCCACGCTATATTTGCGAAGACGTCACGGTTTCAAAAGATAAAAATAAAAAGCAGCCCCTTTTATTCAAAAGCTCTATAGAGAACGGTGAAACGATTGGCTTACAACGGCGTGATGCACTCACTGATGAAGGCTTAGCACATTTTAAAGCCGCTTATCCTAGTGAAACCATAACAAAAGATGATCTCTTTTATTATGTTTACGGAATTTTACATTCAGAAGATTATCGTGCTCGTTATGCTGATAATCTCTCTAAAGAATTGCCTCGTATCCCTTGTGTGAAAACTACTGAAGATTTTTGGGCTTTTGTTAATGCAGGGCGTGAGCTGGGTCACTTGCATATCAATTATGAAACTGTAACACCTTATCCAGTGACCTTTAAAAATGGTGATCCAAAGCTTACAGACATTTCTAATCCTGAAGAATTTTATTATGTTACGAAAATGGAATTTGCAAAAATTAAGAAACGTAAGGAAAAAGATAAGTCTACTGTCATTTATAATCGTCATATCACAATGACAGATATCCCTCTTGATGCTTATGAGTATATCGTCAATGGC
>NZ_CALW02000038.1 GCF_000312565.1 Bartonella rattaustraliani AUST/NH4
TCCAAGAACAGAAATGGATTGATAGAGCTCCCAATTGGGATGCACAGCAAAACTATGAAGCAGTGTTTCATTCTTTTCGAGATAATCCCTTGGGATCACCTGATGACCCGCTTATCATGCATTTTGCTCCTAATGCTCAAAAGATGTTTCGTGAATGGTGGGAAAACCTTCGAAACGAAATAAAAGGAAATGATTTTTCAGAAGCATTTCAATCTCACATTTTAAAAATGGATAAAACCATAGCGTCTCTTGCTTTGATTTTTGAACTTGTTGAAGGAGGACGTGATAAAATAGGCTTGCCTTCACTCTCTATGGCATTGCGTTGGTCACCCTATCTCTTAAGCCATGCAAAACGTCTTTATGCGGCGGGGAATATAGCTTTAGAAAACCATGCAAATTTGCTTGTAGAGCGTTGTGATTATTTACCAGATGGTTTTACTGCACGAGATGTTTCGAAGCGTCATTGGAAGCTTTTAAAGGACAATGAAACCATTCAACAAACTTTAGAGCTTTTATGCCGTTGTAACTATCTTCGTAAAATCTATGGAGACAAAAAGCAAAAAGTCGGTCGCCCTACAATACGCTATGAATGGCACCCTTTGGTGAAAAGTCATAAGACAGAACAATAAAGAAACCTCTTTTGAGAATTTTATCACTTTTATGTATTTTGAGTCTTTGTGGGTATTTTGGGACTTCTTTTGGGGTCCTATTTTTTTAAAAAAATGCGTTAGAAATAAAAAACGTTATATTTCAATATGTTAAATTTAATGATTTTTTTAAAAAACAACTCATATCGACAATACAACCTATAAATACAACTCAAGGTAGGTATTTTGGGGCGTTTTTGGGTATTTTGGGACTTTCATATGAGTGCATATTTAATACTCTCATAAAATGATGAATTCATAAAACGACTAGTAAATTTCACTCTTTTACTGATCTCAGTCCGTATCATGGGCTGTGGATAAACAACCTTTTAAAACCCCTTTTGAAAAAAAATTACCGATTTTGCAGGAATTTCACCTCATCTGACACTCGATATTTATCCGAAATGTATTTATTAAACTTCATTTTGATTCTTTTGATGACAATTGATCGGCGTCATAAGGCAAATGGAGTTTTCTGTATAATGCTGCAATCTCATAAGTCTGATAATAAACCAATCTCTTTACGCTCTCTCTTACAATTCTGTCGTGAGGGTGCCACAAACCCTCGTGAACGAGGAACTGTTTTCGAAAACCTGGTCAAGACTTATTTGACGTGGGACCCCATTCAAAAGCAAGAATATGAGACCGTTCAGACCTATTGTGAGTGGGCGAAAGAGCGTGGGGAAGATGGGCGTGATATTGGCATTGATCTGGTCGCTAAAATTCGTGATGAAGATGGCTATGCGGCTATTCAATGTAAATTTTATGAATCCTCTCACTGCATTAAAAAAGAAGATATTGATAGCTTTATTGCTGCCTCGGGCAGAGATCCATTCACCCGTCGACTTTTAGTTGACAGTACGGAAACCGATTGGAGTGAGAATGTTGATTTAACCTGCCAAGGGCAAAAAGTCCCTATTCAACGCATTAATCTCTTTGATTTAGAAAACAGTCAAATTGATTGGGGCATGTTTGCCAATAAGGGGCAAGCCACTCTCAAGAAAAGAGAGGTAAAGCAACTTCGAGATCATCAAGCAGAAGCCTTGAACGCTGTGTGTGAGGGTTTAAAGGCAGCAGACCGTGGCAAGCTTATCATGGCGTGTGGAACGGGGAAGACTTTTACCAGTTTTAAGATAGCAGAACAGATAGCAGGTCGAGGCAAGCGTGTTTTGTTTTTGGTGCCTTCTCTCGCTCTTATGTCGCAAACGATAAGAGAATGGACGACAGATACAGAAGTGCCCTTGCGTTCCTTTGCTGTCTGTTCTGATACCCAAGTCGGTAAACGTCGTAAAGCCCAAGATGATGCCATTGCCATGGATACATCAGATCTTGTGTTACCAGCGACAACAGATGCTAAAGAGCTTGCTAGCAAAGCCCATAAGACGTCGCTTGATGTTATGACTGTGATCTTTTCTACCTATCATTCCATTCAAGTGATTGCTGGTGCACAAAAGGATCATGATTTACCCGAATTTGATCTGATTATTTGTGATGAAGCCCATAGGACCACTGGAGTTGTGTTAGGAACAGACAAGAGTGAATCTGAATTTATCAAGGTTCATGGCAATAGCATTATTCGGGGCAAAAAACGCCTCTACATGACAGCAACCCCAAAGATCTTTACCAATAATGCCAAAAGACGTGCCAATGAGATTAATGCTGTACTGGCGTCTATGGATGATGAAGAGCTCTATGGGAAGGAACTTTACACTTACAGTTTCTCAAAAGCCGTCAAGAATGAACTGTTATCCCCTTATAAGGTGATTGTTTTGGGTGTTGATGAAGAAGAAGTGAGTCAATCTCTTCAACAGCTTATGACTGATGAGAATTATGAACTTACTCTTGATGATAAGACCAAGATCATAGGGTGTTATCAAGCTTTAAGTAAAATAGATCTAAAGGTTGATCTTGATGATGACCCAAACCCTATGCGTCATGCCTTGGCTTTTTGTAGAGATATCGAGTCCTCTAAACGTATCTGTAGAACATTCAATTCTCAAGAAATTCAGGATGAATTGTATAATCTTCATAAAATACATAAAGATACCACACCTCTTGATTGTACCTTTGAGCATATAGATGGGACTTTTAGTGCTAAGGAAAGGACCAAAAGACTTGATTGGTTAAAGGAAGATGCAGGGGAAAATACCTGCCGTGTGTTAAGCAATGTACGCTGCCTTTCTGAAGGGATTGATGTGCCTGCTCTTGATGCCGTGATGTTTTTACACCCGCGTAAAAGCCAAGTAGACGTGATCCAAGCGGTGGGACGTATTATGCGTCGTGCCAAGGGGAAAAAAAGAGGCTATATCATTTTACCCGTTGGGATCCCTGCAGGAATTTCTGCTGAAAACGCTCTCAGATACAATGAGAGATACAAAGTTGTCTGGCAAGTGATCGACGCCTTGCTTTCCCATGATGATAATTTTGATAACACGATTAATCAGATGATTTTAGGGCAAGACATAAGCCATATCTTAGAGATTAAAGCTGTCGGGAGAATGACCACGGTTGAGGAGAATATCTCACTTCATGAGAAATCAGAAAATATGGGGCTTGAGATTGGAAAAGCTGCCAATAATCCACAGCATAGCCCTATAGTGCAATATAAATTAGCTTTTTATAAGGAATTTCCCAATGCTCTTAAAACCCTTATTGCTAAGAAATTCAGTATTGCCGATTATTGGGAAGATTGGGCGGGTAATGTTGCTGAAATTGCCCAAAATCATATTACACGCCTTCAAACTATCCTTTCTGATGAAACAAGCAAAGCATATCATGCCTTTGAGGTGTTTTATAATGAATTAAAAAACAACTTAAACAGTGAAATAAAGCAGGATGACGCCATTGAGATGCTGGCACAGCACCTTGTGACCCGTCCTGTGTTTGAATCCTTGTTTGATGGAAACGCGTTTGTACAAAACAATGCTATCTCTCAAGCAATGGAAAATATCTTAGCTGAATTAGACAAAACAGATATTGAAGAGGAATCCGAAGAACTTCAAGAATTTTATAACAGCGTAAAATGCCGTACCTCTGGTATCACAGATCCGCAAGCAAGGCAGAATCTTATTATCACACTGTATGAAAGTTTTTTTTCTAAGGCTTTTAAAAAGACAACGGAGAGACTTGGAATTGTTTATACCCCCGTTGAGGTTGTTGATTTTATCATTCATTCTGTTGATGATGTGTTGCGCAATGAGTTTGAAACAAGCCTTGGGTCTCGTGATGTTTCTATTCTTGACCCTTTCACTGGAACTGGAACCTTTATCACACGGCTTTTACAATCTGGACTGATCAAACCCGAGGATATGGAATACAAATTCCGTCATGACATTCATGCCAATGAGATTGTCTTACTTGCTTACTATATTGCTGCGATTAACATTGAAACGACCTATCATAGTCTTATGAAAGGAGAATATATTCCTTTCAAGCATATTGGTTTGGCTGATACCTTTCAGATGCTTGAAAAGAAGGATTTGCTGCGAGGTGTATTCAAAGCAAACAGTGACTATTTAGAACTTCAGAAGAAACTGGATATCCAAGTTATCTTTGGTAATCCTCCTTATTCAACAAAGCAAAAAAACGAAAATGATAACGCAAAGAATACACCTTATCCGATATTAGATGACCGTATTCGTGAGACCTATGCTGCTCAATCTAAAACAACTTGTATACAAGCACTTTATGATAGTTATATCCGTGCACTTCGTTGGGCGAGTGATCGTATAAAAGACTGTGGTGTTATTGGCTTTGTCACGAATGCAGGTTTTGTAGATGCAAATGCTATGGCTGGTTTACGTAAATGCCTTGTTGAAGAGTTTAGCAGTCTTTATATTTTCCACTTACGGGGGGATGCACGAACTTCTGGAGAACAGCGTAAAAAAGAAAGTGGTGGAGTTTTTGGTGAGGGCTCTCGAACTCCTATAGCGATTTCCATTCTTGTAAAGAATCCAGAATCTCAACAGCGTGGTAAAATATATTTTTGTGATATTGGTGATTATCTCAAGAGAAAAGAAAAGCTTGCTATAATAGAGTCCTTTAAGAGTATTGATGGCCTTAAACAAAAACAAGGTTGGCAATTTATTACACCAAACAAGCATGGTGATTGGATAAAGCAACGTGATGATAGTTTCAAGACATTTGTAGCTTTAGGTATTAAAAAAGGGCATGATAAAAAGCTCGTTGAAACCTTTTCGTGTGGTGTTGTAACTAGCCGTGATGCTTGGGTGTATCATTCAAGCCATAAAGTTTTAACGAAAAATATGAGTGCTATGATCACTTTCTATAATAGTGAAGTAGAATCCTTTAATAGTACCTCTTCACATACTAATCGTAAAGCAAGTGCTAATATTGTAAACGACTTTGTAAATTCAGATGCAAGTAAAATTAGTTGGAGTCGTGCACTTAAACAACATTTAGCTAAAGGAAAGATTTTTAACTTCGAAGAAGCATGTCTCATACAAAGTTTGTATCGTCCTTTTACGAAACAGTGGCTTTATTATAATCGTATCTTCAATGAAATAGTATATCAAATGCCAAGGATATTTCCTATAGGACAAGCGTTTGAAAATAAGGTAATACAAGTTACAGGTACAGGAGCAAAAAAAGACTTCTCTGCGCTTATGACTAAGACCTTGCCTGATCTTAATGTTATAGATGGTGGTAGTCAATGTTTTCCACGCTATATTTACGAAGATGCTACAGTTTCAAACGGCAAAAATAAAAAGCAGTCCCATTTATTCGAAAGCTCTATGAAGGACGGTGAAATAGCTGGTTTACAACGGCGTGATGCACTCACTGATGAAGGATTAGCACATTTTAAAGCCGCTTATCCTGGTGAGAAAATCTCTAAAGATGACCTCTTCTATTATGTTTATGGAATTTTGCATTCAGAAGATTACCGCGCACGTTATGCTGATAACCTCTCTAAAGAATTGCCTCGTATCCCTTGTGTGAGAACTGCTGAAGATTTTTGGAAGTTTGTAACAGCAGGGCGTGAACTTGGTTATCTGCATGTCAATTATGAAAGTATAAAACCTTATCCAGTGAGTTTTAAAAAGGGTGATCCAAAATTAACTGACATCTCTAATCCTGAAGAATTTTATTATGTTACAAAAATGGAATTCGCAAAAGTTAAGAAGTGTAAGAAAAAAGATAAATCTACAGTGATTTACAATGATCATATCACAATGACAGATATCCCTCTTGAAGCCTATGAATATATCGTAAATGGTAAACCTGCTCTTGAATGGGTTATGGA
>NZ_CALW02000037.1 GCF_000312565.1 Bartonella rattaustraliani AUST/NH4
CGAATTGTAAATATATGTGAACTTATTGTACATCCAAATTATATAAAGATACCATGATGTAAATAAAAACTTCATAAACCAACTGCTTTACGTAAGATATCATCGACTTTTGATTGCCACTTACGACCAAAGGATTTGAGTTTTTTTAAAACATCTGGTGATAAACGAATTGATACCAGCTCTTTAGGATTATCAATTTGTAGACGTCCTCGAGAACGTTTAATGCTTTCAGCTAAATCAGGAAATACTTCTGCGAATGATTTTGCTTGAGAAATTTTTTCGTCTGTTAGTTCTGGTGCGTCTGGATCGTTAGCAATTTCTTTCTGAATTTCAGCCTCTTCTTCATCGGTGAGAGGTTTAATATATGGATACTTAGTACTCATATTAAACTCCTTTCTTTTTTGCTCGCACGTCTCATAGAAAAGTAATTGCTAAATGAAAATGTCTTATATATTGTGTTTCTCGGAGGAGGAGTCGTTATGTAATCATCCCCGCAGGGTTTTTGTAATCAATCTCTTTCTCCATTCTATCAAAAAAACTTCATTTCTCTTTATTCTGGTTATAATCTTCTTAGCAATGGTTAGCTAAGTTAAAGTAGTCTTTGTATATGCTAAATTCGTATTTGAAATACGATTGCGGATCTTTTAATTTAATTGAAAATACATTCACTATTTTTTGAAAATCATCCTCATCACTAAAAGAAAAACTAAAAAGCTTGAAAAGTAGCTTTGCCTCATTTTGCTCTCGATATTTATCCGAAATGTATTTATTAAACTTCATTCCGATTCTTTTGATGACAATTGATCGACGTCTTAAGACAAATGGAGTGACCCTCATAATGCTGCAATCTCATAAATCTGATAATAAACCAATCTCTTTACGCTCTCTCTTACAATTCTGTCGTGAGGGTGCCACAAATCCTCGTGAACGAGGAACTGTTTTCGAAAACCTGGTCAAGACTTATTTGACGCAGGACCCCATTCAAAAGCAAGAATATGAAACAGTTCAGACCTATTGTGAGTGGGCAAAAGAGCGTGGGGAAGATGGGCGTGATATTGGCATTGATCTGGTCGCTAAAATTCGTGATGAAGAAGGCTATGCGGCTATTCAGTGTAAATTCTATGAAACCTCTCACTGCATTAAAAAAGAAGATATTGATAGCTTTATTGCTGCCTCGGGCAGAGA
>NZ_CALW02000036.1 GCF_000312565.1 Bartonella rattaustraliani AUST/NH4
ACTTTTTCCTTAATCAACTGTGTTTTATTTATTTGGTAATTGAAGCAAATGATTTTCTACAATACTGCGTTCCGTCTTAGTAAGTAATGATAAATTACTATTTTTATAATGTTGCGAATATAATTGCATAATCACTTTGCACATCATTTAGTTTTTTACTCGCAAAAAGATGATGATACTCTTGGTAAACGACGTTTTATTGTCAATGATGTCACGGTAGAAAAGTTTGAGAAATCGTAAAAACATCCAAAAATGAAACTTACTAGTCGTTTTATGAATTCATCATTTTATGGGAGTATTAAAATATGTACTTATATGAAAGTCCAAAAATACCCACAATACAGTTATTCTTTGCGGTCTGGTAATCTATAGCTGGTGTTGCGTCCAGCACCAGGATTTTGAATGAAGATACTACGTTCTTTCAGTTCCTGAATATCACGAAGCGCCGTGTCATTTGAGCACCTAGCCAGCTTGGCGTATTTTGAGGTATTTATAAAGCCTTCAAAATTATCCTCAAGCATGCGGTTAATGATTAGCCGTTGCCGATTATTGACAGGCTTTTGATTAATTCTCTCCCAAAGTTGTGCTTTGAATAGAACATTGCTAAGCGTCGTTTCAGCATTATCAATGGCACGGCCAAGGCAATCTAAGAACCAAGATAGCCAGTCTGTAATATCGGGAGTGGCTCGTTGTTGTTTTTCAAGCTGATTGTAATAATTTTTCCGTTCGGTTTCAATTTGCGAGGAAAAACTATAAAAACGCTCTTGTGTTTCATCCGCACGAGCAAGCGCCATATCACCGATAGCGCGGGCAATTCGTCCATTTCCATCTTCAAATGGGTGGATTGTCACAAACCACAGGTGAGCAATGCCTGCTCTGATAATAGGATCAGTGTCATCTTTCCGTTCTAACCACGTGAGAAACCGTGCCATTTCTTTTTCAAGCCGCTCGGCATTTGGGGCTACAAAATGAACCTTTTCTTTACCAATAGGACCAGAAACGACCTGCATAGGGTCAGCATCTGCTTTACGCCAGCCACCAACGGTGATTTTATGCATACCGCTTCGTCCCGTTGGAAATAAGGCGGCGTGCCAGCCAAACAATCGTTCTTTTGTGAGCGGTTTAAAGAATTGCTGTGTGGCATCAAGCATCATCTCCACGATACCTTCAACGTCACGGCTCGCAGGAATAAGTCCGGCAATGTCAATTCCAAGCCTGCGAGCAATAGATGAACGGACTTCTTCTGGGTTTAGGTGCTCACCTTCAATAGCTGAGGATTTAACAATATCATTGGTAAGAGTAGTGAGGGAAGCCTCGCGTTTAAATATAAAGCCAAGTCCCTCCATACGACCAAGCAAGCGGCCTTGTCGATGCCGTATATCAGCTAGTTTTAAGACGAAGGCGTTCGTATCCCACATAAATTTTGGCCAGTTTTTATGTTCATGAATCCACATTTTAATCACCACATAATTTATAGTGATTATACGGACTATTCGCCATAAATCAAGCTGTATCACCGCAAATTATGCGGTGATTAAGCCCTATATTCACCGCAGTTGACTGATGGCTACTATTTGTCGTCAAAGCTGTTGAAAAA
>NZ_CALW02000035.1 GCF_000312565.1 Bartonella rattaustraliani AUST/NH4
TTAAACAGCGATATAAAGCAGGATGACGTCATTGAGATGCTGGCACAGCACCTTGTGACCCGTCCTGTGTTTGAATCCTTGTTTGATGGAAATGAATTTGTACAAAACAATGCTATTTCTCAAGCCATGGAAAAGATCTTAGCTGAATTAGACAAAACAGATATTGAAGAGGAATCCGAAGAACTTCAAGAATTTTATAACAGTGTAAAATGCCGTACGGCTGGTATCACAGATCCGCAAGCAAGACAAAATCTTATTATCACACTGTATGAAAGTTTTTTTTCTAAGGCTTTTAAAAAGACAACAGAGAGGCTTGGAATTGTTTATACCCCCGTTGAGGTTGTAGATTTTATTATTCATTCTGTTGATGATGTTTTACGAACTGAATTTGGAAAAAGCTTAGGGTCTCGTGATGTTTCTATTCTTGACCCCTTTACTGGAACGGGTACCTTTATCACAAGGCTTTTACAATCTGGATTGATTAAGCAAGAAGATATGGAATATAAATTCCGTCATGATATCCATGCCAATGAGATTGTCTTGCTTGCCTATTATATAGCTGCAATTAACATTGAAACGACCTATCATAGTCTTATGAAAGGGAATTATATCCCCTTTAAGCATATTGGTTTAACGGATACCTTCCAGATGCTTGAAGAAAAAGATTTGCTGCGAGGGTTACTCAAGGAAAACAGTGACTATTTAGAACTTCAGAAGAAACTGGATATTAAAGTTATCTTTGGTAACCCGCCTTATTCAACTGGTCAAAAGAGTGCAAATGACAATGCAAAAAACACCTCTTATCCCCTATTAGATAAACGTATTGGTGCGACCTATGCAGCCCAATCGCAAGCAAATCTTATGCGATCACTTTACGATAGTTATATCCGTGCACTTCGTTGGGCGAGTGATCGTATAAAAGACTGTGGTGTTATTGGTTTTGTCACCAATGCAGGCTTTATCAGCGGTTATTCTCTAGATGGTTTACGCAAGTGTCTTGTTGAAGAATTTAGCAGCCTTTATATTTTCCATTTACGGGGTAATCAACGGACTTCTGGTGAAGTTTCTCGGAAAGAAGGTGGACAGACTTTTGGTTCCGGCTCTCGAACCCCTATAGCGATTTCTATTCTTGTAAAAAATCCGGAATCTCAACAGCGTGGTAAAATATATTTTCGTGATATTGGTGATTATCTCGATAGAAAAGAAAAGCTTGCGATAATCGAGTCCTTTAAGAGTATTGGTGGCATTACAGATAAATCAGGTTGGCAACTCATCTCACCAGACAAGTATGGTGATTGGATTGTTCAACGTGATGAAAGTTTCAAAACATTTCTAACATTAGGTATTAAAAAAGGGCACGATACAAAACTCTTTGAAACCTTTTCGTGTGGTATTGCAACTAGTCGTGACTCTTGGGCATATAACTCAAGCTGTGAGGCTTTAGCAAAAAACATGAGCAATATGATTGGCTTTTATAACAGCGAAGTAGAACGTTTTAATGAAGCTTATGAGCATGCTAATCGCGAGACACGTAAAAAGGCTGTAGACAGTTTCGTGAATTCAGATGCAAGTAAAATAAGTTGGAGCCGTGCTATCAAACAGGAATTGAGCAAAGAAAAGTTCTTTACGTTTGAAAATAACAGTCTTACGCAAAGTCTTTATCGTCCTTTTACAAAGCAATGGCTTTATTATAACCGTACTTTTAATGAAATGGTTTCTAAAATACCATGTATATTTCCGATAGGGCAAGCTGTCGAAAATAGAGTAATACAAGTTGCAGGAATCGGGACAAACCGTGGTTTTTCTGTACTGATGACGAATACAGTGCCTAACTATCATACAATAGATACTAGTCAATGTTTTCCACGCTATATTTATGAAGGTGCTACAGTTTCAAAAGATAAAAATACAAAGCAACCCCATTTATTCGAAAGCTCTATGAAGGACGGTGAAATAGCTGGTTTACAACGGCGTGATGCCATTACTGATGAAGGATTAGAGCATTTTAAAGCAGCTTATCCTGGTGAAACCATAACAAAAGATGATCTCTTTTATTATGTTTACGGAATTTTGCATTCAGAAGATTACCGCAGTCGTTATGCTGATAACCTTTCTAAAGAATTGCCTCGTATCCCTTGTGTGAAAACTGCTGAAGATTTTTGGAAGTTTGTAACAGCAGGACGTGAACTTGGTTACTTGCATGTCAATTATGAAACTATAGCCCCTTATCCCGTGACTTTTAAAAAAGGAAATCCAAAATTAACTGACATCTCTAATCCTGAAGAATTTTATCGCGTTACAGAAATGAAATTCGCAAAATCAGGTAAAGAGAAAGATAAAACCACTGTTATTTATAACAGCAATATCATCATGACAGATATCCCTCTTGAATCCTATGAGTATATAGTCAATGGCAAACCCGCTCTTGAATGGGTTATGGAACGTCAATGTGTAAAGACTGATAAAAAAAGTGGTATTGTTAATGATGCCAATTGCTATGCCGTTGAAACGGTTGGCAACCCTGCTTACCCTTTAGAATTGTTTCAACGGGTTATTACTGTGAGCTTAGAGACCATGAAAATCGTTAGAAACTTACCAGAATTAGAACTAAGAGAAACGGAAGTGAATTTATAAGACATGCTCATCTTATAAAGGTTTGTATCCTTAAATATTTACTGTGTACTTTGTATGTACATTATAAATATTTATTATTTATTTTGTGTGTAATTACTATTTATGTAGTTTTCAAAATATACGAATATGAACTCGTAGAAAGCAGCTATATCTTGAATTGTTTACGTTCCCAGTTCTTTGATAACATTTTCATACAATCATTCACCATGGTGTGAAGTTTTTTTCATCCTTGTTTAGCACTTTTTTAGAACGAATAACATTTCCTTTATTTCATCTGTTTCATTGGACATTTTTCCCCCTTGTTTTATACATGTCATGAAATTTATGATGAAAATTGGTTTGACTTTTTTGGCATTTGTAAAGTTTTAAGAACTTCATTCAATTCTGATTTGAACAAAGAAAATTTTTGCTCATTTGTTTTTGTTTGGTAGTTTTTCTCTGTTTTTTGCCTGTTCCACTTGTTAATTTTTTCTTCTGAGGCTTCCTTCAGCAAAGCATAGAAAGACCGCTCTAGATATAATTCTCCTTGGTGTTCTTTAGCAATCATCCCACGCAGATACCCTCCAGGTGATTTTATGAGTAGCTTGCAGTGTTTTTCGAAGGTTATAGCAATTGCGAGAGCAGCTTTTTTCATTCCCATAGTTTTTTTAGCGTCTTCAACGGCATAAGGAGAAATTCCCTTCATTTTAGCAAGAAATTCCGTAGCCCCGATTAAATCCCTTTCGGATTGCAACCCATATTTCATGAACATAGCGACATTAGGCAATGCTTTGGTTAAAAGTTCTGGCTTGATTTGATGCAATTCGTTGTTGTTTGAAGGTATGGTGTTTTCAGCTTTGCGTTTCTCTATTTTTTCATAAGCCAATTTGTTACATTTACTAATTAAGTTAGGGATTGTATATTCTATGTGTATGTCACTAGCGACATATCTGTATGTCGTTTTTGATGTTTTTTCCTTAAAAAATCGCCGTAAAATCCATTCAAAAAGCCGGATAGCTTTTTCTAATTTTTCAACTGAAACTTTTGCTGGTCGACCAATAATATCAATAATTTTTTGCACTCTCAAAAAGAGTAATGATGTAAATGGTGTAGATTTGATTGATGCGTAAGATGCTTTAATCTGTCGCACCAACCCCCGAAAACAATGCAAAGCCGCCTTATGTTTGTTTTGAGCCTCTATGACTTCATCCACTTTTTGTTTCAGTTCGTGATATCGAGCAACAAGAATACGCAAATCAGCACCGCAAGCCATTACAATTCCATAACCAGGGCGTTTTACTGAATAGCGCTTAAAGTTACTAGAATCTCGCATAACAATAAGACC
Organism: Bartonella rattaustraliani AUST/NH4; assembly: GCF_000312565.1. GTDB lineage: Bacteria > Pseudomonadota > Alphaproteobacteria > Rhizobiales > Rhizobiaceae > Bartonella > Bartonella rattaustraliani. The sequence continues at coordinate 3,959 of NZ_CALW02000035.1, forward strand.
ACAATCATAAAGACGTGAAAGTAACCTACTCACGCGTCCTTCACTACGGCAGATTTCCTGACCAAGACAGAAATTGCTTTTAAAAACGATAGGAACCCCACCTTTTTCAAATGAATCTTTTGACGCCGTATTTAATAAAACTAAGAGCAATTTAGCTTCTGTCTCTTTAATCAAACCAGCTCTCTCTAACTTTGTAGCCAATCCAATCAATTCCCCACGACTCACCAAGCCCATTTCAGCATTTTCAGCTAATTTTCTGTATTCTATATGATGCGCACTTAACTTTCTTCCGGAAATTTTATTAACCATAATTCTTAAAACCTCTCTGTTAGAGGCAAAAAAATGAAAAAATATCCCTTTTCTACAAAATTTCTCTTGCAGAATGCATCACGATAAATTAAATTGAATAAAGATTATTTATATTTATCGTAAAAGCCCTTCTGTTGAGGATTCTGCAGTAGGGTTTTTATTTTTTTGCCATTATACTTCCCTCTATTTTAAAAGACTCATAGCTTTGAAAAAAGCATGTCAAGATAGAAGCTATCTTAAAAAGAAAAGATTTTCAATATGGTAAAGATTTTAAATTATTGTTTTTTATCAAATACAACCTATTCCAAAAGCAAGACAAAAGGACGTATAGGGAAGAAAACCAACACTTCCATGGCGCTACAATGAGCAACTTATACGAATAAGAAAACTTTGAACAAAGCATTTTATGAAAGAGTTATCTACCCAGTCACCGATAGATTGTGGTCAACTTTCACCTGATAACACTCATTGTAGAATATTGTCTTCATTGTTAAATAAGCACTTGAGAATAATCTTTATCAGTTATGGTCAATAGGATTATAACTTCCGTGATTTTTTCGTCAATCTTCTGGTTGTTTAAAGAAGAGATTTTAAAAGTATCATTTTGAATATGACGATTATTATTTGTTTATAACCTGAAAAAAATATTAAATATTGGTAATTTTATAGTAGAAAAAATTATTTTTTTCATTTATGTGGCACAAAATTAATATCATTCATACAATATCGAATTAATACAAACAATATGGCGGGGGAATTTTCATGAAAAATATGAATAATTCGTTCATTCGTGAACAAACCTTTTTTTCTAATACACAACAGAAATGGTTAACGACAGCATTAATGCTGTTTATTGCCTTCATCGCACTGAGTGAGCCGGCATTTGCAGGTGACTTCGGAAAAATTGAAGGCGCTCTTCAGAAAATAATCACAGCTTTGACAGGACCGTTAGCAAAAGCAATTGCAACCATTGCGGTTGCTGGTATTGGACTTGCATGGATTGCCGGTTATGTTGAAATGCGTAAAGCTTTCTTTGTTTGTGTAGGCATTGGTATTGTCTTTGGTGCAACGCAAATTGTATCAATGCTTTCTGCTTAATTGATTGAAGTCTTTCAAAGCCATGAAAGAGCGCGATAAGCTAACAGAAGATACATTATTTCTTGCTTGTACACGTCCAGCAATGATTGCGGGCGTGACAGTGGAAGCTATGGGGTTAAATGCTATAGGTACGATGATGTTGTTTATTATAACAAGCAACATTTTTCTTATATCTGTTGGTGTTGCCATACATTTCATATTCAGAGAAATTCTTAAAAATGATCATAACAAATTTCGTATTCTTATGACATGGCAAAAAACATGTCTTTTTGCCAAAAACTCTAGTCTATGGGGTGGGGGGAGTATTTCTCCATTACGATTAATTCGTGATTATAAGGAACTATAATGAATCCAGCTGTGTGCAAACGTGAAACGCAACCAGAGGCGGTCATCCCTTACGTGCGCCATGTCAATAAACATGTCATTGCGCTGGATTCACGTGCACTTATGACCGTTATTGCCCTTGAGGGCATTAACTTTGAAACGGCAGATATTATTGATCTGAACGTGCTTCACGAACAGCTCAATAATCTCTTTAAAAATATTGCTGATGAACGTGTGGCTATTTATAGCCATATCATCAGAAAGCGTGAAACTGTCTATCCAAAAGGCACTTTTAGATCAGAATTTGCGAAGCAATTGGATGATAAATATCGCGAACGAATGGTCTCTCAGGAGCTTTATCGCAATGATCTTTATCTTTCAATTTTGTGGAATCCGCACGTTGATAAGACGGATAAATTAGCGGAGTTTTTTAAACGTTTAGGAAAAGCAAAAGAAGAAAAGACAGAAGTTGATGCAGAATCTGTTCGTAAGCTTGAAGATATTACGACAAATCTTATTCAAAATTTAGAGCGCTATGGTGCAAAAAGGCTGAGCCTTTATGAATATGAGGGCAATATTTATTCGCAGCAAAGTGAGTTTATCCACCAATTGGTAGGAGGGCGTCGCGAACGTATACCACTCACATGGGGAACGATAGCATCTACTGTTTATTCAGACCGTCTGATTTTTGGAAAAGAGATCATAGAAATACGCACTGAAGCAGGACAACGATTTGCAGGTATGTTTGGTTGGAAAGAATATCCAGCAAAAACCAAAGCGGATATGACAGATGGTCTTCTCACTCTTCCCTTTGAGTTTATTTTTACCCAATCTTTTGTTTTCAAGAGCAAAAACATTGCCAAGCAGATTATGGGACGCAAACAAAACCAAATGGTCAATGCAGGAGATCGAGCAGGCTCACAAATTGTAGAACTGGATGAAGCGCTCGATGATCTTGAATCCAACCGTTTTGTTTTAGGGGAACATCATTTATCCTTGGCAGTTTTTGCTGATACCCCGCAAGAATTAACGGATAATCTTGCTAAAGCCCGTTCTCAACTCACAAATGGTGGTGCTGTTATTGCTCGGGAAGATTTAGGGCTTGCGGCGGCTTGGTGGGCACAATTACCTGGAAATTATGCTTATCGCACCCGCTCTGGTGCAATTACAAGCCGCAACTATGCGGCACTTTCTCCTTTTCATTCCTTTCCGGTTGGAAAAATAGACGGAAACGTATGGGGACCAGCTGTCGCATTGATGAAAACTTCTGCTGGTTCACCGTTTTATTTTAATTTTCACTTTGGTGATTTAGGCAATACTTTTGTTTGTGGTCCCTCTGGTTCTGGTAAAACAGTTATTGTTAATTTTCTTTTAGCACAACTTCAAAAGCATGATCCTAATATGGTCTTTTTTGATAAAGATCGCGGTGCAGAACTTTTTGTCAGGGCGGGTGGCGGCACCTATATGCCCTTGAAAAATGGGAAGCCAACAGGCATAGCCCCGCTAAAAGGTTTAGACTACAACAATCCAGCAGATAAGGTCTTTTTACGCCAATGGATTATAAAGCTCGTTTCTTCTGAAGGTCAACAAATCAGTGAAGCGGAAAGACAAGATATCACAGCAGCTGTTGAACAGCTTGCACTGTTGCCAAAAGAACAACGAACAATATCTGCCCTACAAATGTTTTTTGACATTACTCATAGAGAAGGGATAGCGGGGCGTTTAGAGAGATGGTGTAAAGGCAACGCTTTAGGATGGGTCTTTGACAACCCTGATGACGACATTGGCATTGATGCAAAATTTATTGGTTATGATATGACGGATTTTTTGGACAATGACGAAATTCGTCCACCATTAATGATGTATCTTTTTCATAGAATTCTGTCTCTGATTGATGGTCGTCGTATTATCATCGTTATTGACGAATTTTGGAAAGCACTAGAAGACGACTCCTTTAAAGCCTTTGCGCAAGATAGGCTCAAAACTATTCGTAAACAAAATGGTTTGATGTTGTTTGCAACACAATCTCCCAAAGATGCGCTGAATTCAACCATTGCACACACCATTATAGAACAATGTCCAACACAGATTTATTTTCCCAACCAAAAAGGCAATCATGCAGATTATGTAGAGGGTTTTAAATTATCCGACAGAGAGTTCAACCTCATCCAAGCGGAATTAAGCCGGGAGTCACGGCGTTTTCTCATTAAACAAGGACAAAGTTCTGTGGTTGCTGAACTCAATTTACGCGGCTTTGATGATGAAATAGCCATTTTAAGCAGCACCACTAAAAACATTGAACTGTTAGAGACCATTATGGATGAAGTTGGTGAATCTCCAGAAAAATGGCTTCCTCTTTTTCAAGAAAGGTCAAAAAAATGAAAAAACTTTTATGGGCTACAGCCGTCTGTGCAGTTTCTTTTAGTTTAACAACAAGTTCATTTGCCATTGTGGTATTTGATCCCACAGCTGCTGCAAAATTAACTGAGCAATATAAACAAGCATTAAAGCAATTTGAACAAGGCAAACAACAGCTTAATCAACTGAAAAGTCAGCTTGACCAAATGAAAGAGCTCTATAACTCCCTAAATGTCAAGCCTGATATCTCTGGGTTGAAAGAAATGTTCAACAAGCAAGGAAACAATGGCGCCCTTCCTTCTGATTTTAATCATTTTCAACAATCAATGGGCGGCGGCAGTAGTGGTGGCGGCAGCAAAAACACGCGAAAATGGCAAGAGGAACTTTTATACAAAGAACCTTCAGGGGGCGCAGGATCAAAAGAGGCAGTCGATACTTTTTACGCACAGGAAGTAAAAAAAGCCCAACAGAACACGGTAGGACAAGCAGCAAAAGGCCAAGACGTCTACGAAGAAGCCAGTGAAACACAAAAAAACATTAACAAGCTGCTTGAAAAACTTGGAAGTACGAAAGACGCTGGTGAAATTCAAGGCATCCAAGCACAATTATCCGCAATACAAGCAGACCTCCAAACAAAAGTCCTCCAAATGCAGGCTGCCGCGATGATACAACAAGCGGAATACAGAGCAGCCGAACAACGTGCCTATGAAGAATTTGCAGCGCGATATACAGATTATGCCAAAAAACTCCGTGGTCAATAAACGAAAAAAAGAGATTTGAATATGAATAAAGTCATTATCACAACATTGCTGCTTTGCACCGCAATTGTCACAGCTAGTTGTGAAAAAACTTATAGCATAGCAGAATTTTAAAAAATCCAAAGTTAATGGACGAATGGGGAGCAAGATGTGGATTCACAGGGACTTCAAAAAATTGTGAAAACCTAAGATTAGCAGTGCTTGAACTTCAGAAGGAATATAAAGCAAAAGCGGAAGAGAGAACTAAGCAAGCTAACGAAAGCATGCGTAAAGCGAAGGAAGAATTTTTAGCTGAAATGGAAGCTGAAGAAAAAGCAACAGAACAAGCCGAACGAGAAACAGAAGAGCGTGCTCAAGCTCAACAAAAACAGGATAATAATTGAAACAGAAATGATCATATTTGATAGAATGAACGTGCAATGACATTTGACAAAATAGCTTACTTTACCAAAACAGAAAATATGTTAACACACCCTATCATGCGAATAATGACTGATACCATAATCCGCTTAAAGCAGCTTCATGTACTCTTTATAGCAACATTATGTCTGTGCCCTAGATTTATCACTACTGGTTATAAAAACCTATAACACAAGCATAATTTAAAGATTGTGCTCAAACCTCAAAAACTGAAAGAAAAAAGGGGAAATATCTATGAATAAAGTTCTCATAACAATATTGCTGCTTTGCACCGCAATTGTCACAGCTGGTTGTGAAAAAACTTATAGCGTAGCAGAATTTAAAAAAAATCCACAGTTGATGGACGAATGGGGAACAAGATGTGGATTCACAGGGACTTCAAAAAATTGTGAAAACCTAAGATTAGCAGCGCTTGAACTTCAGAAGGAATATAAAGCAAAAGCGGAAGAAAGGTGGAATGAAGCGGTAAAGGAAAGTAAGAGAACTATGGATAAACTTAGGGCTAAACAAGAAGCTGATAATGCAAGAAGAAATGCTGAAGTAGAAAAACTAAAAGCTGAGTTTGAAAAAAGACAAGCTGAGGAAAAAGCAAAAGAACAAGCCGAACGAGAAGCAGAAGAGCGCGCTAAAGCTCAACAACAACAGGATAATAATTGAATCAAAAATGATCACATTTGCAAAAAATTGATAGAATGGACATGCAATGGCATTTGAAAATATAACCATATTTACTGATATGGATAGCTCTGTGATGAAGGTTCTTGAAAACATAATGAATACAACTATTAATAGGCTTTCATTAGGTTTAAGTGCTCCACTTAAAGCAGCTTGTACAATTTACATTATATTTATGGGATACAATATCATCTATGGGCGTTCTTCCATGCCGCTGTGGGAATTTATAGCGACAGCTTTCAAACTTGGCATCATTGTAACACTTGCCACAGAGGCTTCTTTTTATAATACATGGGTTAAGGATATATTTTTCAATGATCTGCCGAATGCCATTGCACATGTCACACAAGGTACAGCACACTCAGATAAAAATATATGGGACAATATGATGGACCATGCTGCTGCACATGCCTTTGATGCAGCGAATGCAGTTTCATGGCATGCACTCGGCTCATATATTGTTAACTGGATTGGTGGTCTCCTTTGCATATTAGCTTCTATTATATTTTGTACAACTGGTTTTATCGTCTCAATGTTTGCTAAACTTGGTTTATTTCTCGTCCTATCAATAGGACCACTTTTTATCAGCCTTGGTTTGTTTTCCTCAACAAGGCGTTTTGCAGAATCATGGTTAGGTCAAACAGCAAATTTCATCATTTTGCAGGTATTAGTCGTCTTGCTTGGTAGTATGTACGTCGATCTTGCAACGGACGTCTTCTCAGAAGAAATAAAAGACACTATGTTTTCCCTAATAAAATTTTCAGCTGTTGGCTTTTGTGGTTGTTACCTTTTCATCAAATTGCCTGACATAGCATCAGCTTTAGCCTCTGGAGGCGCTTCTCTCACAAGTGCAATAACTGGAACACAACGTGCTGGAAAAGAAACTGTTCGCGCTACTAAATTTGCAGCCAACACGATAATGAAGGGCATGCAAAAATTAACATCACTAATAAAAAAGGTTTAAATTTAAAATGCGGGTTTTTAAAAAAATTGGGGTTATCTTACCGTTTCTCTTTCTTAGCGGTTGTACGTCTTCATCAAACACACTGAAATCACTGCCAAAATGTGATGGATATTCTAAGCGACCACTCAACAGATCTATGTGGAATTGGGAAGGGAAAAAGCCCTCCCCTACGCCTATCATCATCAGTAACAACACGCAGTCATCCGTCAAAGAGAGCAAAAGTGTAACGATTCTGGCACGAAACTTAACGGATGAAGAAATAAAATCTTACAAAAATTGCGGGCAAAAAGCATGAAAGAAAAGGCTGTAGAACAATATATTGCTGAAGCGCGCTCATTTGATCAAGACCGTATGATAGCCTCACGCCGCATCACCCGCATCTCTTTTGCCATTGCTGGCATAGCCGTTGTTGTTGCTATACTATCCTCACTGGCTGTTATAACCCTCACACCTCTTAAAACCGTAAAACCTTTTGTCATTCGCGTTGACAATTCAACTGGCATCGTTGAAGTCGTAGAGGCTTTAAAAGACGGTCCTACAAATGTCGATGAAGCCATCACACGCTATTTTGCCGCAAAATATGTTCGCTCTCGTGAGGGTTTTGTTGCAGAAGAGACGCAAAACAATTTCCAAACCGTTTCTCTTCTCTCTTCTCCTGAAGAACAAGAAAGATTTGCTGTCTGGTATGGAGCAAAAAATCCACAAAGCCCTCAAATCCTCTATAAAAACGCAACCGTTACAGTAACGATAAAATCAATTTCCTTTATCAATCAAAACGTAGCACAAGTGCGCTATTACAAAACTATCCGTGACAATGATAAGAGCAAAGAATTTATCACGCATTGGGTCGCAACGCTCACCTTTGAATATATCAATGCTCCAATCTCTGTACAAAATCGTTTGATAAATCCTCTTGGGTTTATTGTTAGTGGATATAGAACTGATCCGGAAGTGGTCAACTGATTATGATAAAAAAATGCCTTTTTTTCTTTCTTAGTATCGCTGTTATCTTTTCTTTGACGCATAAAAGCTTTGCAAGTGTTTTTCCTACCCGTGCGCCTAGCGATAACCGCATTCGCTTTATCAATTATGATGCTTATAATGTCACAAAAATTATTGGCTCCATACGCTCATCCGTACAAATAGAATTTTCTTCTCATGAAGAAATTGCTCATGTAGCGATTGGCAACGGCGTTGCATGGGAAGTTGCTCCAGCGGGTAATATTCTCTTTCTCAAAGCAAGAGAAGTTCAACCAACTACAAACCTCCAAGTAGTCACTACAAAGCTTGATGGCTCAAAGCGCTCTTATCAATTTGAACTCATCATTAAAGATGGTGAAATTTCCTCTGGACAAGAAACATATTTCCTAGTGAAATTTCGTTACCCACAAGAAGAAGCAGAACAAAGAAGACTTGCAGCACTTTTGCGACAAGAAAAAAGACAATCCCAAAAAATTGATGGCATCTTCAATGCTTATGAAACTTATGGACCACGCAATTGGGCTTACACCGCTCAAGGCTCTGTCATCCTTGAACCCTCCTCCGTTTATGACAATGGAAAAACAACAACATTTTCTTTTCCCGATAACCAAGAAATCCCCGCCATTTATATTGTGAACAATGATGGTACAGAATCTCTGGTTCCCAAAACCACAAGAGGCAATATGGTTATTGTCCATGCTATTAGCGCCAGATTCACCCTAAGGCAGGGAAGAAATGTTTTATGTATCTTTAATGAAGCCTATCAACCAAAAGGTATAAATCCAGATACCGGAACAACTTCACCATCTGTTGAACGTCAAATCGTTGCAAATACTCAATAAGCCAGAATTCAAGGGGACAGCATATGAGTGATCAACAAATCATCGAAGATCGAGGCACAATTGGGGATAGCAAAAATAATACATCAAAATCGCCTACAAAAAAAATACTCCTCATGATAACCTTTATAGGGTTTTGCGCTTATGTACTTTGGAATATATTCTCAACACCAACAACATCATCAAACACAGAACAACCTCATAAAAAACAATCTCAAGACTTTAATAACACACTCGCTCCTTTAGAATTGGTTACCCCTGAACCACAAGCAAAAATACCTCAAATTACATTACCAACACCAACATCAACAAAGGCAGTTAAAAACGATCCTTTACTTGATGCAGCACGGCGTGCTCCTGTTTTAGCTTTTACGAAAAATTCTCCTCCTCATTCAGATCAAATGGGGAAAAATAGCTATAATAATTATATAAATGAAACTGCCAATAATATTTCACAAAGTTTTTCTTCACTTCTAAAACCTACAAAAATAGAAGGAACAAGAGCAAAAACAATAGGCAACAGAAACTTTATCATTGCCATGGGAACTTCTATTCCTTGTGTTTTAGAAACGGCATTAAACAGTGATCAACCAGGATTTGCAAGCTGTGTAATTAACCGTGATATTCTCTCTGATAATGGTCATGTTGTTCTGCTTGATAAAGGAACGCAAGTGGTTGGCGAATACCGCGGAGGACTTAAAAAAGGGCAATCCCGCCTCTTTGTTCTTTGGACAAGAGCAAAAACACCAACCGGTGTCATCATAAACCTTGCATCTCCAGCAACCGACAGTTTAGGAAGAGCCGGCTTTGATGGCAACGTCAACACACATTGGTGGGAACGTTTCAGTTCGTCCTTATTACTCACCGTTGTTGATAGTGTTACAACAAACATAACAAATAAAAATAATGGCAATGGTGGTTTCAACAACTCTGAAGCAGGGAACCTCGGAAAAGATACAGCTGCCATTGCTCTTGAAAATCAAATTAACATCCCGCCTACATTAGAAAAATATCAAGGGGAACTCGTCAACATTTTCGTAGCAAGAGATCTCGATTTTTCATCTGTCTATAAACTAGCTGTAAAAAGCAGAAAGCACAATGCTTTCTCTCGTTCTACTCCGCACTATTCCTTTTTTTATTCTCAAGTTCAGTAAAAGTATATTATGCCAACAGCAAAAAATAGAGAACGAGCCTCTATCGTTTTAACAAAATTAAAAATCTTAGATGACTTCCTCAATAATGAAAATTTATTTGAAATTGTCATCAATCAACCAGGTGAAGTTATTGTCGAAGGTCCAGATGGTTGGCAAACTCACACCGTTAAAGAATTGACCTATGGTGAATTAGAAGGAATTGCGAAAGTCGTTGCTGCCTACACAACACAAAAAATTAGTGTAGAAAATCCAGTTCTCTCTGCAACACTTCCCAATAATGAACGCATACAAATTGTTATGCCTCCCGCTGTTGCGGCAAATACCATTAGCATGACAATTCGTAAGCCTTCATCTCGAACTTTTTCTCTTGAAAATTTACACGAAAATCATTTGTTCTCTGTCACACAAAATGTCACTTTTACACCCCTTGAACAAATGACAAAACGGGAAATTGAACTCTCTGATACAGAAAAAGAACTAACAAATCTCTTTATCACGAAAGACTTTTGTAAATTTTTAGAAAAAGCCGTCACGACACAACAAAATATCTTAATATCTGGAAAGACCGGTTCTGGTAAAACCACTCTCTCCAAAGCTTTGATTGCAAAAATTCCTGAATACGAACGAATTCTCACCATTGAAGACACACCTGAACTTGTTGTTCCTCATTCAAACAAAGTCCAGCTTTTTTATTCAAAAGATAACCAAGGCTTAGCAAAAGCTGGCGTAAAAGAACTTCTTGAATCTGGATTGCGTATGCGCCCCGACAGAATTCTTTTACAAGAGCTACGTGACGGTACAGCCTTTTACTATATCCGCAATGTTAATTCTGGTCATCCAGGATCAATTACAACCGTCCACGCCTCAACAGCGATTGCAGCCTTCGAACAAATGACCCTTCTTGTGAAAGAAAGTGATGGTGGTGGTAATTTAGCACGTGAGGATATCCGTAGCTTATTAATCTCTATGATAGACGTTATCATCCAATGTAAACGCCTTGAAGGGAAGTTTCGTGTAACAGAAATTTATTATGACCCCTTCAAACGTCGAGACGCTTTTTAAAAACATATAAGTCAATTAAACAAATCTGAATGCGTTCCTGTACGCTCAAATCGTAATTGATTACTAGTAATTTTGTAAATTAAAAGCCAATCTGGCTCAATATGTATATTCTTAAAACCCTGCCAATTTGCTTTAAGCGAATGATCTTTATAACGTAAAGGTAATGGCTTTCTTTGCTCTAATAACAGCATTACTTTTTTAATTGTACCCAAATCTTTCCCACGCTTAGCAACCATTTTAAGGTCGCGTTTAAATTGATTTGAACGAATTACCTGAAACATTAAATACCCAAATCACGAAACAAATCATCCATATCTTTAGCTATATATATATCTTCTCCTTTTTCACTTTTCTCAAAAGTCTCAAGTGTTTTTGCATTAGGAACATACATATCAAACGGCAGTCCCTTTTCATTGACAACTTTTGTCAAAGCAATCCGGATAAAATCAGATACCGTAAGTCCTAGACTTGCTAATATTTCATGGGCTTCTTTTTTTACTGTCTTATCTATGCGCGCACGTACAACATCTTTTTCTACACTCATATTAAACCTCTTTACCTTACCGTGTCACATCTTTTGATTTTGCAGGCTCCATTGCAGTGTTTTGCTCTTGTATATGTTTCTGTTGTAAGAACTTTATCGCCACCTGAAACTCTTTTATGCGTTCTTTATCATGAGGCTGTTGTTTAGGAAGTGCTTTGGATAAATCAAAATCTTGTTTATGAATAGCATCTTGCCCAAAACGTTTATCCAAAGCACTTTGAAGCTTTAAAAACTCCTGGTTAATCTTCTCTGGTATTTTTAAATAACCTTCACTACCAGGTGAAACATTTTTCATATAAGTCACAGCCTCTTGTGAGAGTGATGGTACTTCAACTTTCAATCGCTCACGGTCACGTGTAATACTGTCTATACGAATTGCATAGGAGTTTTTATAAAAAGATTGAAGCTCTCTCATAGTAGAAACGGCAAGAGGAACATTGTAAAGCGCCTCTTTACGGTCTTTCCCCGCTGCTTTAAATCGATCTATCAGACGATCTGACCCACGCAACTCACCAGCTTTTTCCGGAGACTTAGCTAAAATATCAGGGAGTTTATCGCCTTTCCCTGCTAAAATTGTTTGCTCAATCTTGAGGGCAGCCGCTTTGGGATCTTTATAAATAGAAGCTAAGCGATTGTTCAATTCTTTAAACGTATCAACGTAAGATTTTTCATTTCTAAGAGCGCTAAGCGCCTTCTGTTCTAGACTAGAATTATCTATATAAGGAGCAAGGTAAGGAGCTTGTTCTGTTGCTTTTGAGGCAATATTCAAGTCTTTTTGCGATTGTTCAACCTTGAGCCCTTCTTTCTGGAGTTTAACAAAACTTGTTTTTGCTCTATCCCAAAGGGATTCAATCTTCTCTTTTTGTTTTTGCAACCATTCTTTATGACAATCAACGTAAGAGGATATCTTTTCCCCTAAACCTTGAGAAACATCAATCCCTCTATTTTCTGTAAATTTAGCAATATAATCCCGATAATCAGGATTTTCAGAAAAATCGAGAGTGGTTGTTTTAACACCAGATCTAGAAAGAGCTGCTACCAATTTTTCATAGGTATTTGCACGATCTAATTGCTTGGTAGCACCAACAAAAGAAGGATCACCGCGTTCTATTAAATCAACATGAAAAGTGTTTCTTTTGATTTCTTTATTGTTAACAACTATCGTTTCTTTATCTTGACGAATGGATATCTTGTCACCAAGCTCAATACGAGCACCATCTATCGCTGAGGGAAGGTTTATACCATAAATACGCTCAACTCCACGGGAAGTTGCTATATCCGCATAAGGTATTTTGCTTTTGGCGGTTTCATTAAAAGAAACATAACCTGCCTCTACAAGTTCACCAGTCATTGTACCTTTAATCTGCTTGTGTTCGTGTAATCGAACGTTTTTAAAGTCCTCTTCGGCAACATAAAGATGTGACTGATATCTATGTCGAGACATAGAAACATATGCAAGATGTTGATCCATAGATGAGGAAGCTAAAACAAAAACATTATCAACGCTCACCCCCTGACTCTTATGGATAGTAGCTGCATATCCATGATCAATATTTTGATAAGTCTGATTGGAAAAGACAACCTCTTGACCAGAGTCAAGACGCACTTTTAAAAGCGGGTTTCCCTGTTCATTTTGTATAGATAAAATAGTTCCCAACATACCATTTTTAACTTTTTGCTTTCCTAATTCTGGAGCAGACTTTTCCTCGAACTGAGCATTTTTAAGAAAGATAATTCGGTCTCCTACAACAAATTCCCGCTGTCCTTTCAGAGTATCAAAATTTGTGACGTTCTCACCATTTTCAGATTTAAGTAAACGAGCCTCTTTAAGAGCGGTCCGAATTTTTTCATTTAATGTTTTTACAGACGCATTCGTATGAGCAAGAACAAGAAGCTCGTCACCTCGTAAATTTCTCCCCTCTTCCACACATTTGGCTTCTACCTTCTTTCGTGTATCCATCCAATCTTTAACGATAGCATTTATGGCTTGATCATGCGTTTTGGTTTCATGAATGAATCCTCTATCATTATAATGATCTAAAGCCTCCTTGACTTGTCCACGTGCAAACTGTCGTGATGCATTTTGCCCCCATTCTTCTTTTTGTCTTCTAATACCCGATAATTCTATATAACCAACATTACGAGCAACAACGCGAAACGCCGCTCCAGATTCAATTGGTTGTAACTGCATATCATCGCCAACAAGAACAATCTTAGCGCCTGCTTGTTCAACTTTTTGAATAAAACGGGAAAGCTGTTTTGAAGAAACCATTCCCGCTTCATCAATGACAAAAACATCGCCAACCCGCAGTTCATCTTTTTTATTTTTCCAGGATAATTCCCAGGCAGCAAGAGTTTTGCTTTTTATCTTTGCAGATTCCTCAAGACCTTCCGCGGCTTTACCCGCAAGAGCCGCACCATAAACACGCTTTCCACTATTAACCCACGCAGTATTTGCCGCTTCCAAAAGAGTGGATTTTCCAGCACCTGCATAACCAACGACCGCTGCAATACCTTTATCATCTGTAATATGCTGAACAGCTAATTTTTGCTCTTCTGAAAATTGAAATCTATTGCTCTTATCTTTATTCTCAACAGACTTTATTGCCTCTAAAACCTTCTTATCTTTTACACCGTGTCCTGTCGTCTGAGACAAAGAAATAGCCAATCGTTCCATATCATATTCAGTTTTTAATATTTCCTTTGTTGAGTAAATAGCCTTATGAGGATTGGAATGATCTTCAATTTTAATCAGGTTATCGCTTTTTTCTAAACGCTCCATAATATCATTCAAGTCATTGCTATTATCAACATATCGATGAATAGTCTTCATAAGATCAATACGGCTAAATGTCGATTTTTCATGTGAAATTAACTTCAACAGTTCATCCGGATTTTTTTTAATGATATCGACAGTTTTCTGTTTTATTTTTTCATTGGCTTGCACAGCATTACTAACGAGACCTTTTTTGCTCATTGCATGCGCTGATTGACCTAAATGAAGGGTTGGTTCTATCGATAAACCCCGCTCTTTGTATGAACGCATATCTATTTTTATATCATAACCAGCGATAGCAAGATATCTTGTAGCCATCTCACCCCAAGAATTGCGTAAATCTTTTAATGTATCCTTATTGCCTATGACAGTTTCATAAACAATCCTCTCTTCTTGTCTTATCGCATTTCCTTGACTATCGCGAATAGTTACAAGAGATTTTTTTACTGTACCATCTTCATTTAAAAGAGCTATTTTTTTAGCACCAAAACCTTTTTCTGTAACAGGACGCAAAGTATGCATGATATGCACATGTGGATTTCCTTGCTTGTCGTGATAAACCCAATCGGAAACAAGTCCACGTGATGAAAAGTTTTCCTTTACAAATTCCTGCACAAGAGAAATATTTTGATTTTTTGACAATTCTAATGGTAGAGCTATCACAATTTCTCTTGCCAATTGACCATTAATACGTTCACTATTTTGTATAGTATTCCACAACCATTCACTCTTTTTTTCATTTGTCTTGAAAGAGTTTAGTTGCTGTGTAATCCATTTTGGTGAATCTTCTGGAATATTCATTTCTGAGTGAACAAGATCTTTATCATTATCATACCTATGAGTATGAGAACCCTCTAATTCATCAAACATCCTTGTTCTATGACGATAGGCAGCAGAAGAAATTGCTGATTTTCCAGAACCAATTATCTTAGCTTGTAAATGTGCTATTGCCATAAGATAAAATTACCAAAAATCATACTTATTTCTATGAAATAATCTATAGCAGAAAACGTTTTAAAAGAAAACGTATAATTGCGCCTTCAAAAAATCTTTGAAAAAGACATTTTTCAGGTGCGCATTTTATGCGCATTATCAAGTGTTGTTATTTGAGTTTTCTTCTGTTAATAAAATAAAAAGAGTAATAAAAAGGAAGGTCATTAAATGGCAAGAAAATCTTTAGAAAAACTTATGGAAGAAAAAAAAGCTCTTGAGGAAAAAAGCAAAAAACTTCTTGAAAAAATTAAAGCTGCTAAAAAATATGAAGGGGAAAAAATCGCTCTATTAGCAACAGAAGTTGGTTTAACAGAATTAAATATTTCAAACGAAGAATGGAAAAATATCTTTGAAGAGATTAAAAAACGATTTCAACAAAAAAATAAATCTGAATAATATTGGAAAATCTATAAAACTATTAAGACGAATAGAAAAAAGGATACGATATTTGACTGATGAAATAAGACGTAAAGATGCACGTGAAAAAATTATCCTAGGCAGTCTTGTTGTAAAAGCTGGTCTTAGAAATGCTGATAAATCTTTCATTTTAGGGTGTTTAATTCATGCAGCAAAACTTAATACAAACTCAAAAGAATATAAAGATTTTGAAAAAATAGGACGGAGTGCTTTTTCTGATACGCGGGGACAAGATGATAAACAATTTAGATCGTAAACAAATAATATTTTTAATATGCCCATTTCTCTTTTCAATCATAGCTTTTTTTCTTGTAAACATAACAATAAATGAAATAACAGAAAATGGTACAACACCAGATGCTTATTGGTTCGTTCGGTCAAAACCTCTAGATATTCTCATCCTTATTGCAGTTTCTTGTTCTTCATTCGTCTTATTACAAAAAAAACATATCAGAAAAAATATCACCATATCATCACTGATCGTCTTTTGTCTTTTTGCTGCTTACTACAGCACGAACGAATATATCAGATTAAGTCCTTATGTAGGACAAAACAACATGACATGGGCAGATGTTTTTCCTTTCTTTGATAGAATGGTTTTAGCTGGATCAATCATTGGAGTTATTATTCTTGGTTTTACTATGAATCTATCTTTGCCTAAAACCTCACCTTTAAAAAAATCAAAAAATAGGATCTTTGGTGGCGCTCAATGGATGGATATGAAAAAACTAGAAAGCATTTTTCCAAGCAATGGAGAAATCATCATAGGAGAGCGATATCGAGTAGACGAAGATATTGTTAAAGATGTTGCTTTTAATCCTAAAGACAAAGCAACATGGGGAAAAGGAGGTACACAACCATTACTAACATACAAGCTTGATTTTGATTCAACCCATATGTTGTTTTTTGCTGGTTCTGGCGGTTACAAAACAACCAGTAATGTGATTCCTACGTGTCTTAAATATTCTGGACCACTTGTTGTTTTTGACCCATCAACTGAAATCGCACCAATGGTCAAAGAAATTCGGCAGCAATCAAATAAAAATACCGTATACGTTCTTGACCCCCATGGTGCCTCAACAAATACTTTTAATCCTTTAGATTGGTTATTAGATGAAACACTCCCTCTTTATGAAAGAGAAGCAGGGCTCATAGAAATCGCAAGACTCCTCTTATCTGAAAATCATAAATCAACTTCAACAGATCAATTTTTTACCTCTCATGCACACAATTTATTAACTGGTCTACTTGCACATGTCGTCTTCTCTGATGAGTACAAATTAGAGGAAAAAAACTTAAAAACACTTCGGATGATTGTATCAGAGCCAGAACCATCCGTTATTGGGAAATTGCAATCTATACAATCAAATTCTCCTTCACAATTCATTCGCGAAACCCTTGGTGTTTTTACAAATATGGCAGTGCAAACCTTCTCTGGTGTCTACGCAACTGCCTCTAAAGATACCCAATGGCTTTCCCTTCACAATTATGCAAATCTTATAAGCGGTAATGACTTTAAAACAACAGATATAACAAAAGGAAATATCGATATCTTTTTGAATATTCCAGCAAAAATTCTAAAATCATATCCAGGAGTGGGACGCATTCTCGTAGGCTCTTTTCTCAAAGCCATGGAAACCGCAAACGGAGAATATGAAAAAAGAGTTCTCTTTATTTTAGATGAAATTGACCTTTTAGGATATATGAACATCTTAGAAGAAGCACGTGATCGTGGGCGTAAATATGGAATATCTCTCATGCTCTTCTACCAATCTGTAGGACAAATTGAACGTCACTTCGGCTCATCAAGGGCTATGGCATGGTTTGAAAGCTGTGCTTTTGTAAGCTATGCTGCTATTAAAGATATTAAAACGGCAGAGAATATATCAAAGTCATGCGGAAAAATGACTATTGAAGTTCAAGGAAAAAGCAAAACACTAGGTACATCTGGTGCAAAAGGAACTGAAAGTCTAAGTGTACAACAGAGACCTTTAATTTATCCTCATGAAATTACCCAAGAAATGCGAAAAGACGAACAAATAATCCTTGTACAAGGACAACCTCCTATTCGTTGTGGACGCTCTATATATTTTAGAAGAAAAGATTTAAAGGATCTTGCTAAAGAAAATAGATTTGCTCCTAAATAGAACTCTCTTCGTTCGTACATACATCAATTTAATGAGAGGCTACCGCCTCTCAAACTCTCAGTACGCTCACCAAAATCATGAGATCAGACCCGCGTTTATCGAAGGAACTAACAAGCCTTGGTTATAAAGGTCAAGGAAACCCTTATAGGGCGCCTAGCGGCGTCCTTGACCTATAACCATAGAGGCTTGTTTTGTCCTTCTCACGCGGCTCCGAAATCATGATTAAGGGCAAGAGCTTATAGGGGAGGCATAAAATGCACCTTAGAAAATATCACTAGGAGGAAGAGATCTAATACAAACTCACAGAAAGCAGCTATATCTTTGGTTGTTTACGTTCCCAGTTCTTTGATAACATTTTCACACAGTAATTCACCAAGGTGTGAAAAATTTCATCATTATACTATCGTGAAAAACATTGATAATTCTCATCTCCTCATTATTGGAAAAGAATAAGTTCATACTCAGGAGGTGCTAAACGTAATAGGAGAGCATCATATCCCCAATTGGCAGCTAAACCAAGAAACACAAAGATTATATAACCGATAACCATTGCTGTTTGATGTTCATAGGGTTTTGCACCCAGCATATACCCATACCATAGCATGAATAACACTAAGAAAGATCCACCTACCATAAACTGTGTTAAAATAATAATCGGTCTACGAATAAACAAAAGAAAAAGGAAAAGAAAAAAAACGCATATTTTTAATATTTTACGAACTACGCGCATAACTATGCGCATTACAGTGATGAGAATTGGTTGTCTTGAAATTGAATTTTTCTCTTCTGTCTTTAATTTATGAGTAGATAAAATATCCATTTCCCCCTCCTGTATCTGTATCTAAAGCACAGAAGATAGTTAGTATTTTTTTAGACATAGGAAGATTATTTCACAACCTATCCGCTTAAGTATTTATATAACAAAACACTCATTTATTGTCAACGGTTTTATTGTATTTTTTGCAATATTTTCAAATAGTTATTTAATTTTTTTATTAATTTCTCTACTTGCTCCCCCCTATAAGCTTTTACCTTTAATCATGATTTCGGAGCCGCGTGAGAAGGATAAAACAAGCCCCTATGGTTATTGGTCAAGGACGCCGCCAGGCGCCCTGTAAGGGTTTCCTTGACTTTTATAACCAAGGCTTGTTAGTTCCTTCGATAAACGCGGGTCTGATCTCATGATTTTGGTGAGCGTACCGAGAATTGAGAGGCGGTAGCCTCTCATTAAAAAATTATTTTTATTGTAAATTTTCTGAAGTTACTTTGTATCTTTATAATGACGGATTAAAATTTGTAAAACGTCTCCAAGAGTTAAAAGATTTTGTTCGGGGGGTGTCAATCTTTCAGCAAGTGCACGAAATTCTTGTTCAACATCTGGTCGAATTGCAAGAGTTATGCGGCTTGTTCTCATACTACGACGCTTAGATCTACCGTCAACATGACCATTTTTAGTTAAAATAGGTGCTCTTGTATTATCAAAAGGTGCGTGACGTGTTGTAAAACCACTTTGTTGAGCTATTTTATCAATTTCCTGCTTATCACGCTTAGGAGCTTTTGTTGTAGGTTCTACAGTGGATAGATTATTTAAAACTGAGAATGTTGATTTACGCTCTTTTATCATTGCATGACTCCTTCGAGTTTTAATGCTTGTACAATATCAGTAGCAACTTTCTCGGCATTTACTATAGCGGATTCGACATTTGATACATCTTCTTTATTTAACTGATAAAGAGTGCATCCAAAGCCAAAAATAGAGGAAAAAGCAGCTTTATTCATCATTCCATGCGCCAAAATTGGTAATTTTGCTTCAATTAATTCCTTGCGAATATCTTTTTCTTCACGAGTTTGGATTGCAGAACATTTTGAAAACATAATACGATAAGGAATATTACTTCTTCTTGCTTTTCCTTCACGTTCTATAAAAGCAATAACTTTTGCCGCTTCACGACTGTCGAGTTTTGTTCCCGCCATAGGAATAACAACCATATCAGAACGGCTAATAGCGTATGACGCTGTTATATTTGCAGATCCTTCAAGATCAACAATAACAAAACTATGTGTATGTGCTGCTTCATCTATAACATCTACAATAGTGTTTTCATTAACCCCTCCTTGAACATCAATATTTAATGGATAATTAGGGCTAGCATTTTGCCACCATTCATCGGCTATAGGTTGATTAGGGTCAGTATCTATTATTTTAACTTTTGATCCGTGTTGAGCTAAGACCTGAGATAAAACAAGTGCTGCTGTTGATTTTCCAACACCACCTTTTGAAGAAGAAAATACAATTGTTGGCATATATCAAAATCCTTACGTATGTTCTACATATGCTATATGTATATACAGCATATGCTTAACATATGATAAACATACACAGTATATTTACAACGCATACATATAGCATATGTTATATGTATGCTTATCATATGCTATACATATGATATATGTTTTTATTATGTAATGTAATTTAATTTCAATATATAATCGAGAGTATATTTAGAGAAGCGAATATCTGTAAAAGAACAAACTATAATGTTGATTTTCCAAAACCACCTTTTGTTAAACGCATAATAATGACTGGCATTAATATATTCCTTATTTAGCGAATAAATAATACGTATTTCGTACAGAAATATAATAAATATTATTATCTATCGTCTCTCAATACGTCACTTCATGGAGAAATAACTATTCATCTGGCATAGTGATAAGTGGCTTAGTTTTTGTAGGCTTGATATTTTTGCGTTCAATAAATAAACGTAAGGTATTCACACTAACCCCTAATGTCTTAGCAATACGGCTCTGCGACAAACCAATATTAATGAATGCTTGCACTTCATTAATGTGATTATCGAGCTTTAATTGCGTAGCGATACTTCCTTTTGGACGCCCTAGTTTTATTCCTCGTTGACGTGCAACGCTTAATGCCTCTTTCGTACGTGTTTGAATTAAATGCCTCTCAATTTGTGCTACCATACCGAGTACAGTTGCTATGATATCACTTTGTAAACTCCCATCCATGATAAGGTTTTGTTTTGTCACATGCACAATTAAACCACGTTCACTAGCAGCTTTGAGAATTTCTAAGACAGCAAGAGAAGAACCAGCTATACGAGAAAATTCAGGAGTTAATAACACATCTCCCCGTTCTGCTTTCTGAATCAAAGCACCAAGTTTACGCTTTCTCCAATCTTTGCCTCTGCTTGTAACTTCTTCTTCTATGTGAAGTGGTGCAAAGCCATTTTTATTAGCATATTCTAATAATCCAAATTTTTGATTTTGTGTATCTTGTCCATCACGAGAAACACGTAAATAGGCGTAAAATTTCGGCATATTCATTAAAAATGTCAATTTAGATAAAAACTGATATATTTTCCCTCAAAAAAAACCTCAAATAAATATCTATTTTCATATCTAAAAAACGATCGTTTTTTAGATACGAAAATGCAAAATAGATATAAAATATCTATTCTAACAGCCCCTATTGAAAAAATAGTAAAATGTAACATTAGAATTGTAACACATTAAGTGGTAGTAAAATGGCTGAGACAACATTTACCTTTCGCGTTGATGATGCATTAAAAAAGGAATTTTCCAAAGCAGCAAAAGCATGCGATAGATCTGGTGCACAATTGTTGCGGGATTATATGCGCGATATTGTAAAAGAACAAAAAGAAAAAAGTGCACATGATTTATGGTTTCGGGAACAAGTTCAATTAGGGATAAATTCTGCTAATGCAGGTGATATAATATCTTCTGAAGAA
>NZ_CALW02000034.1 GCF_000312565.1 Bartonella rattaustraliani AUST/NH4
GATTAATCTTTATGCCAAAGCAGATAAAACGGTACAATCTGGTGAGGCAAGTATCGTTGTGGAGTTTGTTACTCATCGCTAAAGTTGAGGGGAGGGATGTGTGTGGACTCCCCCTCAGTTTATGGATGAAGTAGAAGATTGTACGTTTAATTGCAGATTCAGGGAAGATAACACAGCAACTAAAGTAGAAAGCTTGGGATCACCAGTTTTGCTTAAGGAACGATATAAACCACTGCGTTCACGGTTTATTTCTTTTGCTAAAGCACTCATATTTTGAGCTCTGGCAACAATACCAATGGCGTGAGCAATATGAGCCGCATCACCAGTTTTGAAGGCTTCGTTGAGAAACATTTGTTGTTTCTCAGCAGTTTCAAGATATTCTTCGATTTTAAATGGGGTCGCTTTCATAATGGTACTCCTGTTTTAACTTTAATGCTTGTTCAATATCTTTTTGTTGTGTTGATTTATTTCCTCCACATAACAAAAGGATAATATCAGAGCCTTTTTGAGCAAAATAAATTCTGTAACCGGCACCATAGTGGATACGCAATTCACCTATGCCACTAAAAAATTTAACATCACCTAAATGACCTTCTTCTAAGCGTGCAATACGTTGAAGAATGATAATTTCAACATTTGTATTTTTGAATTTTTTAAACCAAAGATCAAATTTTTTAGTCTTATAAATATTTATCATATGTATACTATAATGCACAAATATATAATGTCAACTAAAAGGTTTTAGAATGTCACGTCACTATATCAGGGTAAGGACGGGCGGTTCGATACAAGACGAGCAAGACGTTATTGAACAAAGAGCAACCTTTTCCAGGCTTGTGTCTGTCATTCAGGACGAAATTGATGACGTAACGGATGAGTATGCTCATCAGATACAGGAAAGTGCTTTAGCAGCAATTCGCTTTTGTGAACGGGAAAGATTTTACTTTAACGAAAGCATGGATGTTGTTTTTAACACAGGGAAGGGGAAAAGTATCTATGGTGCCCCAGAGGCCCCCCATATTGAAACCTCTGCTAAGATCAAAGGGGGCTTTCTTCATAAGGATAGGCAAGCCAAGGTTGCATTGGAGCATAGAGACGCGCTCTCTTTAGGTCCTTTGATCGCCTCAGGGCAAACAGGATCCCCCGTTTGTTACAGTTATTTTGATCGGAAACTTTATCTTTATCCGATACCGGATAGTGTTTATCAGATACAGCTTATTCTTTCCCCCATACGTTTTGAATATCCAGCCAATGATATTCTGTTCACTGCCCCTTTTTTTTAAAGAAAATGACCAGAATTCTTCTTAAAAAGAGTTTTGTTAGCTTTTGGAAGTGGGGGGTATGCTTATATTATTTTCTTTAAAGAGCAAGAAAAATAAAAAAACATTATATTTCAATATATTAGTATTTTAAGAATACAATCATATCGATATCACAACTTATAAATACAACTAATAGAATATATACTAAGGGGTTTTGTCGTGATTTTGGTGTTTTTTTTAGCATACGAAATCTATCGTTTTGAATGCATGATAAAACACTTCAAAATATTCTTTTTGATATTTAAAGCATATCTTAAAGCCTCTCTTGATAGCTCCATAAAATGATGAATTCATAAAACGACTAGTAAATTTCACTCTTTTACTGATCTCAGTCCGTATCATGGGCTGTGGATAAGCAGCCTTTAAAAACCCCTTTTGAAAAAAATTTACCGATTTTGCAGGAATTTCACCTCATCTGACACTCGCTATTTATCCGAAATGTATTTATTAAACTTCATTCCGATTCTTTTGATGACAATTGATCGACGTCATAAGGCAAATGGAGTTTTCTGTATAATGCTGCAATCTCATAAAGATGATAATAAACCAATCTCTTTACGCGCTCTCTTACAATTCTGTCGTGAGGGTGCCACAAATCCTCGTGAACGAGGAACTGTTTTCGAAAAGCTGGTCAAGACTTATTTGACGCAGGACCCCATTCAAAAGCAAGAATATGAGACTGTTCAGACCTATTGTGAGTGGGCGAGAGAGCGTGGGGAAGATGGGCGTGATATTGGCATTGACCTAGTCGCTAAAATTCGTGATGAAAATGGCTATGCGGCTATTCAATGTAAATTCTATGAAACCTCTCACTGCATTAAAAAAGAAGATATTGATAGCTTTATTGCTGCCTCGGGCAAAGATCCATTCACCCGTCGACTTTTAGTTGACAGTACGGAAACCGATTGGAGTGAGAATGTTGATTTAACCTGCCAAGGGCAAAAAGTCCCCATTCAACGCATTAATCTCTTTGATTTAGAAAACAGTCAAATTGATTGGGGCATGTTTGCCAATAAGGGGCAAGCCACTCTCAAGAAAAGAGAGGTAAAACAACTTCGAGATCATCAAGCAGAAGCACTGAAAGCTGTGTGTGAGGGTTTAAAGGCAGCAGACCGTGGCAAGCTAATCATGGCTTGTGGAACGGGAAAGACTTTCACCAGTTTGAAGATAGCAGAACAGATAGCAGGGAAAGGCAAGCGTGTTTTGTTTCTGGTGCCTTCTCTCGCTCTTATGTCACAAACGATAAGAGAATGGACGACAGATGCAGAAGTGCCTTTACGTTCCTTTGCTGTCTGTTCTGATATACAAGTGGGCAAGCGTCGTAAAGTCCAAGATGATGCCGTTGCCATGGATTCATCAGATCTTGTCTTACCAGCCACAACAGATGCCAAAGAGCTTGCTAGTAAAGCCCATAAGACGTCGCCTAATGTCATGACTGTGATCTTTTCTACTTACCATTCTATTCAAGTGATTGCTGGTGCACAAAAGGATCATGGTTTACCCGAATTTGATCTGATTATTTGTGATGAAGCCCATAGGACCACTGGAGTTGTGTTGGGAACAGACAAGAGTGAATCTGAATTTATCAAGGTTCATGACAATAGCATGATACAAGGCAAAAAACGCCTCTACATGACAGCAACCCCAAAGATCTTTACCAATAATGCCAAAAGACGTGCTGATGGAATGAATGCTGTGCTAGCGTCTATGGATGATGAAACGATTTACGGTAAACAACTCCATCATTATACATTTACCGAAGCTATAGAGAATGGACTTTTAACACCTTACAAGATTGTGGTCTTGGGGGTTAATGAAAACTTTCTTACTCCAGAAATACAACATATTATTACCAATAAAGACTGTGCAATTGATTTAGGTGATGTTGCAAAAATTATTGGCTGCTATAGAGCCCTTACCAAAATAGATAAAGAAGCTACTGTTGATGATGATGATACAGAGCCCATGCATACAGCTTTAGCTTTTTGCAAAGATATCGACACCTCTAAATATGTTAGAAATGCATTTAATAAAGTCATTAAATCTCATATCAATGATACCCTTAAAAATGTTCCTTCTCTTGAGTGTGAAATAAAACATATTGACGGAACACAAAGTGTTAAAACGCGTAATCAAGCTCTTGATTGGCTTAAAGAAGATGCCGGTAAAAATGTTTGTCGGATCTTAAGCAATGTGCGCTGTCTTTCAGAAGGGATTGATGTTCCTGCTCTTGATGCCATCATGTTTTTACACCCGCGCAATAGCCAAGTGGATGTGATACAAGCAGTGGGGCGTGTGATGCGTCGAGCAGAAGGGAAAAAGACGGGCTATATCATTTTACCGGTTGTTGTTCCATCATACATAGATGCCAAAGAATCTGTAAAACACAATAGTAAATACAGTGTTGTCTGGCAAGTTGTTAATGCTTTACATGCCCATGATGAAAAACTTGCTAGAACGATTAACCAAATGTCGCTAGGACAAGATAGTAGCCATACGATTGAGATCTTAGAGCTTAAGCGTACTGATGAATTAAAAGAATTAACCACAACGGTTGATGAGATCCCTATACAAGCAAAATCCGAAGGTTTTGGACTTGCCATTGGAACAGCAGAAAGCAAACCTCAATCGGCATATGGAGGACAAGAAGAACTAGATTTTTCTTCTGGATTTGCTGAGTTCATCAAGACAATTTTTTTGAAAACCTGTGATATTACCGATTATTGGGGTATTTGGGCTGGTGATGTTGCTGAGATTGCTCAAAACCATATCAATCATCTTCAAGACATGCTTTCGGATAAGACAAGCAAAGTTTCTCATGCTTTTGATGCCTTTCATAAGGAATTACAAAACAACGTAAACAGTGCCATCAAACAAGAGGATGCTCTTGAAATGCTCGCACAGCACCTTGTGACCCGCCCTGTGTTTGAATCCTTGTTTAATGGAAATGAGTTTGTACAAAACAATGCCATATCACAAGCAATGGAAAAGATTTTAGCTGAACTCGATAAAACAAGTATTGAAGAGAAATCTAAAGAGCTTAAAAAATTTTATGACAGTGTGAAGTTCGGTGCGTCTGGCATTACAAGACCGCAAGCAAAACAAAATCTTATTATTAAGCTTTATGAAAGTTTTTTTGCTAAAGCTTTTAAAAAGACAACGGATAGACTTGGTATTGTTTATACCCCCGTTGCGGTTGTAGATTTTATTATTCATTCTGTTGATGATGTTTTACGAGCTGAATTTGGAGAAAGCTTAGGGTCACGGGGTGTTTCTATTCTTGACCCTTTTACCGGCACCGGTACTTTTATCACACGGCTTTTACAATCAAATCTCATAAAACCAGAGGATATAGAATATAAATATCGTTATGATATCCATGCCAACGAGATTGTCTTGCTTGCCTATTACATAGCTGCGATTAATATTGAAACGACCTATCATAGTGTTATGAAAGGTGACTATATACCTTTCAAGCATATTGGTTTGGCTGATACTTTCCAGATGCTTGAAGGGAAAGATTTGCTGCGAGGTATATTCAAAGCAAACAGTGACTATTTAGAACTTCAGAAAAAGCTCAATATCAAAGTTATCTTTGGTAATCCTCCTTATTCAGTAGGACAAAAAAATGAAAACGATAATGCAAAGAATACACCTTATCCGATATTAGATAAACGTATTGGTGCAACCTATGCAGCCCAATCGAAAGCAACCAATAAACGGTCACTTTACGATAGTTATATCCGTGCTATCCGTTGGGCTAGTGATCGTATTGATAATGCTGGGGTCATCGGTTTTGTTTCTGGTTCTGGTTATATAGAAAAACCAACAATGGATAGCTTACGAAAATCTTTAGCTAAAGAATTCACCAGTATTTATGTGCTTAATTTACGAGGGGATATTCGTAAAAACATGTTAAGCAATGGGGCTGCTCAAGAAGGCGAAAATGTTTTTGGCAATGGCAGTATGACCGGTATTGCTATAACGCTCTTTATCAAAAAACCTAATGTTACTGGACCTTGTAAAATTTACTATCATGATATTGGTAATAATCTTATAACAAAAAGGAAACTTGAGATCCTTGACGAATTTGGCAGTATTAGTGGTATTACACGTGAAGACGGTTGGAAAATAATTACACCAGATCAGTATGGCGATTGGATTAATCAACGTGATGAAAGTTTCAAAACATTTTTAGCTTTAGGTGATAAGAAAAATAATGATAAAAAATTATTTGCAATGTTTTCTCGTGGCATTATGACAAGCCGTGATGCGTGGGCATATAACTCAAGCTGTACAACAGTGGCAAAAAATATGAGTAATATGATTGGCTTTTATAATAGCGAAGTAAAACGCTTTAATAGGCATGTTGATCGTGAGACACGTGAAAAGGCTGTAGACAATTTTATCAATACCGATGCGAAAAAAATAAGTTGGAGTTATAATCTCAAAAAAGACTTGGTAAAAGGAAAGTCTTTCAATTTTAAGGAAAATTATCTTACCAAAAGTTTGTATCGTCCTTTTACACGACAGTGGCTTTATTATAATCGCACTCTCAATGATGGAGTTTATCAAATGCCACGTATATTCCCTATAGGAGAAGCAGCAGAGAATAAAGTAATTCAAGTTTCTTCTATGGGAGCACGAAGTGGTTTTTCTGTTTTGATGATTAAGAATTTGCCTGACGTATGTGTAATTGATAATAGTCAATGCTTTCCAAGATATATTTACGAAAATGTTACATTTTCAAAAGAGAAAAATAAAAGTGAGAGACAATCCTATTTATTTACAAACCCTACAGAAGAAAGTGCAACAGCTGGTTTACAGAGACGTGATGCCATTACTGATGAAGGGTTAGAATATTTTAAAGCCGCTTATCCAAATGAAAAAATTACTAAAGATGATCTATTCTATTATGTTTATGGAATTTTCCATTCAAAAGATTATCGTACACGTTATGCGTATAATTTATGCAAAGAGTTGCCTCGTATCCCTTGTGTGAAAACCGCTGAAGATTTTTGGAAATTCACTAAAGCAGGGCGTGAACTTGCTCACTTGCATGTCAATTATGAAACTGTAGCACCTTATCCCGTGACCTTTAAAAAGGGGAATCCAAAACTGACTGATATTTCCAATC
The DNA here is from genome assembly GCF_000312565.1 of Bartonella rattaustraliani AUST/NH4. Lineage (GTDB taxonomy): Bacteria > Pseudomonadota > Alphaproteobacteria > Rhizobiales > Rhizobiaceae > Bartonella > Bartonella rattaustraliani. Next base: position 6,460 of record NZ_CALW02000034.1, read on the forward strand.
CTGAAGAATTTTATCACGTTACGGAAATGAAATTTGCAAAAATAAAGGAAGAAGATAAATCTACAGTGATTTACAATCGTCATATCACAATGACAGATATCCCTCTTGATGCTTATGAGTATATCGTAAATGGGAAACCTGCTCTTGAATGGGTTATGGGGCGTCAATGTGTTAAGACGGATAAAAAAAGCGGCATTGTTAATGATGCCAATTGCTATGCCGTTGAAACTATTGGCAATCCTGCTTATCCTCTAGAATTGTTTCAAAGGGTTATTACTGTAAGTTTAGAAACCATGAAAATTGTGAGAAACTTACCAAAATTAGAAATAAGAGAAACTGAATAACTTATAAAACATGCTCACATGATGAGTATGATAAACTCACAAGGAGTATAGAGTCTTATAACTATAGTCTATACCTCTCTTGTTAAGTTGCTTACATACAATCTTAAAAGGAATTCTTTATCATGTGCTTTTCTAAAAAAAGAAGCTTTGCACTTTTAAACACTCTTCTTTGAATTGCTTTAAGACTTTTAAGATGCCATTTCATAAGTTATATTGAAACCACTCTCTCAAATCATAAGTTTTGTGTGCTAAAAAAACACCAAAACCATGATAAAACCCCTTGCTATATATATTATGAGTTGTTTTTATAGATTATATTGTCTTTATTGGTTGTATTGTAAAAATACTAACACATTGAAATATAATGTTTTTTATTTTTCTTACTCTTTAAAAAAAATAATATAAACACACCCCCCACCTCCAAAAACCATAAAACTCTTTTGAAAGAAATTGACGTATATTTACACAATGGATTAAAAAATAAAACAACTGTTAACAATGAATG
>NZ_CALW02000033.1 GCF_000312565.1 Bartonella rattaustraliani AUST/NH4
AGAGACCTTACAAAACGTTTTGATTTATGAATAGGTTTCAATTTTTGAATGGGAGTGATTTCAATTGACGCCTTTAAATATTGAGAGCGTTATCAGAATAGGTTTTATCGCAAGCGTTGTATTCACAGTTTCTCTCTTCATATCAAATATAACAAGAACGTTTTATGCTTTTTTGGATAACGTTTCATAATGACAATAGAGAGCTTGCAATATAATACATTTTATATATATGAGGCGTTTATTGTTAATTTGTATTTTTTATTGCATTTCAATCTATAAAGCCGCGCTTTTAATCGACGCGGCTTTTTTAATAGGTTTATAAAATAAAAGGCGCCCTCCATGCCTCATTATTTATTGTTTTTAATATCAACAATCATCCGACCTTTATAAACCTCCTGATGATTTTTAATAGAGCTTATTTTGCTTTTTTTGTCGAGAATGGCAGTGCCATAGACTTTCCCCAAAACCTTAATCTTGTGGGAAATTTTCGCTCTATCATAAACAGAACCATAAATTTCAGCAGTGCCACTCACTCGAGCATGCCCATAGACCTCACCATAAATTTTCGCACGCTTAAAAACCATGGCATGCCCATAAACTTTCCCATAGTTACAAATATATGCAAAACCTGAAACCTGCGCATCACCATAAATCCTTGCATAACTACAAACCCAAGCGTTATAAAAAACGTGAGCATTGTCATAAATTTTTGCGAATTGAGAAATTAACACCTTTCCATAAACAAAAGCATTGCCATAGACTTGACCGCGCACGTGCGCATTATTGCGTACCCTTGCATTTTCAAAAACCCTTGCATGGCTATAAGCACAGGCATCATCATAAAGCCAGCAATTGCCTTCGTGAGAGAGATTGCTTTCCTTTTCAACAAAGCCCCCTAGATCACCAGCCTTGACATCACCAAAGTCTCTTAAAGCTTGAATACGATAAACGATTGTCACTTCTTTAGTCATTTTCTTTTTAATTTGTTTGATTTCATTCGTGAGTGTATATTTTTTAAACATAGCAAGTCCCTTCACAATTAATGTGTTTAAAAATTTGTTTGAGAGAGAGGGCGCTCCCCCACGCCCGCGGTCATTATTCCCAAGTTATGTTATGACCATGCCGTATCATAAAGAAGTTCTAGATCACCAGAAAACCATGCCGTTCCAAAAATGAGAGCATCCCCACAAACCTTGGCATGCCCATAAATTTGTGCATATCCAAAAACCCATGCCTTACCAAAAACCTTGGCATG
>NZ_CALW02000032.1 GCF_000312565.1 Bartonella rattaustraliani AUST/NH4
AAAAAATTGGCGTAATCAAAGAAACTGGATTTAAAGATTCACCAACCTTTAATTTTTTCATTAGGGTAAATCCCCCATAGCTGGGGTTGGTGAAGCCATCCTCGAATGCCATTAATGCTTAATTCACACCAGTTTCCATCGCATTGATGAATGTTACCAATAACATGAGGTTCTACTTCTGCTGCGAGTCTTGCGTTGTCTGAAGGATTTTTGCGCAGCATCAATCTCTTTGTTTTATCTTTTTGCCATGGAATTGTGATAGCGGTTCGCTTGCCTGATAAAAGCGATTGATAAACCCACCCTTCATCACCCTCTGCATCACGAATTTTGCGCCATTGATCATATTCTTGGATGATTTCGATAGGCAAGCCCTGCTTTTTATAGGTAAAGAGGATAGAATAATTGCTTCCTGGTCCGACGCGTACATGAACACGGGTCGGTTTAATAGAAGCAAATCGTGGAAGCGGTAAACCACTTGGCCCTAAGTTTTGATGAGGTATTTGTGCATATAAAAAATGAGATGAATGAAATACAAAAATTCCTACGATGAGAATGTATATTGCGAGTTTTGAAAATCTAAACCAACTAGAAGACTGCACGTTTAAACCTTTATCTCGTCATTGTTGTATATCGATAATTTCAGACTTTGAAGATAGGATTGAGAACAAAACTATAGCATACTGCTAGTTAAAGAGATCTAAACAACAAAAAAATTATTACAAGAATTCGGAATAAATGTAACAAAGTCTCGCGTTTTTTAATGCTTATGAAAGTGTAGTGTTAAAGCAACCTCCAATTCTCATACAGTTTTAACTATTTGAACAATATATTGATTCATAATAATTATTTGTCGTTGTCTAGCTTGAATTATACCCCGAATATTGTAAGCTGCTCTCATTTCAAACCTACTTATCTTGAATCAATTTTGTTTACTTGTTTATACACTATCAGTGGGGTTGCCGTGTGGATAAAAATTATAGAGAAAGGAGGAAAAATGCCTTTCATAAACTGCTTTCATGCAAGGGTTATTGCAACATCCAGAGTTGGTAAATAGAGTGATGGTGCCGACTTGTGAAACAAATATTGAAATGGTTGAATATTTTACGCCTTGGGTTCGCTTTTACAGGTGAAGATGACATGTGATATCCATCTGTCTCTTTTTAAAAAAGATAGCACTGTTCATAATTGTGAACCAAAATCTGTTCAGTCACATGGCAGCGATGAAATTAACATACAATTTAAAAGCAGCTTTAGTGCGAATACAACTGCGATGAATAAACCATTTAATGTAGGAACATAGCCAACATTGAGGGAAATAAGATAGGACGGACTTGGCTTATGGCTTCATCAATATAAAAATAGAGAGTGTTTCTTAGTATCAATGTTTTTTACAAACTGTGTGGTATTATTGTCGGATCATCTCGTTTATTATTCTATGATACATATAACAGACAATTTGGGCTATAGGATCATCTATAAATTCTGGATCATTATGCAGTAACTCAGTATTATAGAACTTCTTAATAAATGAGAGAAAAGAGAGTGCTCTTATCTTATATCCTTTATGCGTATGATAACATCTTATCGACTCAATTGTATATTGTTGAAATGAATTCCATTTCGCAATTTGTACTGATTGATGGGATAGAGATGCTGCATGCTTAATATCAGACAAGTAAAACCATTGCAGGGTTTGTGGGTGATTAAGAAAATATTAAGAAATATTTATACGCATTCCACATAGCAATAAACGCACTTTGAAGAACATTAAAGGGCGCTTCGCTGATTTCTTGATATGATATAACGAAAAATCCAGAAGAGCTCACTCACTTACGAAAGACAAAAACAGAGCTGTGTTTTAATAAGACAGCTAATAAATCATATCAGAAAAATAAAACGAATAAAACATAAACAATAAGAAATAATCCTATGTAGAGTATCATAGAGTTTCTAAAACATGACCCTACACTACCACTAATATAATCTACAAGAATCAAAATATCAGAGACACACACCACTCTTACACAAGAGTCCACTCTCGTTAGTGGGCAGTTTGTTCTTGATGTGCGAGCTTTCTATCTCAGTGAGAAGCCCGACCGTTGCCAATAAGACCTTCTCTTTGTGCACGCTTGCGTGCAAGCTTTCGGGTCCGACGAATAGCTTCAGCTTTCTCACGAGCACGCTTTTCCGATGGTTTCTCATAATATCCGCGCATCTTCATTTCACGGAAAATGCCTTCACGCTGCATTTTTTTCTTCAGCGCACGCAGCGCTTGATCAACATTATTATCACGAACGAGTACTTGCACGGTCCATCCTGCTTTGTTTTAGTGTCACAAATAATAGGTAAAAACCTATTCCTTTTAAAATATACTTAAAAGGATATACGTTGCGGAGTATATATCACACATATAAGGCGTTTGTCTATATTGCTTTTAAGATTCTATTCTTTTTGCTATAAGAGACCTTTCATGATGAATAATTAAATTTACGAGTACATGTTTATGAAAGTCCTTGAATTTCATCATTTTCATCGAGTTGAATTTTTTCCGCGGCAGGATGATGTGGTAAGCCAGGCATGGTCATAACATCTCCACAAATGACAACAATGAAACCCGCACCTGCTGAGAGACGAACTTCTCGTACAGGAACTTCAAAATCAGTAGGGGCACCATATTGTGTGGGATCAGAAGAAAAAGAATAAGGTGTTTTTGCCATACAAACAGGATATGTGCCAAAGCCTTCTTTTTCCCAAGATTCAAGTTGTTTGAGAATAGGGGTGGGGATAATGGCGCTGCGTCCACCATAGAGTTTTTGTATAATGCAGTTAATTTTCTGAACAAGTGGAAGATTATCCTGATAAAGAACTTTAAAATGGGAATCTTTTTCTTCAATCAAGGTAATGAGTTCTTGTGCAAGTTCTATAGCGCCTTTTCCACCTTGTTTCCAATGGGTGCAGAGAATGGCTTTGCACCCGGTTGTGGCGACTATTTTTTGTAATGTACTTATTTCGGTATTGCTATCGGAATCAAAATGATTGATAGCAACAACACAAGGGATACCGTAGTATTCCATATTTCTTATGTGTCTTAAAAGGTTGGCAGTGCCTTTTTCTAAAGCAGTGATATTCTCTTCTGTCAGATTATGTTTGTCGACACCACCATTCATTTTTAATGCGCGAATTGTTGCGACAATCACTGTAGCGTTTGGTATAATCCCTGTTTGTCGACATTTAATGTTAAAGAATTTTTCCGCACCAAGATCGGCTCCAAATCCTGCTTCTGTGACGACATAATCGGCAAGTTTTAAAGCGGTTTTTGTTGCTATAACGGAATTACAGCCATGAGCAATATTAGCAAAAGGCCCTCCGTGAACGAGGACAGGGTTATTTTCAATTGTTTGTACGAGATTGGGTTGTATGGCATCTTTAAGCAGAACTGTCATGGCACCTTCTGCATTGAGATCAGCAACAGTTACGGGCGTTTTATCATAACGATAGGCAACAACAATTTTTTTGAGTCTTTGTGTAAGATTTTCCAGATTTTCAGCGAGACAAAAAATAGCCATAATTTCTGAGGCAACAGTAATATCAAAACCCGTTTGACGTGGAAAACCATTGGTAACGCCACCTAATGAAATAACGATATTACGCAAGGCACGGTCATTCATATCAAGGACTCGTTTCCAAACAATACGGCGTGGATCAATGTTCAGGGTGTTTCCCCAATAGATGTGGTTATCAATCATCGCTGCAAGAAGGTTATGGGCAGCAGTAATCGCATGAAAATCACCAGTAAAATGCAGGTTAAGCTCATCCATTGGTACAACTTGCGCATAACCACCTCCAGCAGCACCGCCTTTTATTCCAAAGCAAGGACCCAGAGATGGTTCTCTTAAGGCTGCTATGGTTTTTTTGCCAATGAGATTGAGTGCATCATTAAGTCCAACGGTTGTTGTTGTTTTTCCTTCTCCGGCAGGTGTTGGGTTTATTGCTGTGACAAGGATAAGTTTGCCATCAGAATTTTTGTGCAGTGATTTTATGTATGCAGAAGAAATTTTCGCTTTATCATGTCCATAAGGGATTAGGTTTTCATGTGCTATACCAATTTTTTGCGCAATTTCAGTGATAGGTTGTTTTTGAGCAGTGCGAGCAATTTCAATATCTGTTTTAGGCATGGAAAACTCTTTAAATTTATTTTTGTTGGCATTAAGGAGGTGCATTATAATCTGATGAGAGACTTATAGCACAGAGAGATAAGAAAAAACTATTTAAAGGATTTATGATATATTGTGCAAGTGGGAGTGTTAAACCAGAACAAGAAAAAATTTAATCGTTTTTGAGCAAAAAGAAGTGCCACGATTTTAGTTTTAATAAGCTTTAGAATGCATGTGATGTTTGCTTAAAATGATTTTATATTAAGACATTAAATTTTTCATGAAATATTTTGTGGGACATTTCATTCTACGAACAATTTATTTGTTTATGTTTTTTGTGCTTGTTCAAAGAAAGGTTATGATAGCTCTGAGAATTTTGTAGAAGATGATTTTATGAAAATGGTGAAAATTTTTAGGCAGGAAAAGAATATTTTTGTTTTGCATTTTAAGATAAGGTTGGTGTAGAAAGACAGTGGTTTGAGATAAGAATTTAAAATTCTCCTTCTAAACTTCTTAATGCAAAATTGTTATGCGCCACTTTTGTCGGTTTGCTTGTTAAGCAGATCTTCGCCAACTGCCACTCTAAAAGCTGCAACTATATCTTCAAAGGAGAAGAATAGCCCCAATACGATCTCTCTTGCCTATTTTATATTACGCGGGAGCGCTGCTTTAAAATTTTGTTGCAAGGCTGTGCGTATTAAAAACATTTTCCATAGTTTTTAAGGGTATCAGATTTATCAATGTCTAAAATTCAATACAAAAGAGGCAATACCATTGATATTCTGCAAAAAGTGAGATCATTATCTCTCGTTCAAAGTCTGAACATCTCCAAACCATGCTTACTTATGATTGATATCTATGGTATTGGTTTGGCTTTGGTAAGCAATAATGCGACTTTATGGTATTTTGTTCATCATCATCATAATAATTCATCTTATATGAAAATTACATATTTCCAGTATAATCTGTTTTCCCAATTCTTTTCAAAAAATTTTGTAAAAGCCGTTTGGCAATACATCTTAAATGCGGTAAACTCTGTAGCGGAAATGTTCCCGCACATATTTATAATAAAAAAACTGAAGATAATGGAGCAATAAATTTTTTGACAGAAGTTGGTTTAAAAGTTGGTGCTTTGCAGCAAATTGACAAAGCCATGATGTTGCTGTAAATGGCGATTCTTGGTGTGAGCAGTGCAATGATGCTTAAATACATCAAAGTTACAGGGAAAAACCGCGACGTGGAGGAGTGAGTATGACCTCTTTATGCGATAAAGAATTATCCGATACACTTGTTGGTCTTTATGACGATTATCAACGCGGTTTTGATATTGGGGAAGAGCTTAAATTGTGCGTGGATTTGGCTTTATCTCTTGAATTAGAACTTAGCATTCATCGCTTAAGTGAAGCAGATACAGTTTTAAGAAAGGAAATTGTGCAAACTTTGCATCGTCGTAGAAACTCTCATTCTAATGAAGACGAGATTGGCACAGTGATTCATATGGATTCTGAAAAGCATAGTTAATAAAATATAATACATACATGATGAGAAACTTCCTGATTTCTTTGCGTGCAAATGAAATAAAGAATTTTTAAGAGTTTCAAAGAAGTATGTTATGAAATCACTTACGATAGCGAGATTTCTCAAAAAACACGTTATAATTCATTAAAAATGATATTCATTCTATAATACGGATACAGTTTATGCTTTACGTATAAAAATGCGAACTTTGATATTTGCACCTATGTCCTGTGTGATCTTACGCACAAACTCAATCTCACATATTAATTTATAAAAATAACGCATTGTGATTTGCATAGAGAGTATGAGGCTCGACTATCGTAAGGGTTCTTACTTGGAAATGCTATTTATGTAAAAATACAATAAAGTCAATAGTTTGTGTGCAATTATTTTATATGAATCCACTTAAGAATCCACACTTTTATATGTGATTCAATTGACCCTTTTTTATCAACAATTGCCATGTATGAACAAAGCATGAAAAGCAAATCATGACACAAATCTTATAACGCATGTGAGCATTCAAAAGCAGTAATCATTCATAACAATTCAATAATACGTTTTGATCATGAAATCGATAGTTATAACGTTAAAATCGTT